>CAKUFI010000149.1 GCA_934647305.1 uncultured Clostridia bacterium | reverse complement strand
GAGGGGCAATGCCCCTCCCCGCACGCGCCCGGCGGCATAGCCGCCGGGCGCAAATTTCCCCTCTCCTTCGAACTGAAGGAGAGGGGAAATAGCAATGCCGAAAGCGTCTACTCGGCGCAATAGCCGTTGCGGGCGAGCCAGCGCTGGCACAGTCCGGCCCACTGCGCGACGGTGGGATTGCCGGTGGCCAGACCCAGGCCGTGCGGGCCCTCGGGGAACAGGTGCATCTCATAGGAGACCTGCTTTTCGCTGAGCGCCTTGGCCAGGTTCAGGCTGTTCTCGACCGGCACGCCGCCGTCTGCGACCGTGTGCCAGATAAAGGCGGGCGGGGTGTCACGGGTGACGTTCTGCTCGGCCGAGAAGCGGCGCAGCAGCGTCAGATCGTCGGCCTTGTCGCCCAGCAGGTTGACTGCCGAGCCGCGGTGGGTGTGGTTCAGGAAGCTGACCACCGCGTAGCAGGCGATGAAACCGTCCGGACGGGAGGACAGCCGCTCAATCGGGTCGGGAGAGGTCGGGTCGCCCGCGTCGTACAGCGTGGCGGCGGAGCAGCACAGGTGTCCGCCCGCGGAGAAGCCCAGGATGGCCACCTTTTCGTAGCCCAGGGCGCGCAGGGTGCGGATGGCGCGCTTCGCGTCGGAGAGCGGCGCCTTGTAGTGGCAGGGCTTGACGCGGTAGTCCAGCACGTAGGCCGACACGCCGCCCGCATTGAGCATGCGCGCGATGGTCGAGCCCTCGTGGTCGGCCTTGATCGCATAGCCACCGCCCGGGCACACCACCACCGCGCCGCGGCTGCCCGCGACCGGATAGGCGCGCATCGAGGGCTGGAAGTCGCCCTCCTCAGAGTAGGGCGCCAGGCCCTCCCACAGCGGCTGCGGCTCAGGCTTCTTCTCCGAGAACGCCTGCTCGTGCGCCAGTGCGGCCGGCCACAGCGCGCGCGTCTCGTCATCCGCAGCCGGCTCGAAGCCCAGCTTCAGCGCCATGTGGATCGCCGCGCCCGCTTCCGGCGGCAGTGCCAGCTTGACCGTCGTATAGCCCTGCTTCTTCAGCTCGTGCAGGGCGTACAGCGCGGCGTAGCGGCCGAAATGCAGGCCCTTCTGCCAGGGATGGCAGGTCACGTCGGCCAGCTCGGCTTCACCCTCTGCGCCCGGGCGCACGGCGACCGCCGCCACATCGCTGGAAAAGCTGCCGCTGAAGTAGACCTGCTCGGGCAGCAGGCCAGTGCCCTCCAGGCCGATCGGGTTCATGCAGCCGCTCTGGTGAATCCAGTTCCAGGCGGCGGCGCTCTCGTCGTTCCAGGTATGCAGCTTCAGGCCGTCAAAATCGGGCAGCGCGGGCAGTTCGCCCCGCAGATCCCTTGTCATGGTGATTTTGCTCATGAGTTTTCTTCCTTTCGTGTGTGAATGACCGTTTGTTTCCGTGTGCTTGTGCGTCGCGGGCAGAACCTTTCAGTCCATTTTAGAGAGGCCTCTGCGCTTTGCCGAATATGCCTCCCCTGAAAGGGGAGGTGCCCGCGAAGCGGGCGGGGGGGGGGGGGGGGGGGGGGG
>CAKUFI010000148.1 GCA_934647305.1 uncultured Clostridia bacterium | reverse complement strand
TACCGTCAACAAGGTCTGTCTGGACCGGTATCTGGAGGAGTATCGAAAGCGGCGGGAGCAGGCTGAGACTATTGCGGGAAAAGAAAACATATGATATGATAAAATAAATAATTAGAGATTCCCTCCCTGCGAAAGGAGAAGTCTGCCATGTTTACCATTCCCTCTCCCCGGTTCGGCTATGTGAGAATGCGGTATCGGTATGGCTTCTTGCGGAGAGGTCGAAATCGATTTGTGTTTGTTGGCACATAAGCCGGATCCGTCGGCTTATGTGCCTTTTCTTTTTCTGCCGCCGGGTACGGATCGGTTTGCATTGCGTTTCAGCCGGCAGACCAAAGCCCAAAACCGCAGGTCTCTACCCGCATCATGAAAAGAGCCGGAGATATCCTGCCATTGGGAGCAGGTATCTCCTGTCGTACTCAAAAGCCCATGACGACAGAAACGCAAGGAGGTGTCATAATGAAGATTGCAATCGGTATGGTAGTCAGAAATCTTCTGTCGGCAAGCCCGCTGACGGAGTTTCTGGACAACGCGGAAAAGTACGGTCATCCCATTGACCGGGTGATCGTAGCCTATTCCCATCAGCTTGCCCCGGAGGCCGCCGCTGTGCTGCAAAGCAGGACAAAGCTCTCCCTGATCCGGCTTCAGGAGTTCGGGCGGGCCTATCTGATCCTCAAGGCGATCGGCGTTCCGTACGCATCGCTCCGGGAGCTCCTGTTCTGCCCCCTGATCGATACCCACGGGCTGATCCCCTACGGCTTTAACCGGAATCAGGTGCTGATGGAGGCGATGTTCACGGAGGCGGACGTCCTCATCTTTGTGGATTCTGACGTTCTCCCGTCCGTCCTGCGCCGTATGCCGGATGGGAGCGTCCGGCCCTGCGAGGTGGACTTTGTGGGAGCGCACCTTGGCGGCATGGCGATGGGCGCGGACATCACCAGCAGCGATTACAGCGGCTACAATATCCTGCCGCCGGCGCGGTTTGACGGAATGACGGAGTTGCTCTGGGGTCTGCACAAGGAGGCCATGGCCGAGTTCTGGCAAAGCAGCATGGCGACCGGCGGAATGCTTCTTCAGGAGGGCGATGCCGGGAAGCCGGCGCCCACCACAAAGGTCCTCGGCGGAAATCTCGGCCTCCGGATGCGCACCTTTCCAACGCTTCCGCCGTTCTTCTCCCCCTATTACTTTTTTGACAGGACGCCGCTGCTGGCGCGGGGCGAGGACACGCTGCTGGGACTGGCCGCCGACCAGTATCACATCAAGTGTGTCGATATCCGGACGCCGATCTTCCACGACACCTATGGGAGCTATCCCGCCGTCCCGGAGCTTTTGAAGGATGGAGCGGTACGCGACCGGCTTTACTATGCCTGCACAGGCTGGATCGGGCGCAATGTGTTCTCCCGCTGGAAGGCGGGGCACACGGCCTCTGAATTTGCACAGAGGGATCAGCAGCTATCCGCCGGGGCGAAGGCCCTGTGCCGCTATACGAAGGACCGGAGATTTCTGCGGCTGCCTGAGATCCAGAGCGCCGCGGAGTCATGGCTGCCGGATATGATCGGGCAGTATCAGAGATCAAGGGAGGCATGGACCGAGTTTACAGAAAGGTGGTATGGACGATGAAGGTATTGCTGATCAATCACTTCCCGCTGGAGGGCTCAGGGAGCGGCACCTACACCAAGAATATCGCGCTGCATCTGCAGAAGCGCGGCCACGAGGTATGCGTCGTCTTCCCGGAAAACCAGCCGTTTTCGCTGCTGCCCGGCATCAGGATGTATCCTGTGCTGTTTTCAAGGAACAAGCCGCAGAAGAACGCGCTCCCCTTTAACTT
>CAKUFI010000147.1 GCA_934647305.1 uncultured Clostridia bacterium | reverse complement strand
GCGGGGGCCTGCGGCCCCCGCCTTCGGGGCGGCAGCGCCGCCCTCGCCGCGCCAGCGGCGCGGTATTGCCCGGCGCATTGCGCCGGGCGGGGATGCGGGGGCCAGCGGCACCCGCCTTCGGGGCGGCAGCGCCGCCCCACGCGCCAACGGCGCGGACTCCCCTACTCCGGCCGCTTCGCGTTGGCCAGCAGCGTGATAAAGGCGCGGTTGGTCAGGCGCTGCGTCACCTGGCACTCGTCCACGTTCAGGCTGTCGGCAAGCGTAAGCCGACTGTTGTTGCTGAAGGCCATATCCACGGCGTATCGAATCCCTCGCTCCACGTTAGCCGCGCGCTTTCCGAACCGCTCGGCGATGAGCGGGTACAGCTCGGTGGTCAGGCGATTCAGGTACTGCGGGTTCCGCCTCGCCAGCTCCACGCCGTAGAGCAGGTAATGATACCCGGCGAAGCGCGCGGGCACGCCCATCTCCGAAAGCATCTGCACACAGTCCTTCGGCTGGTCGCGCGGCGCGGGCGCCTCCGCCTTTTCGCCCAGCAGCTCCCCCAGTCTGCGGCAGACCAGCGTCGGCTCCACCGGCTTGATCATGTAGTAATCCGCGCCCAGCGTCAGGGTTCGCGCGAGGATCTGCTCGTTCGTCACCTGCGTCAGCACCATGACGCGCGGCCGGCGGCGCATCGACCTGATCGCCTCCAGCAGGCCGAGTCCGTCCAGCTCGGGCAGTATCAGCGCGCACAGGAGCGCGTCGATCGGCTGTGTCTCCAGCGTCTGAAGCGCCGCCCTGCCGTCCTGGAACTGGAGAACGTCCGCCCTGGGGTACGCGCGGCCCATGGCCGTGGAAATCACAGTTCGCAGGTTTCTGTCCGTATCGACGATCGCAAATTTCAATGGTATCGGGCCCCTTTCGCTCTCTTTTTTTTGTGACAATATTGTAACACATTTGAAATTAGTTGTAAACTTGTATGGAATCGCCCCGCGTTTTGCATAAATGTCCTTCCCTATAGAGCGGTGCATTTATGCAGTCCAATCCGGTTTTATGCAGGTTTTTCTGCATAATCTTAACACTTGTTTATTTTGTAAAATTTACTCGAGCGCGGCGAACAGCGCGGTCAGCAGCTCCTGTGTCGCGCGCTGCGGCACGAGCGGCAATCGCACCTCGTTTTCGCACAGGCCCAGCGCGGCGAGCGCGGCCTTGAGCGGAATCGGGCTGACGCTGGCGAACAGCTCGTGCATCAGCGGCAGCAGGCGGGTATGCTCCCGGCGGGCGGCGGGCAGGTCACCCTCGAACATCGCGTGGGTGAGCCGCGCCATCTGCCTGGGCACGACGTTGGCGGCGACCGAGATCACGCCCTGCGCGCCCATGGCCATCATGGGCAGGGTCTGGTCGTCGTTTCCGCTGTAGACGGCGGCGTTCGGGCACAGGCGCATCAGCTCCGCGGCCTGGGAAATATCCCCGCAGGCCTCCTTGACGCCCAGTATCCGCGGGTGCGCGCACAGCCGGGCGGCGGTCTCCGGGCGCATGTTGAGGCCTGTGCGGCCGGGCACGTTGTACAGGATGATCGGCAGGCGCACCGCGTCGGCTACCCGGCTGAAATGCGCGATCAGTCCCTCCTGGGTGGTCTTGTTGTAGTACGGCGTGACCAGCAGCAGGCCGTCCACGCCCAGAGACTGGGCCAGCAGCGACTGCTCGATCACCTCGCGGGTATTGTTGCCGCCGGTTCCGGCCAGCACGGGCACGCGCCCCCGGGCCTGCCTCAGGCCGGTCTCCCACACCCCGCGCTTTTCCTCCGGCGTCAGCGTGGACGGCTCGCCGGTGGTGCCGCACAGGATCAGCGCGTCCACGCCCGAGGCGATCTGCCGTTCGATCAGCGCGCCGAGCGCCGGATAGTCCACCTCGCCCGCGCGAAAGGGCGTCGCCAGCGCCACGCCGCAGCCTGAAAACAGCTGTTCGTTCAAGAAAACGACCTCCTTTTCAATCTCCCTCAGGGCAATCTATTCGGGAAGCGGTCGAAACGTGCACGGAGGCCCGGCCGGCCGCAGCCGCCCGTACAATGCGATTTTCCTCAGAAAATCGCTCAGCTTGTCAAAAAAGTTTTGACAAGCTGGTGGACGGGGAAGCAAGCTCCCCCGCCACTGCCACCCTCACCAGTCT
>CAKUFI010000146.1 GCA_934647305.1 uncultured Clostridia bacterium | reverse complement strand
GGCGCTGCCGCCCCGAAGGCGGGGGCCGTTGGCCCCCGCACCCCCGCCCGGCGCACTGCGCCGGACAGCGCCGCATCCGCGGCGCGAAGACGGGGTAGGAATTCGGGGGAGGGACGCAATGCGCCCCTCCCCCGAAAGGCCGCGCCAGCGGCGCGGCCGGACACTCCTGCCCTACAGCTTCCCCCTACAGCTTCCCGTAAACCTCGCTCTCCGCGCGGCGGCGAAAGGCCGAGGGCGACTGGCCGCAGGCCCGGCGAAAGGCATAGCAGAAATAGCCCGGACTGGAAAAGCCCAGCGCCTCGGCGATTTCCTGCACGCTCTGCGCGCTTTCGCGAAGCCGTCGCTCGGCCTCCTGACACTTGAGGCGCAGGAAATAGTCATACGGCGTCGCGCCCAACGTTCGCCTGAACAGCGCGGTGAAATGCTGCGGACTGTAGCCTGCGGCGGCGGCGATCTCGTCGGCGGAGAGCGGACGGCAAAGGTTCTCCTTCATGAAGCAGATCGACTGATAGATCTCCTTCTGATGGCGCAGCGGAAACCGGGGCGCGTTCCCCTCCTTCAGGCGCGCCAGGGCGCACAGCGTCTGTGCCAGCAGCGCATACGCCTCCAGCCGCGCAGCATAGTCCCCCCGGCCGAAGAGCTCGCGCAGGCGCTCCATGACCTCCTGGGCGCGCGGGACGGCCTCAGGCGGCGTGCAGGGCGGAATCCGCTCCAGCAGGCTGCTCAGCTCGCCGCAGGGTGAAGGCGCGTCGAAATACACGAACAGCGTCTGAAACGGAAACTGGGAAAAGCGCACCTGACCCGGCCGGCAGAACAGGACTGAGCCGCGCGTCAGGTCATAGCCCTCGCCGTCGATAAAGGTCTTCCCGGCCTCCGACTGGAAGCACTCCAGCTCGTAGCGCGTGACGAAGCGCCCCCGGCTGAGCGCGTGGGTTTCCGGACTTCGCCACAGGTTCGCGTTTTTGATCACCAGCTCCGGCGCGTTCATGGATTATCAGCTCTTTTCGACAGTTTTCCCGGCTATTTCGGCTTGTGCTCGCGGAAAAAGCGTATATATTATAAATCAGCGGCTATAATCCGTCAAGGAGGGAAAACCATGTCCGACATCACGTATCTCAAGGACGCCGACATGCGCCCGGTCTGCCCGGTCGAGGGGCATGAAAAAAGCCTGCTGCCCGGCGGCAAGCGCTGGAAACTGGTCTGGAACGACGAATTCGACGGCTCCGCGCTGGACGAAACCAAATGGAACTACCGCCTGAACTTCTGGGGGCACAAATCCCCCACCTTCACCACGGAGGGCGTGGAGGTGGACGGCCAGAGTCACCTGAAGATCCACATGGTGCGCCACGGCGACGACTTCTACTCTGCGCACCTGCAGACCGGCTCGCTGACCTTCGACAACCCGCGCGACACCGACGGCTTCTGGCCCTTCGGCAAGCTCGATCCGGCCAAGTTCATGCACAAATACGGCTATTACGAAATCCGCTGCCGCCTGCCGAAGCATCGGGGCTGGCACGCGGCCTTCTGGCTGCAGTCGCCCTGCATCGGCGCGCATCCCGACCCGGCCCAGGCGGGCGTCGAGTGCGACATCATGGAGAACTACCGCCAGCACACCGAGGGCCTGATCGTCTGCGGCAACGGCTGGGGCGGCTACGGCAAGGACAGCCACTGGTACGGCCACTTCAAGTTCCCCTATGAGGAAACCGCCGACGGCTGGCATTACTACGGCGTGGACTGGTCGCGGGACGGCTACATCTTCTACGCCGACGGCAGGGAGGTCGGCCGGCAGATGGCCCCCGAGTGCCCGGTGTCCGATGTGGAGCAGTTCGTACTGGTCTCCACCGAATGCGCCGGCTACAACCGCGTCTTCTCCAAGCGCGGCGAGGACGGCGAGCTGACCCCCACGCCCAAGCCCGTGCCGGAGCTGTTCGACGCGTATCCGGACTGCTTCGAGGTGGATTTCGTGCGCGTTTTCGACGAGGTATAAGGCTGCATACAAACCGCGCTTCGACGCGGCTATGTCAGTGAGGGGGCACAATGTGCCCCCTCACTGGCTTTTCCCGTGTGGCCCCGCCAGCGGCCCCCGCCTTCGGGGCGGCAGCGCCGCCCTCGCCGCGCCAGCGGCGCGGTATTGCCCGGCGCATTGCGCCGG
>CAKUFI010000145.1 GCA_934647305.1 uncultured Clostridia bacterium | reverse complement strand
CCTGGCCGGGGAGCTTGCTTCCCCGTCCACCAGCTTGTCAAAACCTTTTTTGACAAGCTGAGACCCGAGGAGTTTATCTCCCCGGGTCTTTGTCTGTCTCTTTAGGAGAGTTCGAGAAGGCCGAAACCCTCTCGAACGGGCTGTGCCCGGCTCCACTTGCTGCCGCCGGACAGCAAACGAAATCGGGGGACCATAGATTAGAGTCCCCAATTTCTCTGTTTTTCCGAAATTCTCCGAAAAAACTCCTGTCGGCATTGCCGACTCGGGCAGTGCAAATGCACGGTGTGGTTGGCTGTGGCGGGGGAGCTTGCTTCCCCGTTCACCCCAGTCACCGCATCATCGCGTAGTAGCACGGGATCAGCAGCGCGCACGCGCCCAGCCAGGCGAGCGGACTGGCGACGCACACCGCCGTGTATCCCCAAAAGGACGACAGGCCGACGGTCGCCGCGACGCGCATCACCAGCTCGATCATGCAGGCGGCGAAGGGCGCGCGGCCGTTCTGCATGCTCTGGATCGTGGTGCGGTAAACCGCCAGCAGGCCCAGGATAAAGTAGCACGGCGCGACGATGGTCAGGTACATGTCCGAATAGTAGTAGATTTCCGCGGTGGGCGCGTCCAGGAACAGCCGCACGATCGGGTGGCGCAGCAGCAGGATGCCCACGCACATGATCAGGTTGAAGGACTGCGTCTGAATCAGGCTCGCGCGCACGCCCTGCCGGATCCGGTCGAGCCGCTTCGCGCCGAAGTTCTGCGCCACGTAGTTCGAAATGGCCGTCATCATCGCGTTGTTGACCAGCACGGACAGCTGATCGACCTTGCTGGCCACCGTGAAGCCGGCCACGGCGGCGGTACCCAGCGAGTTGACCACGGCCTGCATCGTCAGCAGACCGATGCACATCAGCGACATCTGAAAGCCCATCGGGAAGCCGGTCTTCAGCTGCAGCCGCATGGATTCCTTCAGCCCGGTGAAGTCCGCCCTGCGCAGGCGCAGAACCGGGTACTTCTTCAGGCCGACCCACAGCGAGACCACGCCGGAAATGAACTGCGAAAGCACCGTCGCCCAGGCCGCGCCCGCCACGCCCATGCGAAGCGGCACGATGAACACGATGTCCAGCACGATGTTCAAAAGAGAGGAGAGCACCAGCGCGTACAGCGGCGTTTTGCTGTCCCCGAGCGCCCGAAGCAGGTTCGACACCAGGTTGTAAAACACCGTCGCGCCCGTGCCCAGCAGCACCACGAACATGTAGTCGTAGGCCTCGCCGGCAATGTCCTCGGGAATCTTCATCCAGCGCAGCACGTCCCGCGCGAACACGCAGCAGGGCACGGTCAGCAGCACGGCGCAGGCCGCGTTCAGTATCACGGCCACGGCGACGCTCCTGCGCATGCCCTCCTCGTCCTTCGCCCCGCAGCGCTGTCCCAGGCAGATGCCCGAGCCGCCTGTAAAGCCGTTGACAAAGCAGAACACAAAGTATATGATGTTACCGGTCGCACCCACGGCCGCCAGTGCGCCTACGTCCAGCGTTTTGCCGACGATAATCGAGTCGGCCAGCGTGTAGAACAGCTGGAACAAGTTGCCCAGTATGACCGGGATCGCAAACCTCAGCAGCGAACGAAAGGGACTGCCGACGGTGAGATCCATCTCTTTTGAACGTGCCATAATCGCTCCTCCTGCGTCATGGAATGCAACTTTCGCATGAATGGTCAGGCCCACAGCTATGCGCTCAAGGCGGATTGTAGCACAGGCGCGTAAAGCGGGCAAGCGCTCGAACGGTTAAATATTCCGCGCGAAATCGGGTCAGAATCGGCCCAAAACCGGCCCCAATCGGGTCAGAATCCGGCCTGTTCACACGCGCTGCTTGCGCAACGGGGGATTTTGGGTACAATGGGGGCGCAGCTGAAAGGAGGCTGTCAACTGCTGAACGAAAACATCCGGGCGATCCGAAAAGTGAAGGGGCTTTCTCAGGAGGAGCTCGCGCTGCGTCTTCACGTGGTGCGGCAGACCGTTTCCAAGTGGGAGCAGGGGCTGTCGGTGCCGGACGCCGACCTGCTCATCGCGCTGTCGGAGGCGCTTGAAACGCCGGTGAGCACGCTGCTGGGCGAGACGGTCACCGAGGGCAGGCCGGATGACCTGCGGGCGATTTCCGAGAACCTGGAGCGCATCAACGCGCAGCTCGCGCGGCGCAAAATCGCCTGGCGAAGGGCGCTGCATGGATTGTGCATCGCGGCGGCCGTGCTGATCGCGGTCGTGTTCGCGGCGCTCGTCTGGCTGAAAAGCCCCTATCTGAACTGGTGGACCGTTCCCATCAAAACGGACAGTGCAAAAAAGCACCTCCTGTTGTAGAATAGAAACTACAACAGGAGGTGCA
>CAKUFI010000144.1 GCA_934647305.1 uncultured Clostridia bacterium | reverse complement strand
ACCGCCGCCTGACAGGCTTCAAACGCCTCGTAGGGATCGCCGCCGTCGAGCACCGCCAGGATGCCGTCGCCGTAGTCCTCCATATAGCTCTGGGGCATGGCAAACAGGTAAAACAGCTCGTTCTCCCCGGGGATAACGTCCTCCACCAGATTGCAGGAACGGCAGGAGACGTAGACCTTGTCCGCGTCGAGCTCGACGCGGAACTGCGCATAGTAGATCTCGTTGTTGGCCAGCGCGGCGAACACTGCCATCTTTTCAAAGACCTCCCCGGTTCCCTGCACCGGCGCGTCCGCGGACACGGCCAGCATGTCGTCGTAGATGTAAACCGTCATGTAGACATATTCCATCGAGTTCTCGACGGCAAAGGGCACCGTAAACGTATAGTCGTCGTATTCATAGGGGAATTCATTCTCTTCCAAAAAGCTTTTCACCAGACCGACCATCTGATCCTCTTTGTTCATCGGAACAGAGCCGGCAAAGGCGGCGGCGGAAAGCGTCATCAGCACGGCCAGCAGAAAAGCGACGATCTTCTTCATTGTAAAATCCTCCTTTTTCGTCGATGGAAATCAAATGACGGGGAAAACCGCGCCGCCGCCTTGCTTCCCGGCGGCGCGGAAGGGGTCAGCGCTTACTGGGCGGGCTCTTCGGGGGCGAAATGCATCAGCATGCTGCCCAGGTAGTCCATGTCGAAGCCCGTTTCCGTGGGCACGAGGTTCAGCGCCTGCGTGTAATAGTCGATGATGACGCCGTCGACCTCGCCCGCCTCCGTGGGGATCTTGCCATAGGCCCAGGTAAGGCCGGGGATATCCGCGCCCGCCATGACGAAGGTTACCTTGCCGTCCTCATGGAGCAAAATGGAATACTCATAATTTCCCAGCTGCGCGGCGGTCATGTTGTAGCCGTTCATGTCCGCGTCGGTCATGACGTACTTCTGCTCCGTGAGGATGGCCGGTTCGGTCGTTCCGGTTTCCGGCGCGACCGTCTCGGCCGGCAGCACCGGCTTCTCGCGGCTCAGCGTCATGAGATAGCCCACTTCGGAGAGCAGCAGCTGACCGTCCTGCAGCGTGCCGGTCATCGTATCCACCACCAGTTGGCCGTCCTGCATCGAGCAGAAGCCGTCGTCCTGTTCGCCGTTGATGGCCATCGAGGCCGTGCCGTCCGCGCGGATGGTCACGACGACCTCCATGCCGAGGTCGGCCATGGAATAGGCCGTGCCCTCCGTCTCCATGCTCACGCCGTACCAGGTTCCCAGGTATTCCTCGGGAATGTCGGCGGAGACGGGCGCGGGGGCTTCGGTAGGCGCTTCGGTGGGCGCTTCGGTCGGGGTGGAGACGGGCGGCTCGGGCGCGTCGCCGGCGCGCTCGAACCAGAGGGTCATGTCGCTCAGCTCAAGGCTGATCGTTCCGTCCGCGCGCAGGGTGACGGCGGCCTCGCCGTCCAGAATGGTCATGAGGAGCGCGAAGTCCTCCATGCGGCAGGGCACGTCGCTCATGGTCATGCCCTGCAGGGTCAGATCGCAGGTATCGCCGTAGATGGTCAGCGTGTCGCCCGACATTTCAGCGGCTTCGGCGGGAACCGTCACGCCGCCCATGCTGGCGCGCACGAGCGTCCACACGCCCCTGAGGTCGTCGATCGTGGCGCTCTCGTCTATGACCGGTACGGGCGCGGCCTGCTCCGGCTTCTCGCGGCTCAGCCTGATGGAGGAGTCGCCATCGCCGAGCAGCAGCTGGCCGTCCTGCAGCGTGCCGGTCATGTTGTCCACCACCAGCGCGCCCTCGTACATCGCGCACTGGGACGTGTCCACCTCGCCGCTCATGTTCATTTCAGCCGTGCCGTCCGCGCCGATGGTGACGGTTATTTCCATGCCCATGTCGGCCAGCGGATAGGTCACGCCCTCCATTTCCATGCTCACGCCGTACCACACGCCCAGGTATTCCTCGGGAATGTCGGCGGTCTGCGCGGCAGGCTGCTCGGTCGGCTCGGGGGTGACGTCGTCGGGCGCCTGGGTGGGCTCGGGGGTGACGCCGGGCTCGGAGGTGGCCGCGGGCGGCGCGGCGGTTTCCACGCTCGCGTCCAGCGTCAGGTAGGGAAGCAGCGCGGTCACATCGGGCAGGGCGGGCTGCGCGTGGGCGCAGGGCTCGGTGCTGACGGTGACCTCGCTGGGGTTCTCGCTCCAGCTCTGGCAGTTCTGGGCGTGCCTGAGGTTCTCCTCGCTCATGCCTTCGGGCACGCGCACGGTCAGCTTGGGCGCGACGTTCATCATCAGCCCCATGGGCGAGGCGGTCAGGTCGCAGCCGTCGAAGCAGATTTCGGAAAGGTTCGGACAGTTGATGATGCAATTTTCGCCAAAGCCCTTCATCTTGCTGGTGAAGTGCAGGCTGGTCAGGTTCTGGCACTCGGT
>CAKUFI010000143.1 GCA_934647305.1 uncultured Clostridia bacterium | reverse complement strand
CGGACGCGGCGATTCCCGCCGGGAATCGCATCCTCTGCAGGGGACGGGGGATTAGGGGGAGGGGGCGTTCAGCGAACGCCCTCTCCCCCACGCGCGCGGCGGCAGCGCCGCCGCGCCTCGCCTACAGCATTTTCTTCAGGCCCACCAGCTCCTGCGCCGTCAGGTCGCGCCAGTGGCCGGGCTTCAGGCTGCCCAGCGTGATGTTCATGATACGCACGCGGGTCAGCGACATGACGCGATACCCCAGCGCCTCGCACATGCGGCGAATCTGGCGGTTCAGGCCCTGCACCAGCACCAGGCGGAACCGGCACGGCCCCTCCTGCTTCAGCCTGCAGGGCAGCGTCACCGTGTCCAGTATGGGCACGCCGCGCCGCATGGCCTCACAGAACTGGGGCGTAATGGGCTTGTCGACCGAGACGACGTATTCCTTCTCGTGCCCGCCCGCCGCGCGCAGTATGCGGTTGACGATTTCGCCGTCGTTGGTCAGCAGCAGCAATCCCTGCGAATCCTTATCCAGCCGGCCGATCGGGAAAATGCGCTCCCTGTGGCCGATATAGTCGATGACGTTCATGGGCTCGCGCGGGTCGGCGGTGCACACCACGCCCACCGGCTTGTTGAGCGCAATGTAGACCTTTTTTTCGACAGGCGACACGTCCCGCCCGTTCACCAGCACCCGCGTGCCCGGCGCCACCCGGTCGCCCAGCACGCCCGCGCGGCCGTCCACCTGCACCCGCCCGCTCTCGATCAGCCGGTCTGCCTCCCGCCGGGAGCACAGTCCGGTTTCGGCCAGGTATCGGTTCAGGCGCACGCCCTCTCTCTTTTCTTCCATGCAAAACACCTCGCCTGTTAGCATACCACAGCCGCCGCGCGGATGCAAATGAATATTAATCGAAATCGCGCTGCGAACGTTTCATTTTCCTGCTATAATAGCGGACGGAGTGTAACCGCCGCCAGGCGGATTTTGAAAGGATGATTTTTTCATGGCCAAGGCCGTACTTCGCAAGACGCGCGAGAGCCGCGTTCGTTCCGGACACCCGTGGGTATTCGCCTCCGACATCGAGCGAGTCGAGGGCAGCTTCGAGCCGGGCGACGTGGTGGACGTCGTTTCCAGTCACAACACCTACCTGGGCCGGGCGTTTTACAACCCCAAGAGCCAGATTTCCCTGCGCATGCTGACCACGCACGACGAGCCGGTGGACGAGGCCTTTTTCCGCCGCCGCGTGCAGGAGGCCTGGGACTACCGCAACCAGTTCTGCGACCCGGCCAGCTGCCGCCTGATCTTTTCCGAAAGCGACTTTCTGCCCGGCCTGATCGTGGACAAGTTCGGCGACTACCTGGTCGTGCAGTCGCTGTGCCTGGGCATCGAAAAGTGGAAGCAGTCGATCGTGCGCGACCTGGCCGAGATCGTGCATCCCAAGGGCGTCTGGGAGCGCAGCGACGTGCCGGTGCGCCGCCTGGAGGGCCTGGAGCAGACGACCGGCCTGCTCTATGGCGAGGTGCCCGACTCGATCGACATGGTGGAAAACGGCCTGCGCTTCGTCGTGGACGTGAAAAATGGCCAGAAGACCGGCTTCTTCCTCGATCAGAAGGAAAACCGCGCCGCCATCGCGCCCCTGTGCAAAGGCGCGCGCGTGCTGGACTGCTTCTGCCACAACGGCTCCTTCTCGCTGCACGCCGCCAAGTACGGCGCAAAGAGCGTGCTGGGCGTGGACATCTCCGAGGAGGCGCTCGAGGTCGCCCGCCTGAACGCCGAGAACAACGGCCTGTCGGACGTGGTCACCTTCGAGGCGCACAACTGCTTCGATCACCTGCGCGAGCTGACCGACGCGCACGAGCAGTTCGACGTGGTCATCCTCGACCCGCCGGCCTTCACCAAGACCCGCGCCGCCGTCGAGAGCGCCCTGCGCGGCTACAAGGAAATCAACCTGCGCGGCATGAAGCTGGTTCGCAAGGGCGGCTTCCTGGTCACCTGCTCCTGCTCGCAGCACGTCAGCCCCGAGCAGTTCAGGGACATGATCAATCAGGCCGCGCGCGACTCCAAAACCAAGCTGCGCCTGGTTGAGAACCGCACCCAGGGCCACGATCACCCCATTCTGCCCGCCTCGCCCGAGACGCAGTACTTAAAGTGCATGATCCTGCAGGTGCTGTAAAGGGCGCCTTCCCGCGGCCTGACAGTCCATAAAGAAGGTGGTTTTGAGGTGAAGCGCTGCATTGTCCTGACCGGAATCGTCTGACCACATTTTTATCACAGGAGGACACAATCCATGGCGATTCCGGAAAACAAAATCTACCCCCGCACGGGCGACGCGCAGACCGTCTATCTCAAGAACGTCGTGCGCGACCCGAGCATCCAGGTCGGCGACTACACGATGTACAACGACTTCGTGCGCGACCCGCGAGACTTTGAGAAAAACAACGTGCTCTACCACTACCCGGTCAATCACGACCGGCTGATCATCGGCAAATTCTGCTCGATCGCCTGTGGGGCGAGGTTCCTGTTCAACAGCGCCAACCACGCGCTTCACTCGCTGTCCACCTACCCCTTCCCGATCTTCTGTGGACCGTTCCCATCAAAACGGACAGTGCAAAAAAGCACCTCCTGTTGTAGAATAGAAACTACAACAGGAGGTGC
>CAKUFI010000142.1 GCA_934647305.1 uncultured Clostridia bacterium | reverse complement strand
TTGGTAGCGTGCTTGAATGGGGTTCAAGAGGCCGGAAGTTCGAATCTTCTCACCCAGACCAGAAACGGACGTCATGATACATGACGTCTGTTTTGCTATACCGGGAAAATGTCGGGCGACACTAAGGAACAGGGTACGATTCCTGAAACGCCCGACAAGGCGCCTGCCGACTGAAAAGGAGGAGAAACGATGCTGAAGCTGGTGAAAATGAGCGAGGAATATGCCGCGCAGCTGATGGACATGATGGACGAATGGACGGCAGCGGGGGAGAAAATCATTCCCTATGCCATCCGCAAGCACGACTATCATGACCTGAAGGGCTACATCGAGAGCCTGGAGGTGAAGGAGGCGAGAGACGGCCTGGTGCCCGACTCGACCTTCTTCGGCCTGGACGCCGAGCGGAACCGGTTCGTGGGCGCGGTAAATATCCGCCACGGCCTGAACGAGGGCCTGCTGCACACGGGCGGGCACATCGGCGACGGCGTGCGCCCCGGCGAGCGCGGAAGGGGCTATGGCACGAGGCTGGTTGCGCTGGCGCTCGAGGAGTGCAAAAAGCTGGGCATTGAGCGGGCGCTGATGTGCTGCGACAAGGACAACATCGCCTCGGCGCGCACGATACAGAAAAACGGCGGCGTGCTCGAGAACGAGGTGGAGGACGGCGGGAAAATCGTGCAGCGGTACTGGATCGACCTGCGCGGGCCGGCAGACTGAGCCTGCGCCCGGAAATTTGAAGCCGGTTTGTCGCTTCACGCCGCATCGGGCGTGATATACCTTTTGCGTACCTGAAAAAACGCAAAGGGGGAACGGCAATGAGCAACATCGGGTATCGGGAAATCATGGACACCTCGCCGCTGTCCATCAAGCAGCTCAACGACACGCTGCGCGCGCTGTGGGGCAAGGTGATGGGGCACATCGAGGAGCGCGACCTGGACAAGGGGGTGATCAGCCGCATCACCAGCGAGCTGGACACCGAGGCGCTGGAGACGCGCATCACCCAGACCGCGCGGGAGGTGGCGGTTGAGGCCAGTCAGCAGGCGACCGACGAGCTGACCGGCAAGGTCGAGGCGAACACCGCCGCGCTGGGCGTGCAGGCGACGCAGATCGAGGGCAAGGTGTCGCAGACCACATTCGACCAGCTCAGCGGCGAGGTGCAGACGGTGCAGTCGACGGTGACGCAGCAGGCGACGCAGATCAGCAGCAAGGTCAGCCAGTCTGACTTCGACGACTTCGCGGAGACCGTGCTGACCAAGGACAGCTTCGAGGTCAATATCGACGGCGAGAACCAGCTGCACGTCGGCGAGGACGGCGTGAGCGCGCAGTCGGTGACCGCGCCCAACGTGGCGGCGGCGTACGACGGGCCGGCAGAGATCACGGTCAATCCGAATTACACGGACGCCTGGCTCGAGGCGCAGGAGGGCAAGGCGGTGCGCTCGCTTCAGCAGGCGCTCGACAAGATCAACGGCAAGCGGCTGATGTACAATGTCTCGATCACGATGGACAACACCAGCCACTACGAGCGGGTGGACATTCACGGCGTGACCGGCTCGGGCGTGCTGGAGGTGCTGGGCAACGGCGCGACCTTCTACGGCGGCATCGCGGTGCAGTATTGCACGGCCAAGGTGACGATCATGGGCACGGGCATGACGGTGTACGCGGGCACGGGCAAGGCGATCGAGGTGACCGGCTGCAGCTTCGTGCGCGTGGACGGCGCGAACGTCTCGGGCAGCGGCACGGACGGGGTGTATTACACGGAAGGGTCGAAGGGCCTGCTGTGGAACTGCGACTTCGCGGGCTTCACGAACGCGGTGCACGCCAGCCTGACGGCGCACGTAATCATCAACGCCTGCACGGGCTCGGGTGCGCTGAAGGCCAGCTTCGGCGGCATCGTCGCGGCGAACGGCACGATGCCCACGGGCGGCACGACGGAGCTGGGCAACGGCAAGGTGTGGTCGACCGGCTCGACGGCCACGGGCGGCAGCACCTCGGCCAGCTCCAGCACGCTCACGGCGGCCAGCTACGACGCGGTGACCACGGCGACCTGCAGAAACTCCGGGGCGTGGACGAGCGGGCAGCTGCGGCAGAACTTCGCGACGGGCCTGGGCGTGTGCAAGGGCTGCGTGTGGTTCGACAACTCGGCGATCCGCTCGGCGCTGTCCGGCAAGACGGTGCGCTCGGCGACGCTGCGGCTGCACCGCGTGTCCGGATCGGGCAAGTCGAGTGCGGTCCAGGTCACGGCGCGCGGCCTGACGCTGACCGGCGCGAGCGGCACGGTGCCCAACAGCACGAGCGCGGCGGTGTACGGCGGGCTGTCGGCGATGCTGGGCACGATCGGCAACGGCGAGACGGTGGCCCTGGCGCTGCCGGTGAACATCGTAAACGCCCTGGTGTCGGGCTCGATCAACGGCATCGCGCTCTACGCGGGCGAGACGGCGCAGACCGGCAACCGCGGCTTCTCGGCCAACTACTGCCGGTTCGACGGCGTGGGCGACCAGTTCGCGCCGGTGCTGACGATCAGTTACATCAGATAGCGACGGGGAGGGACGCGCGGCGTTCCTCCCCTCAGACTGTCAAAAAACCCCCGGAGAGCTCGAGAGGGCCGCAGCCCTTTCGAACTTTCAATCGTGCCCAGCGGCGT
>CAKUFI010000141.1 GCA_934647305.1 uncultured Clostridia bacterium | reverse complement strand
CGCCGCTGGGCACGATTGAAAGTTCGAAAGGGCTGCGGCCCTCTCGAGCTCTCCCGAGTTTTTTGACAGTCTGGGCTCCCCTGAAAGGGGAGCTGTCACCGACAGGCGACTGAGGGGTCGGGCGCTGTGGGTACCATTCATGGCGGGAAGGAATGCTTGCAGGGGGCGTTCGCCTCGCGGCGAGATATTCGGGAGAAGCTCACTGACAGGTAGGAACGCGAGGCACAGACAGTTCGAGCCCATTTCGCGGGAAAAAAGCGAAATGGGCTCAAGCTATTGAGCTATTGCTTTACGCCGGGGTGAAGTTGATTTCGCCGGCCATTGCGTCGACGCTGAGCAGGCGCACTTTGACCGGGTCGCCCAGGCGAACGACATGGCGGCCGTCCTCGCGGATCAGCGCCTGGCGCTCCTTATTGAACTGGTAATAGCCGGGCAGCTCGCGCACGTGCACCAGTCCCTCGACGGTGTTGGGCAGGGCAACGTAGTAGCCCCAGTCTGTGACGCCGCTGACTACGCCCTCGAAGACCTGGCCCTCGCGGCCCTGCATGAACCGGGCGCGCATCAGGTCGTCCGCGTCGCGCTCGACGGCGATGGCCTCCTGCTCGGTGGCCGAGCACTGCATGGCCAGCTCATGCATGTTCTTTTTCTGCGCGGCGAGGGAGGGGTCGCCCGCGAGCATACGGCGGAGCATGCGGTGCACGGTCAGGTCGGGATAGCGGCGGATGGGGGAGGTGAAGTGGCAGTAGTCGGGCGCGGCCAGGCCGTAGTGCCCCTGAGGCGATTCGCTGTAGCAGGCCTTTTTGAGCGAGCGCAGCATGACGTGGCGGATGATTTCGCTTTCAGGCAGGCCGGCGGTTTCCAGCAGCAGCTTGCGCAGCACGGCGGGGGGCACCTTGCCGCCCAGGTAGGTCGGGTGGCCCAGGTTGGCGAGAAAGACCTCGAGCGTGTGCAGCCTGTCCGGGTCGGGATCCTCGTGCACGCGGTAGAGGAAGGGGATATCGCGCTCGCGGGCGATGCGGGCCACCTGCTCGTTGGCGGCGAGCATGAAGTCCTCGATCAGGCGCTCGGCCTCGCCCCGCTGGCGGGGACGCACGTCGACCGGTTCGCCGGACGCGTCCAGCACGAACTGCGGCTCGCTCAGCTCAAAGTCGATTGCGCCGCGTTCCTCGCGTGCCCGGCGCAGCGTTTTGGACAGCGACAGCATGTCGAAGAGCGTCTGGCGCAGCGCCTCGGGCACCTGGTTCTCCTGCCCGGCGAAGAGGCGGTTGACCTGGGTATAGGTCAGGCGGGCGCGGGAGTGTATAACGGCGGGGGTCAGGCGGTGGGAGATGACCACACCGTCCTGAAGGCGCAGAAACACCGACAGCGTGAGCCTGTCCACGTCCGGCCTGAGGGAGCACAGCCCATTGCACAGCGCCTCGGGCAGCATGGGCACGGTCAGCCCGGGCAGGTACACCGACGTGCCCCGGGCGAGCGCCTCGCGGTCGATCGCGCCGCCCTTTCGGACATAGTGGGACACGTCCGCGATGTGCACGCCCAGCTCCCACGCGCCGTCTTCGGTCTTTTCGAGCGACACCGCGTCGTCGAAGTCCTTTGCGTCCTCGCCGTCGATAGTGAAGGCGGTAAGGCTGCGCGCGTCGAAGCGGCCGGCAAGATCCTCCTCGCGCACCGCGCCGGGCAGCGATTCGGCCTCGGCCAGCGCGTCCTCGGGGAAGTCCTCGCGGATGCCGTGTCCCTCGAGCAGGGCGCGCAGCTGAACCTGAGCGCTGCTTCCGCTGCCCAGCACGCGGACGACCTGCGCCTTGAGCGGCACGCCGTGGCGGGGGTAGTCGACGATCTTCAGCTCGACCGCGTCGCCCGCCTTCGCGCCCAGCAGGTCGCCCGTCAGGTCGATCTTGCAGACCATGTGCACATCGTAGGGACGTGCGGTCAGCACGGTGTGAAAGACCGGCTTGGGCATGACGCGCTTGCGCTTGTGACCCCGGCGGACGAAGTAGGCGGGCGGCTGCTCGCGCACCTCCTGCTCGGCCAGTACGCCCACGAAGCAGTCGTGTGCCCGCTCGATGATCGCGGCCAGGTAGCACTTGAGCGTCTCGCCCGGCCTGACCTTGGGATCGGGGTGCACCAGCACCAAATCGCCGTGCATCGCGCGCATGTCGCCCGCGCGGTTGATGCGCATTTCGGGCGCGCCGCTTAGCGGCCTGGCGATGGGCACGCCGCTTCGGAGCATGAAAACGCGCGAGAGCGCCAGGTCGAGCACCTCGCTCCACGCGTACTTGTTCTTCTTTTTGGAAAGGAAAACCAGCCCCGCAGCCTGCGCTTCCTGAAGCTGGCGCATGACCTCCTCGGGCTCAAGGCCGCTCTTGTCCACGATGTCGATCAGGCTGAGCGCCTTGTTTTCCTTTTTTAATAATTCTGCGATCTGATTCATGATGATTCTGATTGGTTACCTCGTGATTGATGTTGTGAAATGGATTTTAGCCGCCCCGCGGGGTTAGTATGCGCTTTTTAAGAGGCTCTCAGGCGGCAGGGTTCTACCCACGCAGAATTCGGGAACTCCAATGTATGGTTCCTGAATTCGTCGCCAGAACCGGCGGCAGCAGCCGGAACCGGGCACTGCCCGGCGCAGACTTCGGCCGCTTTAATCTATGGCGGCCGACAGCCGTCGATAGAACCGGCGGCAGCAGGTGGGTGCAGGCTCAGCCTGCCAACCCCTCACAGACTGTCAAAAAACTCGGGAGAGCTCGAGAGGGCCGCAGCCCTTTCGAACTTTCAATCGTGCCCAGCGGCATGTA
>CAKUFI010000140.1 GCA_934647305.1 uncultured Clostridia bacterium | reverse complement strand
GATTTGAGGCGCGGCACCTGGCCGGGGAGCTTGCTTCCCCGTCCACCAGCTTGTCAAAACCTTTTTTGACAAGCTGCGCGATTTCCTTCAGGAAATCGCTTCTCTGCGGCTCCCTTGGAGCCGTGGGTGGGGTCTGGGGAGGCGCGCGCCGTTCAGGCCGCCCTCCCCGGCGAACCGCCCTGCGGCGACATAGCAGCCGCAGGAGCGGGGAACTCCTTCGCCGCAATCACGCATGTCTTAAGGAGGATTTCTGCAATGAAGATCACGTTCCTGGGCACCAGCCACGGCGTGCCCGCAGCCGACCGCTACTGTGCCTGCACCATGTTCGAGGTCAATGGCGCGACCTACTTCATTGACGCGGGCGCGCCGCTGATCGACGTACTGCTTCGCCGCGGAGCCGACCTGAACTCCATCCGCGCGCTGTTCACCACCCACCTGCACGGCGACCACGTCAACGGCGTGCTGGCCTTTGCCGACCTGATCAACTGGTACTTCAAGTCGGCTAGGGCGCAGATCTGGCTGACTGAAGAAAAAGGCGTATCGCTGTTCAAGCAGCTGATTACCCTGACCGAGGGCATGGCGATCGACGAATCGCGCGTCGACTTTCGCACAGAGAAGCCCGGCCCGTTCTACGAGGACGAGAACCTGCGCGTGACCGCCATTCCCACGCAGCATATGGCCTATGCCTCCCGCCCCAGCTACGCCCTGCTGGTCGAGGCCGAGGGCAAGCGCGTGCTGTTCACCGGCGATTTGTCGCACCAGCTTGAGAAGGGCGACTTCCCCGCCCGCGCGATGAGCGAGCCGCTCGACCTGATGGTCATGGAGATGGCGCATTTCGGCGTGAAGGAGGCTGCGCCCTACCTTGAAAAGTGCACGGCTAAGCAGCTGTATGTACAGCACGTCTTCCCGCTGGACAAGTACCCGCAGATCGAGGCGCTGTCCGGAAAATACGGCTACCCGGTCTTCACGCCGCGCGACGGCGACGAGGTGGAGCTGTAAAGCCAGCGCCCTGCCATACGCCGGCTTCCATATTCACAGAAAAAGCGAATCCCACGCGTCGTGCGGTCGGGATTCGCTTGTGTTTTTATAGAAGTTACAGGATGCCGCGCAGCTGGCCGGTCTGAGTGGCCTTGACCACGCACAGGTAGGTCATGGCGGTATCGAAGCGCGCGTCGTGCGCCGCCGCCCCGCCGCCGAACCACTCGGCCGACTTCTGCTCGATTTCCTCTTCAGTCAGCTCGAAAAACTGCGCCAACTCCTCAAGCTTCGGGGGCTTGGGCCGGCCGGTCTGGAACTTGCGCGCCATGTTCATCACGCCGGTGAAGTAGTTCATCGTGCAGAAGGTCTTCTTTTTCGAGAGCTTCCTGCCCAGGCGCTCCATCTCCACGCGCAGATAGCGGTCGTCGGCGGAGACGTTGTGGCCGATCCAGAGGGAGGCGTTTTCAAAGTCCTCGAACACCTCGTCGGCGCGATCCTCGAAGCGCTCGCCGCCGGAGAGCTGGTCCAGATCCTCGATGCTCATGCCGTGCACCTCATACGCGCCCTCGCTCATCTCGTCCACGGCGAAGAACATGTTCTTGCCGGTCACCCGCCCGCCGTCCACAATCAGATAGGACAGCTGGCAGATCTGGCCGGGAGTCAGGTCGGTCGCCTCGGTGTCAAATACAATGATGCTCATCTGTTACCTCACGCCATGCTTTCCAGCATTTTCATCGTTACTTCGTAGTCGCTCGGCTGCCCCGCGCGCACCCTTTCAAAGGTATCGAGCATATAATCGGCCATGCGCCGCACCTCCCGGCCGCTGGAGCCGGCGATATGGGGCGTAATCAGGCAGTTTTCGAGCTGATTGAGCGGGTTTGCGACCGACTTGCCTTCCTCGGTCATCACGTCCAGGAGCGCCGTGCGGGTGGAGTCCTGCACCAGCATGTCGAACAGATCCCTTTCGTCCAGCTGCGGACCGCGCCCGGTGTTGATGAAGGTGGAGTAGGGCAGCATCGACAGCAGGTGCTCCCGTTTGATGATGCCCACGGTTGCGGGCAGGTTGGCCAGGTGGTTGGACACGACCTGACAGGTGGCGAAGATCTCCGCCATGTCCGCCTTGCGCACGCCCAGCGCCGCGGCCTGCTCCTCGCTCAGAAAGGGGTCAAAGACCAGCACCTCCATATCCATCCCGACGAGCAACTCCGCCACGCGCCGTCCGATCGCGCCGCAGCCCAGCAGGCCCACGCGGATCTCATAGCTGCCCGGATAGTTATCGAAGAGCTCGTGCGCAGCCTGGCGGCTGTACCTGCAGGCGGGCTGTACGCGGAAGTACCCCTTGACCGCCAGCAATACCTGCGCCACCGTGTAGCGCACTACCGGCACCGCGTTGGCCTGCCAGGCGCTGAACACGCGAACGCCGTGTTCCAGAAACGGCCGGGCAAAGTCCTGCACGGAGCCTGCCGCGTAGTAGACCTCCCTGAGGTTGGGGAGGTACTTTTCAATCTCCTCGACGCTCAGACGCGGCATGCCCCACGTCGAAAACGCCGCCTCGACGTCCTCAAGACCTCCGTCGCGAAGATCTTCCGCACCGTACACCCGGTTCTGGTCGATCTGCGCCAGGGCGGAAAGCCGCTCCCGCTGCCGTTCGGCATACACCCGGCGCACGGTCGGCTCGTTGTTGTTCAGGTAAATCGCCTTCATCCTCTGTTCCTCGCTTTCCACTCATTCTTCATGCGCCTATTGTAGCACAAAAAAGCGCCTGTGAAAAGAAATTCCCGCAAAGAAAGCCGGAAAGGCCGACAGGCGCGCAGTGAAAACCGATTTCTTCCCTTTCCTGGGCACGCCGAGCCGGGGGAGGGATTCCCTCCCCCGGACCCCCACCCAGCCTGTACGGAAAACCAGTTTTCCGTACAGGCTCCCGTGCCGCGGCGGCTCCGCC
>CAKUFI010000139.1 GCA_934647305.1 uncultured Clostridia bacterium | reverse complement strand
AAGTTCGAAAGGGCTGCGGCCCTCTCGAGCTCTCCGGGGGTTTTTTGACAGTCTGAGCTCCCCTTTCAGGGGAGCCTGTACGACGCGCTCTTGCCTCCCCTGAAAGGGGAGGTGCCCGCGAAGTGGGCGGTGGGGTTCAATAATGCAGACTTCGGCCGCTTTAATCTATGGCGGCCGATAGTCGTCAATAGAACCCGCGGCAGCAACCGATTGTCGGCCCTGCCGACCGGCAGCGCCGGTATGAGTTTTCCGGGCAAGTTCCGGAAAACCGCAGAATTCGGGAACTCCAATTTATGGTTCCCGAATTCGTCGCCAGAACCCGCGGCAGCAAGTGGAACCGGGCACTGCCCGGCGGCCGCTCCAATCTATGGCGGCCGATAGTCGTCAATAGAACCCGCGGCAGCAACCGACTGTCGGCCCTGCCGACCGGCAGCGCCGGTATGAGTTTTCCGGGCAAGTTCCGGAAAACCGCAGAATTCGGGAACTCCAATTTATGGTTCCCGAATTCGTCGCCAGAACCCGCGGCAGCAAGTGGAACCGGGCACTGCCCGGCGGCAGCAAGTGGGTGCAGGCACTGCCTGCCCGGCGCCAGCACCGCCTCCAAGCTCAGCTTGGCTAGCGTTTCGCGTGAGGCTTGAAGATCAGCGCGTTGAGCAGACCAAAGAGTATGGCGGCGGCGACGCCTGCGGCGGTGCGGATGATGCCGCCCGTAAACGCGCCGAACAGGCCGTCGGACTGTACACCCTGCATCGCGCCCATGGCGAGGGAGTACCCAAAACCGAACAGGGGCACGCTGGCCCCCGCGCCGGCAAAGTCGATGAGCGGCTTGTACACGCCCACTGCGGTCAGCACCACGCCGCTGACCACGAACAGCACCAGTATGCGCGCACTGGTGAGCTTGGTGTGCATCAGCAGCGCCTGCCCGATGCAGCAGATAAGTCCCCCGACGACGAACGCCTTGGCCAGCGCAATCCACAGCTGTGTCATGATTCTCCCTCCAATGCGGCGGCAAACGCGATGCCGGGTATGGTCTGTCCCTGCTGCTGAGTGGTCAGGCTGAGCAGCGCGCCCGAGCCGATCACCAGCACCCGGTGATACTCGCCCGCCTGCACCTTGCGCAGGATGTAGCCGCAGGTCACGCTGGCCACGCAGCCGCAGCCGCTCCCGCCCGCGTGCGCGTCCTGCTCGCGGGAAAACATGCTGGCGCCGCAGTCGATCAGCTTCTTGTCCGCGACCTTCACGCCGCGCTGGATCAGCAGCTCCTTGAGGATGTTGCGGCCGATATAGCCCAGATCACCCGTCGCGATCAGGTCATAGTCGGCAAACGAGCGGCCGGTGTCGGTCAGGTGCGCGGTGATCGTGTCGGCGACCGCAGGGGCCATGGCCGCGCCCATGTGGTTTGCGTCCTTGACCTGATAGTCCACCACGCGCCCCAGCGTGGCGTGCGTCAGGCGTGCGACGCCGGGCTGCTTTCCCCCGTCCAGCAGCAGCGCGCCGCAGGCCGTGGTCGTCCAGGACGCGGAGGGCGGGCGCTGCGACCCCAGCTCCACCGGACCCCTGAACTGCCGCTCGGCGGTGCAGAAGTGGCTGGAGGCGCTGCACAGCGCGTTTTTGCGATAGCCGCCCTCCACCAGGATGCCGCCCACGGCCATCGCTTCGATCATCGTCGAGCACGCGCCGTACAGTCCCAGATAGGGCATGCCCAGCTCCCGCGCCGCAAACGCGCTGGACATGATCTGCCCCTGCAGGTCGCCCGCCAGCAGCACCTCGACCGACTGCGCGGGCAGGCCTGCCTTGGCAAGGCACATCTCGATCGTGTCCTGCATCATCCTGCTTTCGGCCAGTTCCCAGCTCTCCTGCCCCAGCAGGTCGTCCTGAAGCACCCGGTCGAAGCACCAGCCCAGCGGCCCCTTGCCCTCCTTCGGGCCGACCGTCGAGGCGCAGGCGCGCACCGCCACGCGCTTTTCAAACGCAATCGTCTGTCTCATCCGCCCAGTCCTCCGATCACCCAGTAGATCACGCCCACCGCGATCGAGGCCGAAATGCCGTACACCAGCACCGGCCCCGCCACCGTGAACAGCTTCGCGCCCACGCCCATGACCAGACCCTCCCGCCGAAACTCGATGGCCGGCGCGGCAATCGAATTGGCAAAGCCCGTGATGGGCACAATAGAGCCTGCGCCCGCGTAGCGCCCGATGTCGTCGTACACCCCGATACCGGTCAGCGTCGTGCCCAGGAAAATCAGGCACACCGAGGTGAACATCAGCGCATCCTCCTCCACCATTCCCAGGCCCTTTTCGCCCCAGTACGCCAGCAGCTGCCCGATCACGCAGATCAGGCCGCCCACCCAAAAGGCGCGCACATACCCCTGCAGAAAGTTACTGTTGGGCGTGAGCCGCTTGACCAGCCGGTCATACTCGCGGTATCGCCGCGGCTGATTCGCCATACGCTTTCCCTCCCTCATTTCGAATGAGCTGCTTGCCCGCCCGCTCGGCGCGCCGAATTTCCCGCTGCACAGGCGGCAGCAGCGGACAGCCCGCTTCCCTGCGCATCACGCGTCGCCTCCCGCGCAGACCCAGACCGCCTGCTCCACTCGGCTCTTCGGCTTTGCCTGGCCGGCCACAGTCCACAAAATCAGTCCCAACGCCGCGAAAAACAGCAGCACGCTCAGCCACGCTATTCGCCGCGCGCTCATCACACAAGAACGCATACTCATCCCTCCTGCCCCACAGTCTGTCCGCGTTTGCGCTCGCTTATTCAAATGCGAAGGGCTGCATACAAAGAAACTCCCTCAGGCGCTTTGCCTGAAGGGAGCCTGTCGGTCTGTCCCGCGCCGCAAGCGGCGCGGCAGACTGAGGAGGGCGGCCTGAACGGCGCGCGCCTCCCCAGACCCCACCCACAGGCCTGTCGGCCTGCAGGGAAGCGATTCCCTGAAGGGAAT
>CAKUFI010000138.1 GCA_934647305.1 uncultured Clostridia bacterium | reverse complement strand
CCCCCCCCCCCCCCCCCCCCCCGCCCCCCCCCCCCCCCCCCCCCGCGGTTTGCGCAGACTTCGGCCGCTCCAATCTATGGCGGCCGATAGTCGTCGCTTAAACCGGCGGCAGCAAGTGGCTGTCGGCACTGCCGACCGGCGGCAGCAGGTGGCTGTCGGCACTGCCGACCGGCGGCAGCAGGTGCGTGCAGGGTTCAGCCTGCCAGCGCGCAAACTTCGGTGGGGGGCTGGGGGAGCGCGAAGCGAAGCGGTGCCTCCCCCAGTCAGCACGGGTCGGCAACGCCGACTGTTGTTTTCCGGGAGATCCCGGAAAACCGGAGAATTCGGGAGCTTCAATTTATGGCTCCCGGATTCGTCGATAGAATTGGCGGCAGCTAGTGGAACCGGGCACTGCCCGGCAGCTCCGCGTTCATGTCGCTCAGGCGGCCGTAGACCAGATCGGGGTGCGTGTCGCTGGCCCGGAGCATTTCGGGGGTGGTTTCGCCGGTCATGACCAGTATGGAAGTCATGCCGTGGCGCAGGCCGGTCTCGATGTCGGTATAAAGCCGGTCGCCGACCATGGCCATCTGCCCGGCGGGGCAGCCGGTGCGCTCGACCGCCGCCTTGACGATGCCGCCGTGGGGCTTGCCCACGATCAGGTCGGGACGGCGGAACGCAGAGGCCTCGATAAAGGCCATGATCGCGCCGATGTCCGGGGCGAAGCCGGTCTCGGTCGGGCAGTTGAAGTCGGGATGGGTGGCCACGTAGGGCAGGCCCGCGCGCACAAGGTCGCACACGGCGGTCATTTTTTTGTAGTCGAGCGTGGTGTCGTAGCCGATGAGCACGTAGTCGGGGTGCTGCTGATCGATCTCGATGCCGGCCTCGGTCAGCTCCTCGAACAGGAATTCGTTGCCCAGCACGAAGGGCTTCTTGCCCGGGAACTTTTCCTTCACCACCATCGCCGTGGCCTCGCCCGAGGTGAGCACCTTTTCGCGCGGCACCTCAAGGCCCATCCGCGCCAGCTTTTTAACGTAGTGCGCGGCGTTGTGCGAGGAATTGTTGGTCAGGAACAGAAAGTCGCGTCCGCTCTTCTTCACGGCCTCGATAAACGAAAGCGATCCGTCGATCAGCTTTTCGCCCAGGTAGAAGGTGCCGTCCATGTCCAGAAGAAAGCAGCGCACGTCGGTGAGAGACTTCATGGCGCGTCCTCCCCTTGCAGGAAATTTCGTCCTCCATTATACGGCAAGCCGGGCGAAAAGTAAAGAGAGAGCGGGCCGGTCATGTTAAATCGACGCGATTCTATTGACTGTAAACCCGCTTGATACCCTATAATGGGACCAGAAATCACTCGAAAAGGAGGCTCATCCATGACGATCAGGGAGGTCGAGGCGAAAACCGGCCTGGAGCGCGCGTCCATACGCTTCTACGAGCAGCAGGGTCTGCTTTCCCCCAGGCGCGGCGACAACGGCTATCGGGACTACTCCGAGGAGGATCTGACCACGCTGGAGCGGGTGCGGTTCCTGCGCTCGCTGGGCTTCGGGGTGCAGGAGATCCGGGCCTTTCAGACGGGCGAGCGGGCGCTTGACGACGCGCTGCCCGGGCGCATCCACGCGCTGAACCAGGAGAAGGCCGAGCGCGAGCGCGCCTGCCGCATCTGCGAGGAAATGCATGCCGACCACGCGAGCTACCAGACGCTTCAGGCCGAGAAGTACCTCAGCGCGCCCGATCGCCCGCGCGTGCAGACCCCGACGACCGACGTGCTGCCCCCGGTGCGCAGTCCGTGGAAGCGCTTCTTCGCGCGAATGCTGGACGCGGGACTGGCCGCCGCGGTCTTCTGGAGCCTGTTCATGCTGATCTTCCGCGTCAGTCCGACGCGCATGAACGGAGTCATCTGGGACGCCGCGCAGTGGGTGGTCTGGCTGCTGATGCTGGTGGCGCTTGAGCCGGTGTGCCTGCACCTGTTCGGAACCACCCCCGGCAAGGCGATACTGGGCCTGCGGGTGGAGAGCGCCAACGGCGGCAGGCTGACCGTCAGGGCCGCGCGAGAGCGCACCTGGGAAATGCTCTGGTACGGCGAGGGCGCGAACCTGCCGGTATACGGCCTGGTGCGTTCCTGGAAGTCCTTCAAGGCCTGCCTCGACGGCGACGGGCTGCCCTGGGAGCAAGGCAGTGTGCTCGTCGAGCAGCCGATGCGCGCCTGGCGAGGGTTTGCGTACGTGGCCGCGACGGCGCTGTGCCTGGGCATGTTTGTCTTCTGCGGGGCGCTGGCCGGAAAGCCGCCCTGCTCGGGCGAGCTGACCGTCGCCCAGTACGCGCGCAACTACAACACGGTCGCCGACTACTGCGGCGACGAAGGCGGGCGGCTGGACGAGGAGAGCGGCCAGTGGCTCGAGCCGGGGCTCAGCGCGAACAGCTTCACCATCGAGGTCATCGCCCCGCTGCGGCGCGAGATCGAGTACGACCTGCGCGAGGATGGCACGATTCGCCGCGTGACCTGGCGCTATCAGGCGGACGGCGGCGAGGAGCTTGTCAGCCTGCCCGAGGAGGAGCTGTTCCTGGCGGAGGTGGCCTTCGCCGGCGCGAACGAGTTCAGGCCCTACTATCGGGCGCTGAGCGCCTTCAGCAGGAAAGGCCTCGAGGGCGGCAGTCTTCAGTACGGCGATACCCTGCTCACCCGCACCGTCTCCGGCAGCGAAAACCTCCAGGCGATCGGCGGAGGACTCTACATGCCCGCGGAGGGCGCATCCGGCCGCTTCACGCTCGAGGTGACGCAGGGAAGAAACGCAGGGAACGTTCGAGAGGCTGCCTTTCTGAGAAAGGCACCTCAGACTGTCAAAAACCCCCGGAGAGCTCGAGAGGGTCGCAACCCTCTCGAACTTTCAATCGTGCCCAGCGGCGTGTACGGTGGGCGCGGGACGATTTTTGCGCCGGAAAATCTCATTTTCCAGAGCAAAAATCGTTTCCTTGCAGTTTTTGCGCCCGGAAATC
>CAKUFI010000137.1 GCA_934647305.1 uncultured Clostridia bacterium | reverse complement strand
GACTGGTGAGGGTGGCAGTGGCGGGGGAGCTTGCTTCCCCGTCCACCAGCTTGTCAAAACCTTTTTTGACAAGCTGAATCTGCGGATTTCTCCGCAGATTATTGGTCGGCGTTGCCGACTCGGCGGGCTGGGCCGACTGCCATCTGCTGCCGCCGATTCTGACACGAATTCGTCGGCCATAGATTAGAGCCTCCGAATTCTTCGGTTATGAACCCCTCCATCCGCTTCGCGGACACCTCCCCTTTCAAGTGAGGCACAGTCGACACGATCAAGGCTCCCATGAAGGGGAGCTGTCGCCGCAGGCGACTGAGGGGTTCGCTACTGCCGCTCGGAAATGTGTCTCCGATTCGCGGCCTGCCGTGTTTTTTGCGCGGCGGGCCTTTTTTATGCGTGTATTCGCCCCGCTGGAGGAATGCTCTGTTGCAAAAGCGACATTCTACGTTCCGTGGAGTCGAAAACCGGCCCGTAGAACGTTTTTTTGACGCATTCTACGCCCGGTTCGCAAACTGGAGAGTCGTCTCCACCGTCCGTGGCTGGCCTTGGGCGGCTTCCGGTGCTAGCATATAAGTATCGGCACGCCGGGCGCACCGCCTGGCCCGCCTCATTATTTACTGAACCGTCCGTCATTCGCGGACGACAAAGGAGACGTCATGACGAAGCTGTTCACCGATACCTCGGCCAATCTTCCCCTGAGCCTGCTCATCGCGCACCACATCGAGGTGCTTCCCTTCTCCTATACGGTCGACGGCAAGCCGGTTCCCTATTCGGAAACGACCGACTTCGACGGCAAGGCCTTTTACGACGCAATGCGTGCCGGCGCGGCGGTCAAGACCTCGATGATCAACACCGAGACCTTCCGCGAGCACTTCACCCGCGCGCTCGAGGCCGGCGACGACGTGCTCTACGTGGGCATGTCGGGCGGCATCAGCGGCACGGCGGGCGCGGCGGCGCTGACCGTGCGTGAGCTGAAGGAAGCCTATCCCGACCGCAAAATCGCCGCAATCGACACCTTTGCCGCCTCGCTGGGCGAGGGACTACAGGTGCTCAACGCCGCGCGGATGCTCGAGGAAGGCCGCACCTTTGAGGAGGTCGAGAGCTACCTGCTCGACAGCCGCCACAACATGTGCCAGTTCTTCACCGTGGACGACCTGATCTACCTCAAGCGCGGCGGGCGCATCTCGGGCGCGGCGGCGGCGATCGGCACGCTGCTGCAGATCAAGCCCATCCTGCGCGGCGACGAGCTGGGCCGGATCGTGCAATGCGGCAAGGTTCACGGCTCCAAGCGCGCGCTGAACGCCCTGGCCGACCTGTATGACGAGCTGGTGCTGGATCGCGGCGCACCCGTCGGCATCGCCCACGCGGGCAACGAGGAGGGGGCAGAGCGCCTGCTGGCCGAGCTGAAAAAACGCGGCCTGACCGGCGAATGCCTGAATGTCTGGTACGAACCGGTCACCGGCGCGCACGTCGGCCCCGGCACCGTGGCGCTCTTCTTCCGCGGCAAGCACAAGTAAACAGACAAAACGCCCCGGGGACTGAAATGTGTCCTCGGGGCATCGGCTTGTCAAAAAGGTTTTGACAAGCTGGTAGGCGGGGAAGCAAGCTCCCCGCCAGGTGCCGCTAAAAATCGAAGGTTTTTCGGGCGCGGAGCCTGCAGGGAAACGATTTTTTTCTGGAAAATGGGATTTACAAAAATCGCCTCATGCCCACGCTGTATATTCGCACTGCCCGAGTCGGCAACGCCGACCAACAATCCGCAGGGAAGCCTGTGGATTCGAAGAAACCAGCCGCTTTGATGTATGGCGGCTGGGGTCGTGTGCTATCCGGCGGCAGCAGGTGGCTGTCGGCCCTGCCGACCGGCAGCCAGTGGATCCGGGCATTGCCCGGTCAGTTTGCCTCGACCAGCGCGCAGGTGGAGTACAGGTCGGGCATCGCGCCCTGCGCGCCCAGACCGGTCGTGGAGAGCGCGGCGGCAGCGTTGCCCAGGCGAATCGCGTCCTCGACGGGCATGTCCATCGTCAGGCCGACGGCAAAGCCCGCGTTGAAGGTGTCGCCGGCGGCGGTGGTGTCCACAGCCTCGACCTTGTAGGCGGGGAAGAAGCGCACGCCCTCGCGGGTGGCCAGCATCGCGCCCTTGCTGCCGCGCTTGTGCACGACCGCCTTCACGCCCATGTCCAGCAGCTTCGCGCACGCGTCGATCGCCTGCTCCTGCGTGGCGGTGGGCATGCCGGTCAGTATGGACAGCTCGGTCTCGTTGGGGGTCACGTAGTCGCACAGCAGCAGGATTTCCGGGCCGACCGGGCGCGCGGGCGCGGGATCCAGTATGACCGTGCAGCCCAGCTTGTGCGCGACGGCGGCGGCGTGGTTGATGCTCTCGATGGGCGTTTCCAGCTGCATCATCAGCACGCGGGAAGCGCGGATGGTCTCAACCGAGTCGCTCACCAGGTCGCAGTTCAGCGCGGCGTTCGCGCCCGGCACGATGGCGATGCGGTTTTCGCCCTTCGCGTCGACCTCGATCAGCGCGGTGCCGGTGGGCGCGTCCTGCTCGCGGCGCACGTGGGCCGCGTCGATCCCCAGGCGCTCCATTTCCTTCAGGTACATGTCGCCGTAGGCGTCCTGCCCCACGCAGCCGATCATGTGCACTTTGCCGCCCAGTTTGGCCGCGGCGACGGCCTGATTGCCGCCCTTGCCGCCCAGGAAGGTGTGAAAGGCCGTGCCGGTGATGGTCTCGCCGGGCACGTGGAAGCGGGGCAGATTGATGGTCAGGTCGACGTTCAGGCTGCCCAGCACGGTAATCTCGCTCTTTTTCATATGGCATAGCTCCTTGCGAAAATCAGTGGTACAGTAAACACAGAAATTATACCATATTCGCTCCGATTTGGCTACCTTCGGGCGCGAAATATGCTATAATACTGATTAGGAAAGCTCAAAGAGCTTTCCGCAGACTGTCAAAAAACCCAGGAGAGCTCGAGAGGGCCGCAGCCCTTTCGACCGGGCAGTGCCCGGCTCCACTTGCTG
>CAKUFI010000136.1 GCA_934647305.1 uncultured Clostridia bacterium | reverse complement strand
TGGTGAGGGTGGCCGTGGCGGGGGAGCTTGCTTCCCCGTCCACCAGCTTGTCAAAACCTTTTTTGACAAGCTGAATCTGCGGAATTCTCCGCAGATTGATAACCGGGCAGTGTCTGCACCCACCTGCTGCCGCGGGTTCTATCGACGAATTCGGGAAGCATATATTGGACTTCTCGAATTCTGCGTCGGGCAGGCTGAGCCTGCACCCGGTTGTGATTTCCAGGCCTGCCATAAAATATCCTGCAAATTGAGCGCGGACGAATGCGGTTCGCGCTTTTCTTTTGCCGCGATTTGACTTGACAAGTATATCGCGAGGCGATATAATAAGACTACGTTATATCGAGAGACGATGTATCGGAAGAGGAGTGAAAGAACTTGAGCGAACATGTGGCGCTGACCGAATCGACCTATTATATTCTGCTGTCCCTGTACCGGCCGCAGCACGGCTACGGGATCATGCAGCAGACCGAGCGGCTGTCGCAGGGCCGGGTGCGCCTTGCCGCAGGCACCCTGTACGGCGCGCTGAACGCCCTGTGCGAGCGGGGATGGATTGCGCCGGAGCCTGAGCAGGAGGGCCGCAGGAAGGGATACCGGCTGACGGAGAGCGGACTGAACGCGCTGAAGGGCGAGCTGGCGCGGCTGAGGCAGCTGGTGGCGAATGGCGAAGAGGTGTTGAAGGGAGAGGCAGAATGATGGAAAAAAAGGTGCGCAGGCTGTTCTGGGCCTGGGAATTTGACAAGGAAGAGAAGTGGCTCAACGAGATGGCGCAGGAGGGCTGGCTGCTGGACGGCGTGGGGCTGTGCACGTATCGCTTCGCCGCCTGCGAGCCGGGCGAATATACGGTGCGCCTGGAGATGCACCCCTTCGATCAGAAATACATCGACTTCATGAAGGAGACCGGGGCGCAGTACGTGGGGCGGTGCATGCAGTGGATGTACTTCCGCAAAAAGGCGGCGGACGGCGCGTTCGACCTGTTCTCGGATATCGACTCGCGCATGGAGCACCTGAAGCGGATCGAGCGGCTGCTGTGCGGGCTGGCGCTGGGCAACCTGGCGCTCGGCATTTCCAATTCGATGAACGCGCCGCACGTCGGGTGGATCAACCTGCTGGTCGCGTCGCTTCTGACCTACGGACTGGGCAGACTTCACGGAAAAAGAGAGGCGCTGCAGGAAAAGCGCCTGCTGATGGAATAAGGGAACGCGGCGCGTTGGGCGGAAAGCCTGGCGCGCCGCTTTTTCGCGAGAGGATTCGAATCGCGCAGAATTTGAACGCGATAACCAATTCGTGCTTGACAGGTTGCAAAAAAACGTATAAAATAGGTCTGTTAGCTTGGGACGATTGTACCCTCGCGGCGAGTAGACCCGGCAGGCGGTTGGCGTCCGCGGGCCGGCGAAACGCGCGGGAGGGACGGCGTTCTCAGCCATCGCAAAATCAGCCGGGCAATCCGGTTCTTAAAAAAGCAGAAAGGGGGAATTTTATCCATGCCAACGGTTTTGGCAATTATCCTGATCCTGGTCGCTCTGGCCGCGGGCGTTGTGGCTGGCTTTGTTTACCGGCAGAACGTGGTCGAAAAGAAGATCGGGCGTACGGAAGAATACGCCAATTCGCTCCTGGCGGACGCGACGCACCGGGCTGAAGAGAAAAAGAAAGAAGCCATTCTCGAGGCCAAGGAAGAGGTTATCCGCCTCAAGTCCGAGCTGGACAAGGAAGTGCGCGACCGCCGCAGCGAAGTGACCAAGCAGGAACGCCGCGCTCAGCAGCGCGAGGAAATGCTGGACAAAAAGCTGGACAACCTGGAAGTGCGCGAGGAAAACCTGAACGTCAAGTATAAGGAAGCCGAGCGTCTGGAGGCCGAGGCCCAGGAGCTGCACGACAAGCAGCAGGGCGAGCTGGAGCGCATCTCCAACATGACCATGGAAGAGGCGCGCGACATCCTCATGACCCGCATCCAGAAGGACGCCTATCATGACGCCGCCGTCATGGTGCGCGACATCGAAAGCCGCGCCAAGGAAGAGGGCGACAAAAAGGCGCGCAACATCATCGCCATGGCCATTCAGAAGTGTGCCGCCGATCAGGTGGCGGAGACCACCGTGTCGGTCGTGGCCCTGCCCAACGATGACATGAAGGGCCGCATCATCGGCCGCGAGGGCCGCAACATCCGCGCCCTGGAAACCGCGACCGGCGTCGATCTGATCATCGACGATACGCCCGAGGCGGTCATTATCTCCGGCTTCGATCCGGTTCGCCGCGAGGTGGCCCGCATCGCGCTGGAAAAGCTCATCATGGACGGCCGCATCCATCCCGCCCGCATCGAGGAAATGGTCGAGAAGGCTCGCAAGGAGGTCGACAACCAGATCCGCGAGGCCGGCGAACAGGCCATCTTCGAAACCAACCTGCACGGCATTCACCACGAACTGGTTCGCCTGCTGGGCCGCATGAAATACCGCACCAGCTACGGCCAGAACGTGCTTAAGCACTCCATCGAGGTGTCCCACCTGGCGGGCGTCATGGCCGCCGAGCTGGGCGCCGACGTGCAGCTTGCCAAGCGTGCGGGTCTCCTGCACGACATCGGCAAGTCCATTGACCACGAGGTCGAGGGCACGCATGTCACCATCGGCGCGGAACTGGCCAAGAAGTTCCACGAGAGCGACGAGGTTGTGCACTGCATCATGGCGCACCACAACGATGTGGAGCCCACCACCGTCGAGGCGGTGCTGGTGCAGGCCGCCGACGCCATTTCTGCCGCCCGGCCGGGCGCGCGCCGCGAGTCCATCGAGAACTACATCAAGCGCCTGGAAAAACTGGAGGAAATCGCCAATTCCTTCGAGGGAGTCGCGTCTTCCTACGCGATTCAGTCCGGCCGCGAGGTGCGCATCATGGTCAAGCCCGAGGACGTCAACGACGCCGGTACCCTCATCCTCGCCAAGGAAATCGTCAAGCGAATCGAGAGCGAGATGGAGTATCCGGGCCAGATCAAGGTCAGTGTCATCCGCGAAACCCGTTCCGTCGAGTTCGCCAAGTAATCACGCAATGCCCGGGGGCCGTTCGTCGGTCTCCGGGTTTTCTTTTGCCCAACGGGAATGCGCCGCGTCTGCGGGCGCGGCGAGGATGCGGGGGCGCACAGTGCCCCCGCATAGCCTGACAGCCTGCAAGGCTGTCGGGCAATGTTTTTCGGCGAATTTTGCCGGGAGGCAAAATCCGCCGCGTATGCCGCGCCCCGGCGGGGCGCGGGGCCGGGCGC
>CAKUFI010000135.1 GCA_934647305.1 uncultured Clostridia bacterium | reverse complement strand
GCTCCGGGGAGGGCGAAGCCCGCCCCGGGTAGGCGGCAGCGCCGCCTTGCGGGAGGGGCTTCGGGGAGGGCGAAGCCCGCCCCGGGTGGGCGGCAGCGCCGCCCTGCGGGAGGGGTTCCGGGGAGGGCGAAGCCCGCCCCGGGTGGGCGGCAGCGCCGCCCTTGCGGGAGGGGCTCTTTCTCATAAAGGCCCACTCCCGATCGCTCTTTTACAGCGTCACGCCGTCCTTGAAGATGGCGAGGTCGCGATAGCCCTTGCGCTCACTGCAGGTTTCGCGGCCGGAAGCTGTTTCGAGCGTGAGACGGAGCAGGCACTGCGCGACCTGGGTCATCGGCTCTTCAAGCACGGACTCGGCGTCGAAGTCGATCCAGCCCTGCTTTTTGGCGGCGAGGGCGTGGTTGGTCGCGACCTTGAGCACCGGAACGGGCGAGCCGAGGGGCGTGCCGCGCCCGGTGGTGAACAGGATGAGCTGCGCCCCGGCGGCGGCCAGCGCGGTGCAGGCGCAGATGTCGTTGCCCGGGCCGTAGACCAGGCTCAGGCCGCGCGTCCTGTGAGGCTGCGCGTAGGCGAGCACGTCGCACACCGGCCCCACGCCGCCCTTCTGCGTGCAGCCCAGGCTCTTTTCCTCGAGCGTGGTGATGCCGCCCGCCTTGTTGCCCGGCGAGGGATTCTCGTAGACCGGCTGATGATGCGCCTCGAAGTAGCGCTTGAAGCCGTTGATCAGGTTCACGGTATCCTCGAAGACTCGCTCGTTGACGCAGCGCGCCATCAGCAGCGTCTCCGCGCCGAACATCTCGGGCACCTCGGTCAGCAGGGCGCTGCCGCCCGCCGCGCACACGCCGTCGCACAGCGCGCCCAGCAGCGGATTGGCGGTCAGACCGGAGTAGCCGTCCGAGCCGCCGCACTTGAGACCCAGCACCAGCTTGTCAAGCGGCTGAGGTGTGCGCTCGTCGCGGCGCATGATTTCTGCCAGCTCGCGCAGTATGGTCATGCCCGCCTCGACCTCGTCCGGGACGTCCTGCGCGTTCAGGAAGCGCACGCGTTCGGGATCAACCTCGCCCAGCGTCTCGCGGAACACGCCCAGATGGTTGTTTTCGCACCCCAGACCCAGCACCAGCACGCCGCCCGCGTTCGGGTGACGCACCAGCGCGCACAGCAGCCTCTGCGTGTTGGCGTAGTCCTCGCCCAGCTGGCTGCAGCCGTAGGGATGGGTGAGCGCGCAGGCGGGCACGCCCAGCTCGGTTTTGGCGCGCTCGGCCAGCTTCTGAGCCGCGCCGTTGACGCAGCCCACCGTGGGGATGATCCACAGCTCGTTGCGCACGCCGACGCGGCCGTCCGCGCGCAAATACCCCATAAATTGCCCGTCAAAGGGCGCGAGCGCGGGAATGGGGGAAGGGTCGTAGCGATAGGTCAGCTCGCCTGACAGGGACGTCGCCAGGTTGTGGGCATGTACCCACTCGCCCGCGGCGATGGGGCGGGTGGCGTGGCCGATGGGCATGCCGTACTTGAGGACGGTTTCGCCAGCCTGAATGGGACGAAGCGCCAGCTTGTGCCCGGCGGGAATGTCCTCGCGCGCGGTTACGCCCAGCACCGCTTCGCCCTTTTTGACGGCCTCCACGGCCACCGCCACGTCGTCTGTGGGGTGAATGCGCAGCGCGTGCATCATGCCTGACCCTCCTTCAGGAAGGCGGAAACCGCCCCTTCGAGGTGCGAAATGTCCTCGCCCCAGAGGAATTCGTCGCTCAGGATCTCATGCACGGTGCCGTGCTTCATCCGCTCGACGGCGCGCGGATCGTCGTTGACCTCGCGGGTTTTGTACAGCTCGATCAGCCGCGCCAGCGAGAAGGTCAGGTTGTGCGGCAGCTTCCCGAAGCGCCGCTCGTACTCGAGCAGGCTGGGCAGCACGCGCACCTTGAACTTGCTGACCGAGTTGAGCGAAATCGAGGCCCACTCGTGCCGGATGTACGGATTGGCAAAGCGCGTCATGACGTTTTCGGCGTAATCGACCAGCTCCTCGCGCGGCAGGTCGAGCGTGGGAATGATCTCCTCGAACACGCTTTGGCGCATGAAGGCGCGCATGTCCGGGTCGGCAAGCGCCTCGCCCACGGTTTCAATGCCTGAAAGCAGCGCGTGCGCCACGGTCGAGGTGTGCGCGCCGTTGAGTATGCGCACCTTGCGCGTGCGGTACATCGACAGATCGTCCGTCCACAGCACGTTCAGGCCGGCCCTGTGCAGCGGCAGCGTCTCCGACCATTCCTTCCTGCCCTCGATGACCCACAGGTGGAAGTATTCGCTGGTGTTGAGCATGCGGTCTTCATAGCCCAGGTCGATGTGCTCGCCCCTGGGGAAGCCGGTGTTGATGCGGTCAACCAGCGTGCAGCAGAAGCGGTTTTCTTCCTCGATAAAGCGGATGAAGTCTGCGCCCAGGCCCCATTCCTCGGCGTAGCGCAGCACGATCCTTCTGAGATTCTCGCCGTTGCGGTCGATCAGCTCGCAGGGCAAGATCAGGAAGCCCGGCAGACCCTTCTGGAAGCGCCTGTAGAGCAGCGCGGTCAGCTTGGCGGGGTAGGAGACGGGGGGCGTGTCGGTCAGCCGGTCGCCCGCCTCATAGGCGATGCCTGCCTCGGTCGTGTTTGAGACGATGACCTGCATCGTCGGAATCTCCGCCAGGCTCAGGAAGGCCTCGTAGTCCTCATAGGGGTTCACGCAGCGGGAAATCACGTCCACCACTGTGCGATCCACGCCCTCCGCGCCGCGTGCCAGGTGTGTGTACAGGCAATTCTGCGCCGTCAGCACGCCGCACAGTCCCTTCGCGATCGGCTGCACCACCACGACGGAGCCGCTGCACGCGCCCGCATCGTTTGCCTTTTTCAGCATCCAGTCAAAGAAACCGCGCAGAAAACCGCCCTCGCCGAACTGAATCACCGTTTCCGGCCGCACGGGCTTCCGGTAAAGCGTTTCAATCGAAGCCATAGTATTCCTCCCCAATCTATTTCCATACCTCTATTATGACAGATTCGCCGCGTAAAAGCAATAGCTGATGGTTCAAAACATTGCCCGATCGTTCAGGGAGCGCCGCTCTCCGTGGGAGGGCACAGCCCTCCCATGAGCCCTACTCGTTCCGGCGCGCGCAACGCGCCGCTTCCCCGCGCAGCGCTGCGGCGCGAGAAAGCGGGCGGCCGCAGCCGCCCGTAAAATGCGATTTCCTTCAGGAAATCGCTTCAGACTGTCAAAAAACCCAGGAGAGCTCGAGAGGGCCGCAGCCCTCTCGAACTTTCAATCGCGCCCAGCGGCGTGTACGGCGGGCACGGGACGATTTTTGCGCCGGAAAATCTCATTTTCCAGAGCAAAAATCGTTTCCTTGCAGGCTCCGCGCCCGA
>CAKUFI010000134.1 GCA_934647305.1 uncultured Clostridia bacterium | reverse complement strand
TGCACCTCCTGTTGTAGTTTCTATTCTACAACAGGAGGTGCTTTTTTGCACTGTCCGTTTTGATGGGAACGGTCCAGGGAGTCCACGGGCTGTCTTTTATTCCGGGAAGGGCGGAAGGCTTATTCTTCTTCCTCGTCCTCGCGCTTGGTGTTCTCGATGATCTTCTTGGCATCGGCGGCGGGCACTTCCTCGTAGCGCTCGAAACGCATGGTGAAGGAGCCGCGGGCCTGAGTCATGGAGCGCAGGTCGGTTGCGTACTTGAACATTTCGCCCTGAGGCACTTCGGCGGTGACGCACTGCAGTCCGCCCACCTGGTCCATGCCCATGATGCGGCCGCGGCGCTTGTTCATGTCGCCGATGATGTCGCCCATGTACTCGTCGGGCACCAGCACCTCAACGTGGTAGATGGGCTCGAGCAGGATGGGATTGGCGCCGGTGAGCTGCTTGAAGGCCAGGCGGGCAGCCGTCTTGAAGGCCATTTCAGAGGAGTCAACCGGGTGATAGGAGCCGTCGTACAGCTGCGCGGTCAGACCCACGACCGGGAAGCCGGCCAGCACGCCGTGCTTGATGTTGTCCAGCAGGCCCTTTTCGACCGCGGGGATGAAGTTGCGCGGCACCGCGCCGCCCACAACCGCGTCCTCAAAGTGGAACTCGGTATCGTTGGGATCGTCGTTGGGACGGAACTTGATCTTGACGTCGCCGAACTGGCCGTGACCGCCGGACTGCTTCTTGTGGCGGCCCTGCACGTCGATCGGCTTGCGGATGGACTCACGGTAGGGAATCTTGGGCAGCTGCAGCAGGCAGTCGGCGCCGAACTTGGCGGCCAGCTTCTTCGCAGTCACCTCAAGGTGCATCTCGCCCAGGCCGCAGAGCACGGATTCGGTGGTCTCCGCGTTCTTTTCCAGGCGCAGGGTGGGATCCTCCTCCATCAGGCGGGCCAGGCCGGAGAAGATCTTGTCTTCGTCGCCGGCCTTCTTGGCGTACACGGCCATGGAGAAGCAGGGAGCCGGGAAGACCAGCTCGGGGAACTTGATCGGGTTGTTCTGGTCGCACAGGGTGTTGCCGGTGGAGACGGTCTGCAGCTTCGCGATGGCGCAGATGTCGCCGGCCACGACGCGGGTGGTCTGGGTCTGCTTCTTGCCGCGCAGGAAGTAGATCGCGCCCGCCTTCTCGACCTTTTCAGTGTTGGCGTTATAGAGCACGGTTTCGTTGGTCAGCACGCCGGAGGTGACCTTCATCAGGCTCAGCTTGCCCACGAACGGGTCGGCCAGAGTCTTGAAGACGCGGGCGGAGAAGGGCTGCTTCTCGTCGCACACGCGGACGATTTCTTCGCCATTCTTGGGGTTGACACCCTTGTATTCGGAATCCTGCGGCCAGGGCACCAGGTCGACGATGTTCTCAAGCAGCTTGCCCGAGCCCAAGCGGTTGATGGCGGAATAGCACAGCACCGGAACGACGACGCCGGTACGGGTGCCCTTGCACAGGCCGCGCAGGGTGTCCTCGTCGGACAGCTCCATGTTCTCGAAGTACTTCTCCATCAGCTCTTCGTCCGCAGCGGCGGCCGCTTCCATGATGGCGTCGTGCGCGGCGGCCACTTCGTCGGCCATGCTCGCGGGGATCGGAATCTCCTTGCGGGTCTTGCCCTCGCCGGTGTACGCCTTGTTTTCCAGCACGCACACCACGCCCACGAACTGGCCCTTTTCCATGATGGGCAGCTCGATCGGGGCGACCATGGAGCCGTAGCGGTCAGAGATGGTCTTGAGCGCCTTTTCGAAGTTGGCGTTTTCGCGATCCATCTGGCTGATGACGATCATGCGGGGCAGGTTCGCCTTTTCGCAGGCGGCCATCGCCTTTTCGGCGCCCACGCTCAGGCCGGAAACCGCGTTGACCACGATCAGCGCGCCCTCGCTCACGGCCAGCGGGCCGACCATTTCGCCCGCGAAATCGAAGAAGCCGGGAACGTCGATAAAGTTGATCTTGGTGTCCTTAAATTCCAGGGGGGCGATGGAGGCGCTGATAGAAATCTGGCGCCTGGTCTCTTCCTGATCGTAGTCGGAAACCGTAGTTCCGTCTTCCACGCGGCCCTGGCGGTCGATGGTGCCGGTTACGTAGAGCAGGGATTCCACCAGAGTGGTTTTGCCGTCGCCGCCGTGTCCAAGGACGGCGACATTTCGAATGTTACGGGTCGTGTAGTCTTTCATAGTCGTATTCCCCCCAATAAACTTCGCACGGAGTGCGGCTTGCAATCTGTCTTATATTTTATCACAAACTGCGCGAAAAGAAAAGTGGTATTTTACAATTTATTCCTTGCAAGGTGGTACAATACGAATTGTGAGGGTCAAAAAAGTCCTGATTTTATACAACAAGGAGAATACATGAAACGATTTATATGCAAGGTGCTTGCTGCCATCTTTATAACTTTACTTACAAGCCCATTTGTTTTTGCATTTTCGGACGCGAAAATCGACTCCGCCGAGTCGCTCAGGGCGCTTTACCGGCAAATGGTGCCTGACGCGGGCGAGGACGGGTATGCTTCCGAACCCTCGGAGGGGACGCTCGCGCGGGCGCTGGGCGAGGTGAACTTCCTGCGGGCGCTGGCGGGCCTTTCGCCGGTGACGATGACGGACGAGCTGAATTCACTGTGCCAGCACGGGGCGGTGCTCCTGGCCGCGAACGGAGAGCTTTCCCACACGCCCGGGCGGCCTGAGGGAATGGACGAGACGCTTTACGCGCTGGGCAGAGACGCCGCCGCGCAGAGCAATCTGGCGCGGTTTAACTGGACGGGGAGCGATTTGCTGCGGGAGGCGGTGCTGTCCTTCGCGCGGGACGAGGGCGAGCGCAACGAGGGCGTGCTGGGGCACAGGCGATGGCTGCTCTATCCGCACATGGGGCGCACCGGTTTTGGCCTGGCCTGCGACGCGAGCGGGCGCACCTACGCGCTGATGTACGCGGTGGACGACTCCGCGCAGGCCGACTATGACCTGATTGCCTGGCCGGGCGAGGGGGTGTTCCCGGCGGAGTACCTGACGAAGGACACTTGGTGGTCGATTTCGCCCAATCCCGACCGATACGACCTGCAAAACAGCCGCGTGACGATCGCCCTGGAGGAGCTGAACTCGGGCGCACGGTTCGAGTTTGACTTTGCCGAGGGCGGGGAGGGCTGCGCGATTGCGGGCGGGCGATACGGAGACGGGCCGGCCTACGCCTTTCGCCCGGCGCTGTCGGAATACGAGGCTGTGGCGGACGGGTACGAGCAGAACCAGGTCTGGCGGGTCGCGCTGCGCGGCCTGATCGACGCGGAGGGAAACGAGGCCGGGCGCGAGTATGCGGTGACGATGGCCTCGCTCACGCCCATTGATCCGGCGATGGTCGAGTTTGACCTGGACGAGCTGACGCTTTCCGTGGGCGAGACGTGTGCGGTCGAGGCGCGCGTCGTGCCGGCTTGGGCAGACGATACCACGCTGAGCTGGTCGGCCGAGGACGAGTCGATCGCGTCCGTGGACGAACGGGGTCAGGTGACAGGCCTGCGCCCAGGCCATACCCGGCTGACCGCACGCGCCGTCAACGGCCGGGAGGAGAGCATTGACGTGCGGGTGACGCGTTGAGAAAACGCAGACCGGTTTCCATCTGGAAGCCGGTCTGCGTTTGTATCCGGGCAGACGCCCTCTCCGGCAGGCGAGCGAATGCGAGCCGCAGGGGGAGGGGGTCCGGGGGAGGGGCGGAGC
>CAKUFI010000133.1 GCA_934647305.1 uncultured Clostridia bacterium | reverse complement strand
CCGTCCCGTGCCCACGTTGTATATTTGCACTGCCTTTCTTATGGAAAAGCGGCAGCAAGTGGAGCCGGGCACTGCCCAGTCGAAAGGGCTGCGGCCCTCTCGAGCTCTCCTGGGTTTTTTGACAGTCTGAGCTCCCCTTTCAGGGGAGCCTTTGCGTCATGCCGATAAAAGCCTCCCCTGAAAGGGGAGGTGCCCGCGGCGCGGGCGGAGAGGTTCAGAAAAGTGGCGGCAGCGCCGCCCAATAATCCGCGGCGAAGCGCGCGGATTCGAAGAAATCAGCCGCTTGAATCTATGGCGGCTGATTTCGTGTGCTGTCCGGCGGCAGCAAGTGGGTGTCGGCCCTGCCGACCGGCGGCAGCAAGTGGGTGCAGGCTCAGCCTGCCGGCAGCAGGTGGGTGCAGGCTCAGCCTGCCCGATGAGTGAAATGTAAGGGAACGTCCTTGATTCCGGGGCGGTTTTCTGGTACAATAGAGGAAGAATACCGGCATACAGGAGGAAAGAACTATGGAACGCAAAAATGCCTGGAAAAGCTACAATGAGGAAGAGCGCACCAGCTTGTTCGGCCTGGGCGAGCGCTATCGCGAATTTCTGAACAACGGCAAGACCGAGCGCGAATGCGTGAAGCAGGGCGTCGAAATGGCAAAGGCGCGCGGATATCGCGACCTTGCCGACCTGATCGCGGCGAAGGAAGCGGTCAAGCCGGGCGACAAGCTGTACAGCGTGTGCATGGACAAGGCGATCATGCTGTTCGTGATGGGCGAGGAACCGCTGGAGAAGGGCCTGAACATCGTGGGCGCGCACATCGACTCGCCCCGCATGGACCTCAAGCAGAACCCGCTGTATGAGGACAGCGACCTGGCCTATCTGGATACGCACTACTACGGCGGCATCAAGAAGTATCAGTGGGTGACGCTGCCGCTGGCGCTGCACGGCGTGGTGGCCAAAAAGGACGGAAGCCTTGTGCAGATCGTCATCGGCGAGGACGAGAACGACCCGGTCGTGGGCGTGTCTGACCTGCTGATTCACCTGTCCGGCGACCAGATGCAGAAAAAGGCCGCAGAGGTCATCAGCGGCGAGGATCTGGACCTGATCGTGGGCGGCGCGCCGCTTGAGGGCGAGGACAAGGACGCGGTCAAGGCGGGCGTGCTGAAGCTGCTCAGGGACAAGTACGGCATCGAGGAGGAGGACTTCCTGTCCGCCGAGATCGAGGTCGTGCCCGCCGGCAGGGCGCGCGACTTTGGCCTGGATCGCAGCATGATCCTGGGCTATGGCCACGACGACCGCGTGTGCGCTTTCGCCGCGATGGAGGCGCTGTTCAGCCTGAAGGAGACCCCGAAGTACACCTGCTGCTGCCTGTTCGCCGACAAGGAAGAGATCGGCAGCGTGGGCGCGACCGGCATGCGCGCGCACTACTTTGAGAACGCCGTGGCTGAGCTGATGGGCCTGACCGGCGGCTACGACGGACTGGTGCTGCGCCGCGCGCTGGCGAACAGCCGCATGCTCTCCTGCGACGTGAGCGCGGGCTTCGATCCCTCCTACGCCGGCGCGTTCGAGAAGAAGAACGCCGCCTTCCTGGGCCGCGGCGTGTGCTTCAACAAGTTCACCGGCTCCCGCGGCAAGTCCGGCTCCAACGACGCCAACGCCGAGTTCATCGGCCAGCTGCGCCGCATCATGGATGACGCGAACGTCGCCTTCCAGACCGCCGAGTTGGGCAAGGTGGACGTGGGCGGCGGCGGAACCATCGCCTACATCTGCGCGCTGTACGGCATGAACGTCATCGACAGCGGCGTGGCCGTGCTGTCCATGCACGCGCCCTGGGAAATCATCAACAAGGCCGACCTGTACGAGGCCGTCAAGGCGTACGCCGCCTTCATGAAGAAAGCAGGCTGAGCCTGGTCGGCAGGGCCGACGGCCACCTGCTGCCGCCGGGCCGAGCGACGAATTCGGGAACCATAGATTGAAGTTCCCGAATTCTCCGAATCTGCGGGCTTCCCCGCAGATTTCCAGCCGGCGCTGCCGGTCGGCGGGGCCGACACCCGGTTGCTGCTGCCAGTCGGCAGGGCCGACTGCCACTTGCTTCCGCCGGGCCGAGCGACGAATTGGGAACCATAGATTGGAGTTCCCGAATTCTCCGAATCTGCGGGCTTCCCCGCAGATTTCCAGCCGGCGCTGCCGGTCGGCGGGGCCGGCTACCACTTGCTTCCGCCAGGGCGCAGCCGACGCTTTCTGCTGCCAGACAAGTGGCGGCCAGGCGAACTGAGCCTGACGACAGTCCTTCAAAAAAGAACCGCATCCGATTCCGGGCGCGTACTCGGAAGCGGATGCGATTTCGTTTATCGGTAGAGAAGGCCATTCTTTTCGAGGTATTCGCGCAGCATGAGCGGCCAGTCGGTCTGGATGAAGTCGAAGCCGCGGCGCGCGACCCAGCCCCAGCCAGTTTCGGGATCGCCGCACAGGGCGGTGTCGTCGTTGTGCCCGGCCGAGAGCACGGCGCGGTAGTTGTACACGATGGTGTTGCACCAGGAAAGTATGCGGTCGTTCCTCAGCCTTTCCAGGTAGGAGGGCGCGCACAGTGGACTGTCCTCCGAGGTAAAGAGCAGCTCCTGGCCCATGTAGTTGATGTTTCGGCGCAGCAGCTCGCGGTGGATTTCCTCGGCGTTTTCGCGCACGATGACCATGTACTGCACGTCGGGCGCGTACTGCTCGATCACGTCGAACAGCTCCTTTTTGGGGCCGGTCTTGACCAGGATCTGCTCCATCATGCCATGGGCGCGAATGCGGTCGGAGATCTCCCGCGGATGCTCCCAAAACTTGTCGCAGTTGATGTAACAGCGGCCCTTGAATCGCTCGAGCACCTCGTCGAGCGTGTTCAGGCCAAACTGGGTGGGCGTGTCGTCCTGGTTGACGAAGCGCAAGGCGCGCACCTCGTCGGCGGTCATCTTTGTGATGTCGCAGTCGGCGTTCAGGTGGGCGCGCTCCATGCCGGGGTGGAAGATGAACAGCTCGCCGTCGGCGCTCATGTCCACGTCGATCTCAATCATATCCGCGCCCTGCGCAAGCGCGATTTCATACGAGGGAATCGTGTTGCAGGGGATGTTGCCGCCCGCCACGCCCCGGTGCGCCACCAGGATGATCTTCTCCCGCGCGGTTTTTCTCAGGTCAAAGTCCATGCAGCAGGACCTCCTTCTGTGTATTCGATGGGAATATTATACCGTCCGCGCGCCGCTGCGTCAAGCCGGTCTTGCGAGGGGATGAGGCATTTTCCCAGGCGGGGGGGGGACGACATGATCGGCAGCGCGCGCAACATAGAGATCACCTAATTTCAATCCACATCCCCCGTGCGGGGGACGACTGCCCACGGTCACATCGGCCACCTGCTTGGGGTAATTTCAATCCACGTCCCCCGTGCGGGGGACGACCAACACATTTTCAACGTTGTATCGCCAATTGTCATTTCAATCCACGTCCCCCGTGCGGGGGACGACGTAATTGCCGCAAGCATTTTTATCGCCGTCTCCATTTCAATCCACGTCCCCCGTGCGGGGGACGACGGGCGGCTGATCGAGAACCATGTGGCTGTCCCAATTTCAATCCACGTCCCCCGTGCGGGGGACGACTTTCGCGGTTAGAGTAATTGATGCGGTTGAGTTAGATTTCAATCCACGTCCCCCGTGCGGGGGACGACGAAAGACGGAGTGCTTATTCCTGGCTGTCATTTGATTTCAATCCACGTCCCCCGTGCGGGGGA
>CAKUFI010000132.1 GCA_934647305.1 uncultured Clostridia bacterium | reverse complement strand
CCCGACAGCCTTGTAGGCTGTCGGGAGATGCGGGGGCGCGGGGGGCGCTGTGCGCCCCCGCCTCATTTCGCGCCGCTGCCGCGCAGCGCATTTAGCGCTCCGCTCTCTCGGAACAGACGCAGCCGTACAGACTCATATGTCTCGGGCCGGCGCGGAAGTCATACTTTTCTCGCAGCATAAGGCCAGGCGTGAGCTTCAGCGCGCTCTCAAAATGCGCCCCGTCCTCGACCAGCACCACCAGCCTTGCGCCGGGGGCCAGCAGATACTCAAACATCCTGAGCATGTCCAGGTAATACTGCGTCGGCCTGCGCTCGGAATACGCGTCCACCGGGTCGGTCACCAGCTCGGTCACGCTGCCCTTATCCAGCCGCTCGTCCAGCGTAAACGCGTCCTGCCGCTCCACGCAGGCGTTCTCGGACAGTCGCTTCTTCATCAGCCGCACCTTTTCGCCGTCCAGGTCAAAGGTCAGCATGCTCTTGGGCGGGGCGAACTGCGCGCGGGCCAGAGTCAGCGCACCGCTGCCGGCGAAGGGGTCCAGGAACACGCCGTCGCGCCTGGGCCGCGCCATCGCCGCCATGCACCAGGCAAGCTGCGCGGGTAGTTCGTTCTTGCCCAGCTGATGCCGCGTATTCTCGCCCCGGGTCAGGCGCAGCAGCAGCATGGACATGCCCTCGGCGCGCTGGAGCACCACCAGTTCGCTCTCCGGGGTTTCGCGCTCGATTTTGGCGGCGCGAATGGGCCGTTCCAGCTGGGCGCGCAGGTCGCCGCGCACCGAAGAGAGCTGGTTATCCTCCATAAACATCACGCGCACTGAGCGAATCTTGCGGCGATACAGCGTCTGATCGACCGTATGCATCAGCTGGCGATCCTCCGCAAAGCGCTGCGCCGCGAAGGCGATATGCCTGCTGCGCGGAATCTGGTCGAGCACCAGGTAGGTGTTGTGGAAGCCGCCGCAGTTGGGGGTCAGCGCCGCCGCGGTATACAGTATCGCGCCGGGCAGCGTGCGCTTCAGGGAAAAGCCGCGGATCGTGTGCGGCGCGAGCTTCACCAGCAGTTTTTCCAGACCCGCCGGGCAGGTCGAGTAATACAGGTTCATACATACCTCCGTTCGGGATTAAAAGGTCAGCCTGGCCCAGCCGCTGCGCAGCCACTGCCGCCAGTAGGCGTATTCGCTCTGATAGCGCGCCACGCGTGCCCAGAAGGCGGGCGAATGGTTGAACTCATACAGGTGGCACAGCTCGTGGATGACCACGTAATCGAGCGCCTCGGGCGGGGCCATAATCAGCAGCCAGTTGAAGTTCAGGTTGTGCTGCGTGGAGCAGCTGCCCCAGCGCGTCTTCTGCTGGCGCACGGCGACCCGGTTGGGCGCGCGGCCGATGAGCGGGATATAGTGCTCCAGGCGCTCCGCGAGCCGCTCGCGAAACCTGTCGATCAGGCCGTCCCGAAGCGCCTGCTTCACCGCCTCGGGCGAGGGATCTGGCAGGGAGACAAGCACCTCGCCGCCCGCGAATTCACACGTCTTTTTTGGGGCCTGCCGCACGCGCAGGGTGACTGTGCAGCCCTCGAGGGGGAAGGTCATGCCATCCTTCATGTCGTATTTCGCGTCCCGTTCGTCCTCATAGCGCTTCATCTGGCGCAGGGCCTGCTCGATCTGCGCCCAGTTCGCAGCGACCAGGCGATCGGCCTCGCGCAGCGGAAGGCTCCTTGGGGCGTACACGCGCAGCTTGCCGCCGGGCAGCACGCGGAAGGCCACGTCCCGCCGGGTGGTCTGTACCAGCTCGTATTCCTGCCTTCCCGCGCCGGTTTTCACGCTTCTGTGCATAGCAGACAGTCCTTTGCAACATACTCGTACCGTGTACATTTCCCTGTTTTTTTGAAAAATCCTGCCCTTTCCTGTCCGGATTAACACAGGTTTCGCAACCCGGTCTTGAAAGATCGTCTCAAAGCGTGTATAATAGGTTTGATAAGTTGGAGGAGTGTTAATATGCCGCTTTATGAATTCGTCTGTTCCGAGTGCGGTCGCCGCTTCGAGGAGCTGACCACGATCGCCGGACGGGACAAGGTACGCTGCCCCGACTGCGGCGGAAAGCCTGAGAGGCTGTATGAGGGAAAGAGCGGTTTCGGCGTGGGCGCGGTTCGACTGGGGAACCCTGAGCCCGCCTGCGACGGCTGCTGCCGCTCGTGTCCCCACCATCAATAGAATGAATCGGGAGAGCCGGTCATCCGGCGAGTGAAGATATGGCAATAGTTGAAGCGCTTTCCATCCAGGGCGGCGTCCCGCTGCGCGGCACCGTGGCGGCCAGCGGCGGCAAAAACGCGGCGGTGGCCATCATTCCGGCCGCGCTGATGGCGTCCTCACCCTGCACCATCGAGCACATGCCCGACGTGGACGACGTCAAGGTACTCGTCAAGCTGCTGCGCTGGCTGGGCGCGAAGGTGGACTTCGAAAACGGCGTGATGCGCATCGACCCCAGCGGGGTGGACAAGTACAACCCGCCCTACGAACTGACCCGCCTGATGCGCGCCAGCTATTACCTGGTGCCGGTGCTGGTCAGTCTGTTCGGCCGGGCGGAAGTCCCCTTCCCCGGCGGCTGCGACATCGGCGCAAGGCCGTTCGACCAGACCGTCAAGGGCTGGAGCGCGCTGGGCGCGAAGGTGGACATCGAGCACGGCGCGTTCGTCGTGGAGGCCTCGCAGCTGCGGGGCGTGGACGTGCACCTGGACATGCCCAGCGTGGGCGCGACCATCAACACCATGCTGCTGGCCGTGGCCGCTGAGGGCATGACGATCATCCACAACGCCGCGCGCGAGCCGCACATCGTCGACCTGGCCAACTTCCTGGGCAGCATGGGCGCGTGGGTCAAGGGCGCGGGCACGGACACCATCCGCATCCGGGGCGGCAGGTCGCTGCACGGCTCCGAGTACGCCATCATTCCCGACCAGATTGAGACCGGCACGCTGATGATTGCCGCGGCCGCGACGGGCGGCGACGTGGTCATTACCGACGCGATTCCCTACCACATGGAGTCGCTTTCTGCCAAGCTGCTCGAAATGGGCGTGTTTGTCGAGGAAGAGGACGACCGCATCCACGTGCGCGGCACGAACGGCCCGCTGCGCCCGATCGACGTGAAGACCCAGGTCTATCCGGGCTTCCCGACCGACCTGCAGCAGCCTCTGACCGCCATGCTCGCCATCGCGGGCGGGCGCAGCAACGTCACCGAGAACATCTACGAGTCCCGCTTCAAGTACGTCGACGAGCTCAACCGCATGGGCGCGCAGATCAAGGTCTACAATCGCGTCGCGGTGGTGGACGGCGTGCCCAGTCTGACCGGCATTCCCGTCACCGCGAGCGACCTGCGCGCGGGCGCGGCGCTGGTCATCGCAGGTCTGATCGCCGAGGGCACGACCGAAATCTCCGGCGTGAAGTACATCCGCCGCGGCTACGAAAACCTCGAGGAAAAGCTGCGCTCTCTGGGCGCGCGCATCAAGCGCATCGAGCGCGACTGGCCGGACTAGCCGGGCAGTGCCCGGTTCCACCTGCTGCCGCCGGGGCGGGCGACGAATTCGGGAACCATAGATTGAAGTTCCCGAATTCTGCGGATTTCCAGAAGCCTTCTGGAAATCACGGGTCGGCGTTGCCGACTCGCGTCCCGCTGGGGGAGGCTCCGCTGCGCTTCGCGCTCCCCCAGACCCCCACCGAAGTTTGCGCGCTTGCTGCCGCCGGGGCGGGCGACGAATTCGGGAACCATAAATTGAAGTTCCCGAATTCTGCGGATTTCCAGAAGCCTTCTGGAAATCACGGGTCGGCGTTGCCGACTCGGCAGACGTCGAAAAACTCGGGAGAGCTCGAGAGGGCCGCAGCCCTTTCGAACTTTCAATCGTGCCCAGCGGCATGTACGGTGGGCAC
>CAKUFI010000131.1 GCA_934647305.1 uncultured Clostridia bacterium | reverse complement strand
GGGTGAGAAGATTCGAACTTCCGGCCTCTTGAACCCCATTCAAGCACGCTACCAAACTGCGCTACACCCAGGCAACGCAATATAGTATACTCCCTCGGCGCGCGTTTGTCAACCAGTTTTCCATTTCTTTACATAGCCGGTAATTCGTCTGCCTCCCCGCAGCGGCCCTTTCGCAGTCCTCTTCGGCCGTCCTGCCCCGGAAACCGCGCCGCCCGCGCTTCGCAAGCCCCATCCTTTCAGTCAAAGAGCATAACCGCCTGCTCTTTCCCCCACCCCCGCTCCATTCGAAGACCCGCGCTCCTCTTACGTTCCCCACCCGCGCTCCATTCGCGGCACCGCGCTCCTTTTACGTCTCCCGCCCACGTCCCATTCGGGGTGCCGCGCTCCTTTTACCGCTATATTCCGCGGATCATAGTGCTTTTCGTGAGGGGTCTGGGGAGAGGCTTTTCTCAGAAAAGCCGTCTCCCCAGCGTCTCCCAAGCCGTCTTCCCAGCGTCCCCCTATAATAGCACGACCGGCTTGATGAGATCGGCGGGCTTGTCCTTCATGAGCAGCAGCGCTTCCTCGAGGTAGTCGAAGCCGTGGAAGCGGTGGGTGAGCAGGCGGGATGGGTCGAGGCGGCCTGTGGTGATGAGGGAGGCCAGCTTTTCCATGCGCAGCCTGCCGCCCGGCATCAGTCCGCCCGCAATGGTCTTGTGTCCCATGCCGCAGCCCCAGGCTACGCGCGGTATGAGCACGTTTTCGCCGCTGCCCAGGTAGTTGACGTTGCCCACGCGCCCGCCCGGCCTCAGCATCTCGACCGCCTGGCCGAAGGTCTCCTCGGCGCTTCCGCCCGCGATCACCACCCGATCCACGCCGCGCCCGTGCGTGAGCTCCATCACCTGCTGCACAACGTCGCCCTCGCGGTAGTTGATGACCTCAGTCGCGCCGTACTCGCGCGCCGCCTGGGCGCAGACCGGCCGGGAGCCCACCGCAAGCAGCCTGCCCGCCCCGCGCAGCGCCGCCGCCGCCACGCTCATCAGGCCGACCGGGCCGATGCCGATCACGCACACGTCGTCGCCGAACTGCACGTCCGCCAGCTCCACCCCGTGAAACCCGGTCGGAATCATGTCGCACAGCATCACCGCGCTGGCCAGATCCATCCCTTCAGGCAGCCTTGCCAGGTTCGCGTCGGCCTCGTTCACATGGAAGTACTCGGCGAACACGCCGTCCTTGAAGTTCGAAAACTTCCACCCGGCCAGCATGCCGCCCGAATGCATCGCGTAGCCGCCCTGCGCCTCGAGCGAGCCCCAGTCGGGCGTAATCGCGGGCACGATCACCCGGTCGCCCGCCTTGAACTCACGCACCCGCGCGCCGGTCTCGACCACCTCGCCTACCGCCTCGTGGCCCAGTATCATGTTGTGCCGGTTGCCCAGCGCGCCCTCCCACACCGTGTGTACGTCCGACGTGCACGGCGACAGCGCCAGCGGCCGCACAATCGCGTCCAGCGGCCCGCAAGCCGGCGTGTCCTTCTCAACCCAGCCGGTCTTGCCGACGGACAGCATCGCATAGCCCTTCATGTTCGTTTTCTCCTCCTCGTCGCTTTTACTCGCCAGTATGCGCGCTTTCGGGCGTTTTATGCGCCTTGACACGTTGCCGATTGATGGTATAATAAAATTATTAAGAAAAGGAGCCTTTTGTCATGAAGAAGCTGCTTTGTCTGCTGACGATTCTCCTCTGCCTGACCGGCGCAGCGCGGGCCGAAACCCTCTTCACCCCCGAATCAGGCGACGCCTTCCGCACGCTGTGCGCCTCAGGCGACACGCTCTGGGTGCGCGGCGCGCAGGAAACGGTCTATCGCGTCGACGCGCAGACCGGCGAAACCGCCCTCCTCACCCTGCCTTTTGAAAACGAGGCCGACGAAAGCGGCCTGTACCACGCCTGGGCGGGCTGGTTCTGCCATGAGGGCCAGCTCTGCGCGCTGCGGATCGCCACCGAGCCGGGCGCGGGCGTGGCCGAGGTCGAGCTCTGTCGCCTGACGGAAGCGAACGGCCTGCTCGTGCCCGAGTCCGTCCTCCCGCTCGATTTCTCCGCGTTCGCGGGCCGGGAAGCCTTTTCCGTCGAGGGCAGCTGCGTGGTGGGCGACACGCTGTGCCTGAATGTCTACGACGGCCGCAGCGAAGTGTACCTTCTGCCGCTGGACGGCTCAAAGGCGGCGGCGACCGGCCTACAGGACGCACGTTTCTGCCCCTATCAGGACGGCCTGCTGTGCGCCATTCCGGACGAGGCGGGCGGCCGGGGCTACACGCTGCTGCTCGTCGATACAGTCACCGGCGGCGCGCGAAGGCTGACCTCGTTCGACGAGGGCTCGCTCTCCGGCCTGGCTCAGGAGCCGGGCGCGAACCGCCTGCTCTTCGTGCGTGACGGCGCGCTGTGGGCGTTCGACCCGGATACCGCCCAGTCGGAGCAGCTCGCGCCGCTGCCCCTCGCGCCCGTTGAGCGCGGCGAAGGCCTGTCGGCCTGCGTGCTGGAAAACGGCCTGTACGCGGCGCTGGGCGAAGGCGGCCTGCTGCTTCAGCGTCTAACCCCGCAGGAAACCGCCCGCCTGGTCGTCGCCGAGCAGGAGGAAACCGCCGCCGTCGATCGGGCCGCGCTGGCCTTCGCGTCCAGTCTGTCCGTCGAGCGCGTGCAGGCAAGTCATGTGCTCGATTCGCTTCTGACCCGCTCCGCCCTGCCGGATGTGTTCGTGCTGCGCTCCGCGGGTGCCTCCGAGGACGTGCTCGCCGCCATACTCGACCGGGGCTACGCCCTGCCTCTTGAAAGCGACGCGCTGCAGTCCTTCGCCGCCGAGCTCTACCCGGCGCTCTCCGACGCGCTGACCCGGGATGGAACGCTGCTTGCCCTGCCGCTGACCGCCGAGGCGAGCGGACTGGGCGTGAACCTGAACGCGCTGGCCCGCCTGGGTCTTGAACAGGCGCAGCTGCCCGCCGACTGGGGCGCTTTTCTGGACTTTTTTAAGGCGCAGGCCGGACAGGGCGTACCCCTCGTGCCTGCCGACGAGGACGAGCTGCTGCACTTCCGCCTGAGCCTGCTCGAGCAGCTTTTCGCCGATTACGAGGCGGCGATGCGCGCGTGCGGCGAGGAACCGTGCTATGATTCGCCCCTGCTGTGCGGCCTGCTCGAGAAAATGGAGGCGATCGACTGGCAGGCGCTTGCCGAGGAGGCCGCCGAGTCGGGCGACGTCCCGCTCTTCGACTGCCCCGTCAGCTTCCGCGTGGGCGAAACCGTCTATACGGAGGACTACGACTACTATCCGCTGCCTTTGGCGCTCGACGAGACCCATCCCGCTCGGCTCTCCCTCGCCTGCTGCGTCGCGCTGATCAACCCCTCCACCGAGCATCCGCAGCAGGCGCTCTCCTTCCTCGAGGCCTGCGTTCAGTCGATTGATCCGGCCGACCGCGCCATGCTCTGCCCCGGCGCAGGCGAACCGCTCCGCGACCAGGCTCAGTACGACGAAACCGCCGCCTTCTATGACGCAACCATCGAAAAGTTGCGCCAGGCGATTGAAGAGGCCGACGGCGACCCGCAGGATCTCAAGGACAAGCTGGCTCGCTACGAGGCGCTGCGCGCTCAGGCCGAGGATTCCTGCTGGATCATCAGCCCGCAGTCCATCGCGGCCTACCGCTCCCTGACCGACGGCCTGTCCCTGCAAACCGGAGGCGAGCTGGCCGAGATCGACCTCTCCAGTCTGCTGACGCGGTATCTCGAGGGCGCGGCCTCGCTGGATTCTCTGCTCACCGAGGTCGAGAAAAAAGCCGCGCTGCGCCGGGCGGAGTAAGCCCCGAGCATGTCACGGCATGTAAAAGGGCGCCCCCGGACGAACCGGAGGCGCTCAGCTTGTCAAAAGAATTTTGACAAGCTGGTGGACGGGGAAGCACGCTCCCCCGCCACTGCCACCCTCACCAGTCTCCGCTAAAAATCAAAGA
>CAKUFI010000130.1 GCA_934647305.1 uncultured Clostridia bacterium | reverse complement strand
CGAATTCTCCGGTTTTCCGGGATTCCCCGAAAAACTCCTGTCGGCGCTGCCGACTTCCTCCGGGCAGGCAGTGCCCGTTCGGCAGGGCCGACAGCCGGTTGCTGCCGCCGGTTCTCTCGACGAATCCGGGAACCATAAATTTGAGTTCCCGAATTCTCCGGTTTTCCGGGATTCCCCGAAAAACTCCTGTCGGCGCTGCCGACTTCCTCCGGGCAGGCAGTGCCCGGTCGGCAGGGCCGACAGCCGGTTGCTGCCGCCGGTTCTCTCGACGAATCCGGGAACCATAAATTTGAGTTTCCGAATTCTCCGATTTTCCGGGATTCCCCGAAAAACTCCTGTCGGCGCTGCCGACTTCCTCCGGGCGGGCAGCGCCCGGTCGGCAGGGCCGACAGCCGGTTGCTGCCGCCGGATAGAACACGAATTCGGGAGCCATTGATTCAAGCTCCCGAATTCTTCGTTTTTCCGATTTCCCTGTTGCCCGAAGGCCCGGGCGCTGATATAATGAACTCGAGAGAGGAGGATAAGCCCCTATGAAAAGAATCCTGGGCCTTGTCATGGCCTGCCTGCTGTGCCTGAGCTTTGCCTCATGCGCGAGGATTTATAAGGGAACGGACGAGCTGATGGAAAGGGCGCGAAAGGAAATCCCCGTTGCCGACAGTGATACCATCGAGATACAGTTTGCGGGAATGTGCACAGCCGGCGACAGGGCGATCGCCTGGTTTATTTCAGGCAGCGAGTACCAGGCCCACTACTACCTGCCGATGGAGGTGACGGTCAAGGGCGACGGGTACACCTTCGTTCGGACATACAAGCCGATGACAGACATCTGCCCGGACGTGGCGATCGTGAACTGGAACGGAGGATACGCTTTCCTCGTAAACAATCCGGAGGTCGCAGCCGTGCGCCTGACCCTTGAAAACGGCGAAGTCTCCGAAGAGGTCATTCCGGGCGACCGCATCCCCTACGCGTTCTGCGTCCCGTCCATCCCGGCGGAATATGTTTTCATCGACGCGGAGGGCAATGAGGTGCAGTGACCTTCGATTTTTTGCGGCGAACAGAAAAGGAATCCAAAACGCAATGGACGGGAGAGGCTTCGGCTTCTCCCGTTCGTTTGTCAAAAGAGGGCTGGGCAGGCTCAGGCTGTTAGGCGCAAGACAGAAACCTCTCGTGTTGCGCGGTACTGTGCGCCATGCAGCTCCGGCTGCGGCCGCCAAAGGGACCAGGGGAGCTTGCGATGCCTGTCTTATGCCTGCGCTGCGTGGCCTCGGCGGCAGCAGGTGGAACCGGGCACTGCCCGGCCCTTACCCTTTCTAACGCGGTCTTGTGGTTCGCTTCTGAGGTAGATACGTTCCTTGCCATCCAGCTTTTAGTGGGTGCGGGGAGACGGGGGCAGCTCCAACTGAACCACGAGATTAGCAGCGTACAACTGCCTCGGGCGGGGCGTGGGTGAAGCGCCGAAAGGCGCTTGCGTGAGGCAGGCAGGGGTTATGGCGAAGGGCAGTGCTTCTGGCGCAGCGTTCGTTGCCCTTGCGGGGTGCAGCCCCGGGTCGGCAGCGCCGACTATCAATTCGCAGGAAGCTCCTGCAAATTCAAAGACCCTGAGTGCTCCGATACTCCGGCAGGTCAAACTGCGTCTTGGTCAGCGTCACCGGCTTTCCGGCGCGCGTCACCAGGCGCTTTTTCTGATCCAGCGCCACGTCCCCGTTGACCAGCAGCCCGCCCGAGTCCTTCTGCGCGCCGCGGGTCAGCACGCGGATACGGGCCAGCAGCTCCTCGATATGAAAGGGCTTGGTCACGTAGTCGTTCGCGCCGCCGTCCAGGCCGGCCACCTTGTCCATCACCGAGTCGCGCGCGGTCAGCAGGATGACCGGCGTGTCCTTCTGCGCCCGAAGCCGCCTGAGCACCTCCAGGCCATTGAGGCCCGGCAGCATCACGTCCAGCAGGATCAGATCGCAGGCGTTCTCCAGCGCCGCGCGCAGGCCGCCCGTCCCGTCCGAGGCGCACTGCACCTCATAGCCCTCGTGCGTCAGCTCCATGCGCACAAAGCGCGCGATTTCCGCGTCGTCCTCAATCAGATTCTCATTCAAAACCCGCCCGGAACTCACCCGCGCGCGCTAAAATGAGCGGCGTAAACTGGTTCCAGGGAGGAAATACAAATGATTCGTTCACTCAAGGTTCTCGCATTCTTCGCCCTCGCATCCGGCATACTGTGCCTGAGCGCCTGCGGAAAAACGCCCGCGCCGACTGAAGCGCCCGAAACCGCGCAGCCCCAGGCGACCGGGGCGCCCTTTCAGGCCTCGTCCGCTTTTGCCGCCCCCTGCATCGACGCGCCCTACGACCACAGCTATCTGGACGCGGACAAACAGATCCTGATCCGGCGCTTCTCGACCGGCGACATGACCTATTTTATTGCCGACGTTCAGCTGACCGACCCCGCGCTTCTGCATACCGCCCTCAGCGGCGATCAGGCGAACGGCGCGCTCGAGCCGCTCTCGGCAATGGCCCAGCGCTGCGGCGCGGTGCTGGCCGTCAACGCAGATGACTACGGCGTGCACAAGTACGGCACGATCATCCGAAACGGCGAGCTGATCCGCGCCCACGACACCACCCGCAGCATGCTCATCGTCGATCAAAACGACGACCTCTCCGTGCACGCCGACCGGGCGAACGAAGACGTGCAGGCGCTTTCTCAGTCGCTCCTGGACGCAAACGCCTGGCAGACCTTCGAGTTCGGCCCGGAGCTGGTGCGCGGCGGGCAGGCCGTCGACCCCGACTCCGTCTTCGACCTGATCTCCACCGACCCCAGGCGGCGCGATCCGCGCACTGTCATCGGCCAGATCGGCCCGCTGCACTACGTGCTCCTCGTCGCCGACGGGCGGCAGAGCGGCTACTCCAAGGGCATGACGCTGGGCGAGGCGCAGCGCCTGATGCTCGACCTGGGCGCGCAGACCGCCATGAACCTGGACGGCAGCGGCTCCTCCGAGCTCTGGTTCATGGGTGAAATCCTCAACCGGCCCTCCCAGGGCAGGGAGCGCCCGCTCTCCGACATCCTGTACTTTTGAAAGGAAGATCATTATGAAGAAAACACTTTGCTGTGCCCTGCGCGGCTTTTTATACGGGGGTCGCGCTGGAATACCTGGGCGGGCTGGGACTGTGCGCCTGGGCTACTTCATGCCCTACCCGGCCTCGCTGCCCGAAAGGGTAGGCGGCGAGCTGCAGGCGGCGGCAGTTTTCGCGCTCCTGTGCGGCGCGGCGGGGGCGCTGGCGGCGGTCTGCGTCGGGCGGCTGTCACGTAAAGCCTGCAATAAGCGCAGGATTTCCCACTGCGCGCGCGCGAAAAGTGTGCTATAATCATGGTTGACCCACGAAAGGGGGGTGTGCATGATACAATGGATTTTGTTCGCCGAGCTGCTGCTCTTCTGGCTGACCGCGCCCAGGCTGGGCAAGCGCCGCGCGCGAAGGTGGCAGGGAACCTGCTTTGCGCACCGGGGCCTGCACGGAAACGGCGTGAGCGAGAACTCGCTGGGCGCGTTTGAGGCGGCCTGCCGGGCGGGCTGCGGCATCGAGCTGGACGTGCGGTTTTCGCGCGACGGGCAGCTGATCGTGTTTCACGACGACACGCTCAGGCGGCTGTGCGGCGACGCGCGGCAGCCCGAGCAGGCGACGCTGGCCGAGCTGAAACGCCTGCGCCTGCCGGACGGGGAGTCGATTCCCACGCTTTGCGAGGCGCTCGACCGAATCGCCGGGCGCGTGCCGGTGCTGATTGAAGTGAAGAGCTGCCGCCGCATCTTTCGCCTGACCGACGCGGTCTGCGCCTGCCTTGCGGGCCGCCCGGGCAACTACCTGATTGAGTCCTTTGACCCGCGCTGCCTGTTCAGGCTGCGTTTCGTCGCGCCGCAGATCGTGCGCGGCCAGCTGTTTCCCTCCAGCGAGGATCTCCCCCGCCGCCTGAGCCGCGCCGCCGTGCTGGCCTTCTGCGGACTGTTCATGAACGCGATCTCCCGGCCGGACTTCGTCGCCTACCGCCTCGCCGCCAGGCACAGTCCCGTCCCCCACCTCCAGCGCCTGCTCTACCGCACCCCGATGGCCGCCTGGACCGTCCGCGCCCCCGCCGAGCTCGCCCTGGCCCGCCGCCGCGGCGACATGATTATCTTTGAAGGCCCGGCGCTGGCGGCAGAAACTCCCTCAAAGACGCTCTGAGGGAGTTTCAGACTGTCGAAAAAACCCCGGAGAGCTCGAGAGGGTCGCAACCCTCTCGAACTTTCAATCGCGCCCAGCGGCGTGTACGGTGGGCACGGGAC
>CAKUFI010000129.1 GCA_934647305.1 uncultured Clostridia bacterium | reverse complement strand
CCCGCGAAGCGGGCGCGCGTTACTCGTACTGCCAATTCATCGCGGTCAGGCGCTGATTGGTGATTGAATAGTTCACTTCGACGGCCGCGCGGAAATTGGTGCTGGGATTGGTCATCAGGAAGTAGAACGTGCATTCGTCCAGCGCGGACGCGTACCGGCTTTCGTCCAGCACGGCGGTCAGATTGACGGCATAGAGGCGGCAGGTGGTATTCGAGCCGACGCTCACCTGCGCAAAGACCTGCTCATAGGCGCTCGTCAGGTCGGTGTTCTTCCACTGCTCGATGAAGCTCTGCATGCGCTGTGCATCCCACAGGCTCAGCGACAGCGTCACCTCGTGGTCATACACGTTGACGTATGCGCCGTCGGTCTGGTCAAGCAGCAGGGTGCTGGGGCTGGCATAACAGAATTCGCAGAAGCCCTGTCCATTTCCTGCATCCGCGCTGGTCAATTCCTTCTCCACGTTCCGCTCAAAGGGGTAGTCCGCGCCGAAGCAGCCGCTGAACACGTTCATCGCGTAGCGGGTCACGCTGTCCTGACTGGTCGGGTCATAGGGATAGCAGACCGGGCAGGGCTTTTTGCCGCTGGAGGCGGTCTGAGACAGGGAGTACTCCACAGCGTTTTTCATGCCTGAGCAATTCGACACAGTATGATAATAAGTGCCGCCTGGTGTAAAGTAGAAGCCCTTCGGGTTCGTCATCGGATTGGTGCTGCTGCTCGCCCATGCGTCTGCCTCATCCGTCGCGTAGATCTGCACGCAGTCCGGGCAGGGCTTCAGGTCGCTGCATATCGCCTTGCCCAGCAGCAGCCACTCTGCGTTCTCGGGCGCGCAGGCCTTGTCCAGGTGGTAGCGGTTTCCGGAGTAATAGACGCACACGCTGCCGCTGGCCACGACGCGCTGCCAGTCGCTGGCGGTAAGGACGCTGTAATCCGCGCCCAGGCAATCCTGACAGGGCAGCATGCCGTTATACAGCGCCTGATCCTCGGCCAGCGTATCGAACTCCTCCGCGCTCTTGCTGACGAAGCTCTTGCAGGCGGTCGTGCCGTGATAGAAGGTCGGCTGGTAGGGCGAGATGAACACCTCGTCGGCCGCGGCGCACTTCTCGCAGGCGGTCAGGCCGCGCAGCAGCGCCTCATAGAGCGAGCAGCCGTGCGTGCCCTGCAGATCGCCGCCCGCGCAGTGGGGGGTGCGGTGATAGACCTGCGCCCCGTCTGCCAGGTAGACCAGCCCCGGGTCGAACAGGCAGTCCGGGCAGGCCCACAGGCCGATCGAGTCCGCCTGGCTGCGGCTGCCCTCAATAATCACGCAGTCCGCGTCCGCCTCGCTCAGGCTCTTTTTCGCTTCCTCCTCGGAGGCGTGATAGTACTGCACACCGCTCAGGTTGGGATAATAGACCGTCTCGCCGTCGTCATAAATGACGCTCGATTCGGGCATGCCCGCCGCGCTCCCGTTCTCCATCTCGGGCGGCAGGGTGGTGACGGAAACGGTCGGCTCGGGGGAGACGGTCTCGGTGGGCTGAGCCGTGGGCGCGGCCGTTGGAATGTCAGTGGGCGCGGTCGTAACCTCCTGTGTGGCGGCGGGCAGGGCGGTCGTGCCGGCCTCATCCGGCTGCGCGCTGGCGCTGACCTGCGGCAGAGAGTCGCTTCGGGTGAGCACATTCCGCTTCGCGCCCAGGCCGGCCTGCTTCATGAGCATGCCCAGGCCCAGCATCACCACCAGCGTGGCCGCGATGGCCGCCGCCTGGGTAAAGTGCCTGCGCCGCCGGTCGCGCTTCTTGCCCTCTCTGAACGCGCTGTATACGGCGTGGCGGACGACGTCCGGCGTTTCCGGAAAGGCCGCGTCCCAGTCCTTTTTATTCATCGTTCCCATCTCCCATCTCCTGCAGAATGGCCTTGAGCGCCTTGCGCGCCTGATGAAGCCGGGACTTGATGGTCGTGCGCGGGCAGTTCAGCATCTGCGCGATCTCGCCCAGGTCGTAGCCCTCCAGATGGTGAAGCAGCAGCACCAGCCGGTATTTTTCCGGCAGCTTTTTCAGCGCCTCGCGCAGCCGGAGGTTCTCCACGAAGTCCTCCTCCCGCTGCACCTTGATGCCCTCGTCCAGCGGCAGCAGGCGGATTTTCTCACGGCGCTGGATGTTGCGGCACTCGTTGATCAGGATCCGCACCAGCCAGGTCTCAAAAAAGCATACTTCTCTCAGGGTGGCCTTTTTCATCCACCCTTTGGTTATTGCTTCCTGTATGGCGTCGGCACAGTCCGCGTCGTTCCAGAGCAGGGAGTGCGCAATCCGATACAGCTTGCGCTCCATGCCCAGAACGCGCGACATGTATTCGTCGTCGTTCATCTCAGCACCCGCTTCATTTGTTTGCTGGCGTCTATCTATTAGACGCTGCCCCGTGGCTCGAGGTTTGACCGGTCCGAAAAAATTTTCTTTTTCAGGCAGTGAGGGCCGGGCAGGGCCCGGTTCCATTTGCTGCCGGCAGGCAGGGCCTGCACCCACTTGCTACCGCGGGTTCTGGCGACGAAATTGGGAACCATAAATTGGAGTTCCCAATTTCGTCGGTTTTCCGGAATTCTCCGGAAAACTTCAGTCGGCGTTGCCGACGCGGAAGTCGCAAATGCACAGCGTGCGTGCGGGACGCTATTCGCAAATCCCAGATTTGAGGCGCGAAGCCTGCTTCCCCGGCCACCGGTTCACCTTTCCTCCGCACTCTGTCTGGTCAGCTGTGTGGGACTGAAGCCCGTGTAGCGGCGGCAGAGCTTGCTGAAGTACTTGGGGTCGTCGATACCTACCGCGTGGGCCGCGTCGGCCACCCGACTGCCGCTCTTGAGCAGCTCGGCGGCGCGCCGGATACGCAGGGAATTGCGGTACTCCACTGGGGTCATGCCCTTTGCCTCGAAAAACAGCTTGCGAAACGCGCTGATGCTCAGGGCGCACATCCTCGCCAGCTCGCGCACCGGCGTGTCCTGGGCATAGTTGTGCTCCAGGTAGGCCAGCGCCGTGTAGATGCGCGCGCTTCGAGGGCCTTCCGTCTGAAGCACCCGCTGCCGGGCGATCTCGCAGCACAGCTTGAGCGCCATCGCCATGCGCTCCAGCCAGCGGTAGGGCGCGTCGTCCTCGTCCATGTGCGCGATTTCGCCGAAGTAGCCCGCGTACAGGCCATGCTCGTCGTGGAAAAGCACCTCGGCCTGCTCGCCGAAGCCAATCGGGCAGTCCTGCTCGTCGCGCAGGTCGATGTCCATAATCGCCAGCTCACGCACCGAGCCGGGCAGCCAGGAGGAACGATACTCGGTGTTCCGGGGAATGTAGACCAGCGAGTAGTCGCCCGCCTCAAAACGCGCGCCGTCCGCCTCGAACACGGCACTGCCGCGCACGATGTAGACCAGCCGCATGTACGGCTCGCCGAACTCCTGATGCACCGGCGAGTTGTCCGGCGACACAAAACGCCGCAGGTTCAGATACCTCAGCTGAATCTGTCCAATCGGCCTGTAGGCCAGCTCGGAAAGCTGCATGCGCAATTCCCTCCATGCGTTTTTTCAGGTGTATTATAGCCGCTCTTTCGCGCCTTCGCAAGGGCGGGCCCGCTTTTTTGTCGGATTCTGCGAAAAGGCTTCCCTTTTATACACCACGCGCCGCCGCGGTCTCATGACTTGTTAACTTGCATTTTTCATGCAGTTGCGGTACAATAGGTGTGAATTCTGAAGGAAAGAAGTGTTTTACTATGGCCAATAAGGTTCTGGTGGAAACCTCTGCCCGCCACGTGCACGTGACCCGCGAGGTGCTCGATATTCTCTTCGGCAAGGACTATGAGCTGACCGTCAAGAAGATGCTCTCCCAGCCCGGCCAGTACGCCAGCGCGGAGCGCGTGGACGTCGTGGGCCCCAAGAAGACCCTGACCGGCGTGTCCATCCTCGGCCCCATCCGTCCCGAGACCCAGGTTGAGCTGTCCCTGACCGACGCCCGCTCCATCGGTGTGGTCGCACCCGTGCGCGAGTCCGGCCAGATCGCCGGCTCCGGCGCGTGCAAGCTGGTCGGCCCCAAGGGCGAGGTTGAGATCACCGAGGGCGTGATCGCCGCCAAGCGCCACATCCACATGACCCCTGCCGACGCGGCCGAGTTCGGCGTGACCGACAAGCAGGTCGTGTCCGTGAAGATCGACTCCGACGGCCGCAGCCTGACCTTCGGCGACGTGGTGGTTCGCGTGAGCGAGAAGTACGCGCTGGCCATGCACATCGATACCGACGAGTCCAACGCGGGCTGCGTCGCGCCCGGCACCATGGGCGAGGTCATCAAGTAATTCCCTTTTGTACAGCATACACAGAGCCAGTCGGGTATTACCCGGCTGGCTTCAGCTTGTCAAAAAAGGTTTTGACAAGCTGGTGGACGGGGAAGCAAGCTCCCCGGCCAGGTGCCGCGCCTCAAATC
>CAKUFI010000128.1 GCA_934647305.1 uncultured Clostridia bacterium | reverse complement strand
CCCCTCCCCCGCTCCCGCGCCGCGAAGGCGGCGCAATTCCTCTGAACGAGCTGAGCATCCATGAGTCATGCTACGTATTGGCTGAGAAAAGGCGCGGGTATACCCTGCCTGAAAAAAACGAACCCCGACGGCTTGACAGAACGAAGCCGCCGGGGATTTGTGTGTGGGTTATTTTTCCGGGCAGAGCTCCCTGTACATGGACAGATACACGCCCGCGGATTGATCCCAGCCGTACTTGCCGCCCATGGCGCGGCGCACGAGCTTGCCCCAGGTCTTGGGGTCTTCATGGTAGAGGCGCACGGCCTGCTCCACCACGTGCAGCATATCGTGCGCGTTGTAATTGAAGAAGGTGAAGCCGTTGCCGTCGCCGGTATTGGGGTTGTAGGCCAGCACGGTGTCGCGCAGGCCGCCGGTCTCGCGCACGACGGGCAGCGAGCCGTAGCGCAGGGCAATGAGCTGGCTCAATCCGCAGGGCTCGAACCGGCTGGGCATCAGGAACAGGTCGCTGGAGGCATAGATGCGGTGCGCCAGGCGGTGATTCATCTCGATTCGGGCGGCCAGCTGGCCGGGGAAGCGGTTCTGCGCCCAGTTCAGCATGTTGACGTAGCCGTCCTCGCCCTTGCCCAGCACCACCAGCTGCGCGCCGGTCTTCATGATGTCGTCGAGCACGCAGGAGAGCAGATCCAGCCCCTTCTGGCCGGACAGGCGGCCCACCATGCCGATCAGCGGCACGTTTTCGTCCACCTTGAGGCCCAGCTCGGCCTGAAGCGCCGTCTTGTTCTTCTTTTTGCGGCCGATGGAGCGGGCGGTGTAGTTCAGGTCGATCAGCGGATCGGCCGCGGGATCGTATTCCTGCATGTCGATGCCGTTGAGTATGCCGAGCAGGTGGTCGGACTTGGCCCGAAGCAGGCCGTCCAGCCGCTCGCCGTAGTAGGCGGTCTGAATTTCCTGAGCGTAGCTGGGGCTGACGGTCGTGATCCGGTCGGCGAAGTTGATGCCGCCCTTCATGAAGGAGCACTGGCCGTAGAACTCCACGCCGCCGTCCAGGTACGCCTCGCTGCCCAGGTGCAGGAGATCCTCGATCTCGCCGATCGGGAACACGCCCTGATACTGCAGGTTGTGGATAGTGTACACCGTCTTGACGGCGGCGTACTCGCTGCGGCGGGAATACTGGATGCGCAGCATCATGGGGATCAGGCCGGTCTGCCAGTCGTGGCAGTGCAGCACGTCCGGGAAGTAGTTCAGCCTCGGCAGCATCTCCAGCACCGCGCGGGAGAAGAAGGCGAAGCGCTCGCCCTCGTCGCCGCCCAGGCCGTAGACGTAGGGGCGGTTGAAGTAGTACTCGTTGTCGATAAAGTAGTAGGTCACGCCTGCGAGCGTCAGCTCCTTGACGCCGCAGTACTGGTGCCGCCAGCCCAGATCGACGTAAAACACGCATTTCTGGGTCATCTGCTGCTTGTATTCCTCGGAAATTTCAGCGTACAGCGGCAGCACGACGCGCACGTCCTCGCCCTGCGCCGCGAGCGCCTTGGGCAGCGCGCCCAGCACGTCGGCCAGGCCGCCGGTCTTGACGAAGGGGACGCATTCGGACGCCGCCATCAGAATTTTCATAGGCATTTCCTCCATTAACGATTTGACTTTGCGCCCCGAATCTCGGCGCGCGGAATGTCTGCCGCGCATTTCTTTTCGAAGCAGGCGGCAGCGGATGCTTTCCGGAAGAGCTCGAGAGGCGCCCTTCTCAGAAAGGCGGCCTCTCGAATGTTCCTTTAGATCACCGTGTTTTTGCCGATGACGATGGGGTAGTGGACGGGCGCGATCAGGCGGCTTTCGTCCCGGACGATGACCTTCTTATCTAGGATGGAGTTTTCCACCTCACAGTGCGCGCCCACCGAGCTCTCCTGCATGATGATGGAGTCCTTGATGTGGGTGTCCTTGCCCACATGCACGCCGCGGAAGAGCACGCTGTTTTCCACCGTGCCCTCGATCACGCAGCCGTCTGCGACCAGCGAGTTGACCGCCGTGCCGCCCGGCAGGTAGCGCGCGGGCACCTCGTCGCGAACCTTGGTGTAGATCGGGTTGACATGGAAGATCTCGCGGCGGATTTCCGGGTCGAGCATGTCCATGTTGGCGCCGAAGTAGCTGTTGATGGTCTCCAGGCGGCGATTATATCCCTTGTACTCGTAGCCGTAGATGCGCAGCATGCCGTTGTGCACGTAGCGCTGCAGCAGGTCGCGGTTGAAGCTGGTGTAGCTCTGCGCGAAGCACTGCTCAATGAGCTGCATGAGCAGGGTGCGCTTGATGAGCAGGATATCCATATAGAAGCTTTCACTGCCCGGATGCTCGGTGCCGATCTCGAGATCCGCCACCTTGCCGTCGCCGTCCACCTGCAAAAACACGTGGCGGGGGGTCAGGGTGACGGTCTGGTCGAGCGCGGAGAGCGGCTTTCTGGCGTACATCAGGGTGATGTCGGCCTTGTGATCCTCGTGGAAGGCCAGCAGGTCGTCAAAGGTGCAGTTGAGCACGGTATGGCTGTTGGCCAGGATGACGTATTCCTGCTGCGAGCGGCGCAGATAGCCCATGTTGGAGCGGATCGCGTCCATGATGCCGCTGTAGGTGCCGATGTTCTCGCGGGTCAGGAAGGGCGGCAGGATGAACAGGCCGTCGTTGCGGGTGTGCAGATCCCACTCCTTGCCGCTGCCCAGGTGGTCCATCAGCGAGTGGTAGTTCTTCTGCATGATCACGCCCACGTTGCGGATGCCCGAGTTGACCATGCTGGAGAGGATGAAGTCGATCACGCGATAGCGGCCGGCTACGGGCAGCGCGGCGACCGCGCGGGAAACGGTCAGCTCCCGCAGCGTGACTTCATTTTTGGAGGTATAGATGAGACCCATTACGTCTTTCATTCGTCCGCGCTCCTTTCCAGCGCCAGCACGTCGCTGTCGATTTGATCTCCGGGGTTCACCACGAAGTTTTCGGGCAGCACGGTGTTCTGGCCCACCAGCGCGATGGCGTTTTCCTCGCCCTCGGCATAGGGACGGCCCACCTGCGCGCCGCCGGTGATGTCGCTGTTTTCGCCCACGATGGCCCGGTGAATCACCGCGCCCGCGCGCACCACCACGCCCGGCATGATGACCGAGTCGTATACCTTTGCGCCCGCCTCGATCGTCACGCCCGCGAAGAGCACGCTGTGGTGCACCTCGCCGCGCACCTCGCAGCCCTCGGTAATCATGCAGTCGTCCACGATGGCGCCCCGGGCGATGTAGTGGGGCGGCATGATCGGGTTGCGGGCGTAGATGCGCCAGCGGTTGTCATACAGGTCGAAGGCCGCGGGTTGCTTGAGCAGGTCCATATTGGCCTCCCACAGGCTCTCAATCGTGCCCACGTCCTTCCAGTAGCCCTCGAAGGCATAGGCCAGCATGCGGCAGCCGTCGCCGAGCATCTTGGGGATGATGTTCTTGCCGAAGTCGTTTTTGGAGTTGGGGTCGGCCTCGTCGTTGATCAGATACTGCTTGAGGATGGGCCAGGAGAACACGTATACGCCCATCGAAGCCTTGTTGCTCCTGGGCTTGGCCGGCTTTTCCTCGAAGTCGGTGATGACGTTTTCCTCGTCGGTGTTCATGATGCCGAAGCGGCTGGCGTCCTCCCACGGAACCTGCAAAACCGCGATGGTCGCGTCGGCGCGGTTCTTCTTATGGAACTTGATCATCTCGTTGTAGTCCATCTTGTAGATGTGATCGCCGGAGAGGATCAGCACGTACTCGGGACTGAACTGCTCGATGAACGGGATGTTCTGATAGATCGCGTTGGCCGTGCCGCGGTACCACTCGCCCGACTTGCCGCGCGAATAGGGAGGCAGCACGAACACACCGCCGTCGTTCAGGTCCAGATCCCACGGCTGGCCGGAGCCGATATAGCTGTTCAGCTCCAGCGGCTGATACTGGGTCAGAACGCCCACCGTGTCAATGCCTGAATTGGAACAGTTGGAAAGAGGGAAATCGATGATGCGGTACTTGCCGCCGAACGGTATGGCCGGCTTGGCCATCACCTTGGTCAGGATGCCCAGACGGCTGCCCTGGCCGCCGGCCAGCAGCATGGCGATGCTTTGCTTTTTTCTCAACAGGCTCAACCCCCTTATTGTATAACGCAGCTATACACCCTGTATTATATAGTTATCTACGCGCCCAGTCCAGTCAATTATGAGGAAATTTTGATAAGAATTCATCCGACAGGGGGCGTGCTTATATATTAACACAATTTACCTCAAAAATCAACTGCATTTCCTGCCTTTGTTTTTGGCTGCGGACACAATAAAGGTGTTGACAAACGCCGGAGATTCATTTAAAATAGAATCTGTGCACAGGCGGGCGGGCATGCGGGTGTAGCTCAATGGCAGAGCCCCAGCTTCCCAAGCTGATCACGTGGGTTCGATTCCCATCACCCGCTCCACACGGTAACGCACGTCCGGCTTTTCACAACAAGTCAGAATCAAGGAGGAACACACTCATGGCAAAGGCAAAGTTTGAGCGTAAGAAGCCCCACGTAAACGTGGGTACCATTGGACACGTCGACCACGGCAAGAC
>CAKUFI010000127.1 GCA_934647305.1 uncultured Clostridia bacterium | reverse complement strand
ACACGCCGCTGGGCACGATTGAAAGTTCGAAAGGGCTGCGGCCCTCTCGAGCTCTCCGGGGGTTTTTTGACAGTCTGGGGGGAGGGGCGCAGTGCGTCCCTCCCCTGAACCTTTACCCTATGGCGCGGACATGGGTCTGCGCCGCGTCGCCCTCCTGAATCGGCAGGCCGCTGATCGGATCCACGCCCTGCGAGAGCGCAAGCATGTATTTTTGAGTGTGCACGATCAGCTGTTCCCTGTTCATGCCGGCGCCTCCGCGTCCTTCAGCACTGCCTCGAGCGCGCGGTCGACCAGGCTTCGGCGCATTTCGTCGGTCATGTGCCACTGCCAGCGCGGCGCGTCCGGGCTTTCCGGGTGCCGGTCGGAGACCATCAGCGCGCTGGCCACCTGAAGCCCCAGGTATCTGCCCACGCTGAAGAGCGCCGAGGTCTCCATGTCCACGCCCACCGCGCCCTTCTCGCGCCAGAGGCGTTCCTTGAAGAAGGTCTGGCGGTAAACCGCGTCGGTGGTGACGATCGGGAAGACCTTCGCGCCCGGCATACTGCGCAGGCAGTCAAACAGCGCCCCATCCGGGCAGGCGGACTCGATCCGCTCGTAATAGTGCAGCGACGCGCCCTCCTCGACGAACGCCCGGTCGGGCACGATCACCTCGCCCACCTCGACCTTCTGCGAAAACGCGCCGCACATGCCCACCGTGAACACCCGCTTTACGCCCAGCACGGCCAGCGTCTCGAGGGTGTCCGCGGCCTGAGGCGCGCCCCTGCCGCCGTCCAGGAAGCACATCCGATCACCCAGCGCCCAGACCGGGCAGCCGTACAGGAACCGGGGCAGCTTTTCGGTCAGCAGGGTGCACTCGTGCGTGGTGGTCAGGTACTCCACTGCCTTGCCCATGTAAAACAGCACGGCGGTATTGGGCAGCTTCAGGCCGCCCTGGCCGCGGTGCGCGCCCGCGACGTGATCCCTCGCGGTCAGCACGGCGGGGGTGTCGTCTTCCTTATAAGTCCACATGGCGTGTCCTCCTTTTGCACGTCTTCTTTTTGCGTGAGTATTTGTATCCCTATTATATCATGCCGGATATATCCGGCGCAAGGAAAACCGTTCAGAGAGTGGCGAAAAGCGGACTTTTTGCGGTTAAAGAGTTTTAACACGAAATATGAGATCTGACCGCTTGACAACATGGATTAGAGGTGTTAAACTATCTCCCGTCAACGGGTTAGAAGCTGTTAACTCAGGATCGCCCGTGAACATGAAACGGTTCATAGGAGGGAGAAAAACGTATGATGCCGTTGGGTATGGCCAGTGTGGGCGATGTGAACATCATCAAGAAGATCAACGGGCGCGATGATGTGCGGCAGCATCTGGCGGAGCTGGGCTTCGTGGTCGGCGCCGAGGTCACGGTTGTCAGTGAGTTGGGCGGAAACCTGATCCTGAACGTGAAGGAGAGCCGAATTGCCTTGGATAAGACCATGGCGATGCGAATCATGGTCTGATTGACCCGTTTGTCCGCGTTTTCCAGGAATGATTACATCAAGGGGGAAGAGCAAATGAAGACGCTGAAGGATGTCAAGGTTGGAGAATACGCAGTGATCGAGAAGCTGCACGGCGAGGGCGCGCTCAAGCGCCGCATCATGGACATGGGACTGACCCGCGGCACGCAGGTGTACGTGCGCAAGGTGGCGCCGCTGGGCGACCCGATGGAGCTGACCGTTCGCGGCTATGAGCTGTCCGTTCGCCGCGGTGATGCAGAGCTGATTGAGGTACGCTAACCGGGCCGGTTTTTTCATTTGGACATGAGTTAGCATATACTAACTTATGAAGAGCAACAAACGCTTACCCGGGCGGCAGGGCCGCCCTTGACAAGAAAGGAGCATTTCGTTATGGCCACCATCAGAATTGCGCTGGCGGGTAACCCGAACTGCGGCAAGACGACGCTGTTCAACTCGCTCACCGGCTCCAACCAGTTTGTCGGCAACTGGCCGGGCGTCACCGTCGAAAAGAAGGAAGGCCGCCTGAAGAAGCATGACGACGTCATCGTGACCGACCTTCCCGGTATTTATTCGCTGTCTCCCTATACGCTGGAGGAGGTCGTCTCCCGTAACTACCTGGTCGGCGAGCGTCCGGACGTCATCCTGAACCTGATCGACGGCACCAACCTGGAGCGCAACCTGTACCTGACCACGCAGCTGACCGAGCTGGGCATTCCGGTGGTCGTGGCCGTGAACATGATGGACATCGTCCGCAAGAACGGCGACAAGATCAACTTCGCCGAGCTGTCCCGTCAGCTGGGCTGCAAGGTGGTCGAGATTTCCGCGCTGAAGGGCGAGGGCGTGATGGAGGCCGCCGAGGCTGCGATCACTGCCGCCAGGAACGGCAAAACCGTGCCCATGCACACCTTCGCCGGCCCGGTTGAGCACACCATCGCGCACATCGAGGAGGCCGAGCTGCACTCCATGCCTGAGGAGCGCCAGCGCTGGTACGCCATCAAGATCTTCGAGCGCGACGAAAAGGTGATCGAGCAGCTGAAGATCCCCGCCGAAACCATGAAGCACATCGACGCCGACATTCAGGCCGTCGAGAAGGAAATGGGCGACGACGCGGAGAGCATCATCACCAACGAGCGCTATATCCACATCGCCGAGATCATCAAGAGCTGCTACAAGAAGAAGAACGCGGGCGGCCTGACCGTGTCCGACAAGATCGACCGCGTGGTCACCAACCGCTGGCTGGGCCTGCCGATCTTCGCGCTGGTCATGTTCCTGGTGTATTACATCGCCATGGTGACGGTGGGCGCGTCGGCGACCGACTGGGCCAACGACGGCCTGTTCGGCGACGGCTGGCACCTGTTCGGCATCGGCTCGTCCGCCTATACCGAGGTTTCCGACGAGTATACCGCCGCCAGTCAGGCCGTGGACGCCTTCGTGGGCCTGGATACCGAGGCGGAGGACTTCGACGCGGAGGCCAAGCTTCAGGAGATGAAGGACTTCACCACTGAAGAGAAGACTGCGGATGTCGAGGTCGAGGACGAAGAGACCCTGGCCGTGAACGACATGACCGCCTATTACGACCAGATTCCCGCGGGCGCGGACAAGGATTCCACGGTCGCCATGACCTACCTCGACGCCGTGACCTACTTTGAGACCAACGGCTTCGACGAGCCCGACCCGGCCGACTACGGCGTGTGGGTGCCCGGCGTGCCGGTGCTCATCGGCGACGGCCTGGAGAAGATCAACTGCGCTGAGTGGCTCAGCGGTCTGATCCTGGACGGCATTGTGGCCGGCGTGGGCGCTGTGCTGGGCTTCGTGCCCCAGATGCTGGTGCTGTTCCTGCTGCTGGCGTTCCTTGAGGCCTGCGGTTACATGGCCCGTATCGCCTTCGTGCTGGACCGCGTGTTTCGCAAGTTCGGCCTGTCCGGCAAGAGCTTCATCCCGATCCTGGTCGGCATGGGCTGCGGCGTGCCCGGCATCATGGCTTCCCGTACGATCGAGAACCAGCGTGACCGCCGCATGACCATCATGACCACCACCTTCATCCCCTGTGGCGCGAAGACTCCCTTCATCGCCATGATCGCGGGCGCCATCTTCGGCGGCTCGCCCTGGATCGCCACCTCGGCCTACTTCCTGGGCATCGGCGCGATCATCGTTTCCGGTATCATCCTGAAGAAGACCAAGCTGTTCGCCGGCGATCCTGCTCCGTTCGTCATGGAGCTGCCCGCCTACCACTGGCCGACCCTGGGCAACGTGCTCCGCTCCATGTGGGAGCGCGGCTGGAGCTTCATCAAGAAGGCCGGCACGATCATCCTGCTCTCCACCATCGTGGTCTGGTTCACCACCTACTTCGGATGGGTTGACGGCGCGTTCCGCATGCTGTCCGATGAGGAGATCGACTTCTCCATCCTGGCCAAGATCGGCGGCGCCATCGCCTGGATCTTCCGTCCCCTGGGCTGGGGCAACTGGCAGGCTGCCGTGGCTTCGATCACCGGCCTGGTCGCCAAGGAGAACATCGTCGGCACCCTGGGCATCCTGTACGGCGGCGGAGACGGCACCGTCTACCAGGCGATCGCCGCGGCCTTCACCCACGTGGCCGGCTACTCCTTCCTGGCCTTCAACCTGCTGTGCGCTCCCTGCTTCGCGGCCATGGGCGCGATCAAGCGCGAGATGAACAACGCCAAGTGGACCTGGTTCGCCATCGGCTATCAGTGCGGCTTTGCCTACCTGGTGGCGCTGATGATCAACCAGTTCGGCCAGCTCTTCACCGGCTGCGGCAACGTCCTGGGCGTGATCGTCGCCGCGGTTGTGCTGGTTGGCATGATCTACATGCTGGTTCGCAAGAACAAGTACGAGAACGACTAATCTTCCAAACCATCAACAATCTACTGTGAAAGCGAGGTTCTGAAGTATGGGCACTGTAATTGTCGGCGGCGTTCTGGCGATTATCGTCGGACTGCTGGTCTGGAAAATGATCAAGGATAAGAAGGCGGGCAAGTCCTCCTGCGGCGGCGACTGTGCCCACTGCAAGGGCTGCGGCAAGTAGCGAATCTCTCCCTCCTTCAAGCCCCCGGTCGCGCGATGTGGACCGTTCCCCCGCGAACAGACAAATAAAAAAGCCCCTGTCGCAGAATAGCGGCGAATTACACGGCCTTGCTCC
>CAKUFI010000126.1 GCA_934647305.1 uncultured Clostridia bacterium | reverse complement strand
TGAGGCGCGGCACCTGGCCGGGGAGCTTGCTTCCCCGTCCACCAGCTTGTCAAAACCTTTTTTGACAAGCTGAGGGGCTTTTCTTAGAAAAGCCGCCTCTCGAACGTACTTTAATGGAGGTGGAATATGAAAAAGCAGTTTCCGCTCGGCTTCTGGAATTATGCGATGCTGGGCATGTACGATGCGGACAGGGCGGTGAAGGACTGGAGCGACGCGGGGATGAACCTGTGCATGTCGCCGCGCTTCATCGCGGGGGAGAACCGGCCGGAGGAGCTGATTGCCTTCCTGGACAGGTGCGCCGAGAAGGGCATCCGCCTGGTGATCGACGACACGCGCGCCAGCTGGAACGGAGCGAGCACCGACCCCGAGGGCTACAAGGCGCGGTTCATGGAGGCAGTGCGCGACTTCGGCTCTCATCCGGCGGCCTACGGCTTCTACGTGGGCGACGAGCCCAGCGGCGACCAGCTCTCCGACGCGGAGGCCGCGGTGCGCCTGCAGCGGGAGTGCGCGCCCAACCTGCGCCCGTTCATCAACTTCAATCCATACTACGACGGCAGCGAGCAGATGACCGGCGGGCTGGGGTTTGACCGGTGGATCGACGAATTCATCGAGAAGAGCGGCCTTCAGCAGATCAGCTACGACCGCTATTCCCAGATGAATCCGCCCGACGCGGCGGATACCGGCGTGAACGAGTACTACAAGTCGCTTCTCAAATACACGCAGGCGGCGAAGCGGCACAATCTGCCGCTGTGGGTGAGCAACCTGAGCGTGGGCCACTTCCGGTATCGCTGCCCGAAGGAGGACGACCTGAGGTGGCAGCTCACCACCAGCGTCGCCAGCGGCGCAAACTGTGTGTGGTGGTTCTTCATGTACATGCGCACCTGCCGCATCAACTACCGGGTCGCGCCGATCGACGAGCTGGGTGAGCGCACGGAGACCTACGAGTGGCTTTCGCGCGTGCAGCGCTCCTTTCAGAACCAGTTCGGCGCGCTGTTCTGCGACCTGATTCACGACGAAACCTGGCATGCCCTGCGCGCCTACGGCGGCTATCCGCTGCTGGCGTACAACGAGCATCCGCTGATTAAAAATGTGACCTGCGACCACGGCCTGCCCGTGCTGGTCTCGCTGTTTCACCTGCCCGGCGGCGCGAAGTACCTGGCGCTGGTCAACAACTCGCAGACCGAGAGCGGCTACTTCCACCTGTACCTGCAGCCCTGCGTGAAGGAGCTGTATCGCGTGGCCTACTCGATGTATGACACGCGCACCAACAGCGCCTTCGGCGGCGGCCCGGCCTGCGTCCAGCCCACGCCCTGGGGCGGCGCGGAGGTGCCCTGCCGGTTTAACGACGTGTGCAATAGCTTCCGCCGGGATGAAAACGGCGTGCACAACGGCGCCTGGCTCGCCCCCGGCCAGATGGAGGTCTACCGCATCGAGGAGTGAGGCGCGGAAGCAGGGGGATAGATCCAGAGCAGGTCGGAAGTATGCTGCTGCCCTGCGCCGGAACCGACGGCCAGTGGAACTGGCACTGCCCGGTATAGCATGGGTTAAAAAAGTGAAGAGACGGAAAAATGTCGAAAAGAGGGCTTGACAGGCGGGAAGGTCCGTGCTATACTCACGCCATAAAAATTGAATCGCTTAATCACTTGGATAGAGGCGCGAGGTTCATGAGTACCGCGAACGAGCAGCAGGCCGCTGCCGCGGGAAAGGGAGCATCGCCGAAGCGTCCGCAGGGGCCTGAATGCGGATGGCTGGGTCGCCGTGAAATACGCGGCGGACTGTCACATGTTTAGCTTGTGAAGCGCTATCAAGGGATGAAACGGAGTGTGGGTGCTAGTCCCCATTGATCTTCGTATCTTCCGTGAACCGCTTGACATGAGCGGTTCACTTTTTTATCACTCCCGCCTCGCGCGGCCGGACGGGAGCAGCCAATTCGCCGCGAATGTTCGTAAAAAAAGAAAGGCGGTATCCCCAATGAGAAGAATGTTCAGTCTGGTTCTGGCCCTGATCGTGTGCCTGGCGATGATCCCCGCGACGGCTGAGGAAACCTCCGGCGTGGAGGACGGCGTGCTGACCGTCGCGATGGAGTGTGCCTACGCGCCCTATAACTGGACGCAGCCCGACGATTCCAACGGCGCGGTGCCGATCCGCGACACCAACGAGTATGCCAATGGCTACGACGTGATGATGGCCAAGAAGCTGTGCGAGGCCAACGGCTGGGAGCTGGAGATCGTTCGCCTGGACTGGGACTCCCTGATTCCCGCGGTGCAGTCCGGCCTGGTGGATGCGGTCATCGCCGGTCAGTCCATGACCGCCGAGCGCGCCGAGATGGTCGACTTCGCCGGCCCGTATATGTACGCCTCGATCGTCTGCCTGGCCAAGCAGGGCACGCCTCAGGCCGAGGCCAAGGGCATTTCCGAGTTGAGCGGCTACTGCACCTCGCAGATGGGTACCATCTGGTATGAGCTGTGCCTGCCCCAGATCAAGGACGCGCAGATCCAGTCTCCTGCCGAGTCCGCTCCCGCCATGCTGATGGCGCTGGAGAGCGGCATGGTCGACTTCGTCTGCACCGACATGCCCACCGCCCAGGGCGCACTGATCGCCTATCCCGACCTGACCCTGCTGGACTTCACCGGCACTGACGACAACTTCGAGGTCTCCGACGAGGAGGTCAACATCGGCATCTCCGTGCGCAAGGGAAACACCGCGCTGGTTGACGCGCTCAACGCCGTGCTCTCCACGATGACCGCCGACGACTTCAACGACCTGATGGCCGAGGCCATCGCCGTGCAGCCCATCGAAGGCTAAACGCACGAAACCGGTTTCGCCCGGATGCCCCCGCGCGTCCGGGCGTTTTCTCGGGGCAGGGCGGCCGCAGCATCCCCCATAAGAAAGGAAGAGATTCATGAACAAGCTGGCTCAACTGTTTCAGGACGTCGCCTCGGTCTGGGGCAAGTACGGCTCCTCGTATCTCGACGGCGTGGGCCGCACGCTGGCGCTGGCCGTGATCGGCACGCTTCTGGGCTGCCTGATCGGCCTGATCTGCGGCATCCTGCAGACCATTCCCTGCGCCAAGACCGATCATCCCGCGAAAAAGGGCGGCCTGATGCTGATTCGGGGAATCCTGCGCGCCTACATCGAGATCTTCCGCGGCACGCCCATGATCCTGCAGGCCGTGTTCATCTTCTATGGCCTGCCGTATTTCACGAACAACGCCATGCAGTTCAGGAATCTGTGGTCGGTGTCGATCCTGGTCGTGTCCATCAACACGGGCGCGTACATGGCCGAGTCGGTGCGCGGCGGCATCCTGTCCATCGACCGCGGCCAGACCGAGGGCGCCAAGGCCATCGGTATGACCCACTTCCAGACCATGACCAGCGTCATACTGCCCCAGGCGCTGCGCAACATCATGCCGCAGATCGGCAACAACTTCATCATCAACGTCAAGGACACCTCGGTCATGTTCATCATCGGCTTCACCGACTTCTTCTCGGTGCACAAGGCGGTGGCCGGCGCTTCGTTCAAGTTCTTCCCCTCCGCGACGATCGAGATGGTGGGCTACCTGACCATGACGCTCATCGCGTCCTTCCTGCTGCGCGCGATCGAGCGCAGGATGGCGGGCAAGAGCAACTACGAGCTGGTACAGGGCGACTCGCTGACCTCGACCGCCGGCACCTACAACTTCCCCGGCAAGGGCAGTCCCTACGACGAGCAGAGCCGCGAGAAGCCCCAGGCCCAGTAAAGGAGCGTGCGCAACATGAGCGAACTGATTCTGCAGGTTCAGCACCTGTCCAAGTCCTTCGGCAATCACGAAATCCTCCGGGACATCGATTTTTCCATCCACTCGGGCGACGTGACCTCGATCATCGGCGCGTCCGGCTCGGGCAAGAGCACGCTGCTGCGCTGCATCAACCTGCTGGAAACGCCGACCTCCGGCCAGATCCTCTTCCACGGCCAGAACATGGCCGCGCCACATACCAACGCCCCGGCCTATCGCGCCAAGGTGGGCATGGTGTTTCAGTCCTTCAACCTGTTCGACAACATGACCGTGCTGGACAACTGCATGGTCGGTCAGCGCAGGGTGCTCAAGCGCGGCAGGGAACAGGCCCGCGAGCAGGCGATGAAGTACCTGACCCAGGTGGGCATGGCGCCCTACGTCAACGCCCGCCCCGGCCAGCTCTCCGGCGGCCAGAAGCAGCGCGTCGCTATTGCCCGCGCCCTGGCTATGGATCCTGAGGTGCTGCTCTTCGACGAGCCGACCAGCGCGCTCGACCCCGAGATGGTGGGCGAGGTGCTCGCCACGATGCGCGATCTGGCGCAGAGCGGCCTGACCATGCTGGTGGTCACGCACGAAATGGCCTTCGCCCGCGACGTGTCCAGCCACGTGGTGTTCATGGACGGCGGCGTGATCGCCGAGGAAGGCGCGCCCGGCGAGCTTTTCACCCACCCCCAGAACCCCCGCACCCGCGAATTCCTCTCCCGCTTCATGGCGGGCTGAGCGTTCAGACTCCCTCCAGACGTATCTGGAGGGAGTGATTTCTTACATCAGCTCGAGAGCAGCGGACAAGCGTAGGAGGGGGTCTGGGGGAGGGCGAAGCGAAGGCTTCGCCGTCCCCAGCTCGCCCGCAGCAGGGCTGCGGGCGCAGAGCCGTAT
>CAKUFI010000125.1 GCA_934647305.1 uncultured Clostridia bacterium | reverse complement strand
CGCCGCTGGGCACGATTGAAAGTTCGAAAGGGCTGCGGCCCTCTCGAGCTCTCCGGGGGTTTTTTGACAGTCTGACCTCCCCTTTCAGGGGAGGCATCGTCGCTCTGCCGCAAGGCTCTCCTGAAAAGGGAGCTGTCGCCGTAAGGCGACTGAGGGGTTCCCGGTCGGCAGTGCCGGCTTCCACGCATCCTACATTCTGCCCCCACCGAAGTTTGTCTGCTTAGCCCGCGCCGCATTCGGGGAATCGCATTTCTTTTCCCGTTTCATTTCGCGGATCAAAGTACTTTTCGGGTGGGGTTTGGGGAGGCGCTTTTCTTAGAAAGGCGGCCTCCCCAACGTTCCTTTACCCCAGCAGCAGGCGAAGCGCCTCGTTGAGGGTGTTCACGGGGTGCAGGGTAAGCCCGTCGGGGGCGGTGAGGCCGCGCAGGTTGCCGTGGGGGAGTATGAGGTCGGTAAAGCCCATGCGGGCGCACTCGGCGACGCGGCGGTCGGCCTGACCCACGGGGCGCACCTCGCCCGCCAGACCCACCTCGCCCATAACGGCCCAGCTGCCGCCCAGCACGCGGTTTTTGTGGGAGGAGGCGATGGCGGCGCACAGCGCGAGATCCGCGCCCGGCTCATCCAGCGTCATGCCGCCCGCGATGTTGATGTACACGTCCTGGTTGTACAGCGGCAGTCCGCTGCGTTTTTCCAGCACGGCCAGCAGCAGCGCCAGCCGCCCCTGATCCACGCCGCTGGCCATGCGCCGCGGGTTGCCGAACACGGTGGTGGCCACCAGCGCCTGTACGTCCACCAGCAGCGGCCTCGAGCCCTCCATCGCGCACATGACGACCGAGCCGCTCTGGTTGTGCGCGCGGCTGGACAAGAGCACCTCGGAGGCGTTTTCCACCTCGCGCATGCCCTGCGAGGTCATCTCGAACATGCCCAGCTCGTTGACCGAGCCGAAGCGGTTCTTGACCGCCCGCAGCAGGCGATACTGGTGCTGCCGGTCGCCCTCGAAGTAGAGCACCGCGTCCACCATGTGCTCAAGCACCCTCGGCCCGGCCAGCGAACCCTCCTTGGTCACGTGGCCAACCAGTATGATCGCGCAGCCGGTGGTTTTTGCCGCGCGCATCAGCACCGACGCGGACTCGCGCACCTGCGACACTGAGCCGGGCGCGGCGGCCATGTCCGGGCGGTACATGGTCTGTATCGAGTCCACGATCATCAGGTCGGGCCCGATCTTCTCCATCTGTTTTTCCACGGCGGACATGTCGTTTTCGGAGAGTATGTACAGCTGACTGCCTGAGGCGCCGAGGCGCTGGGCGCGCATCTTGATCTGCCGCGCGGATTCCTCGCCGGAGACGTAGAGCACTCGATGGCCATCCTGCGCGTAGTGTGCGGACACCTGGGTGAGCAGGGTGGACTTGCCAATGCCCGGATCGCCGCCCACCAGCAGCAGCGACCCCTCCACGATGCCCCCGCCCAGCACCCGGTCCAGCTCGCCGATGCCGGTCGAGTGGCGCAGCATGCTGTCCAGCGGGATGTCGTCGATAATCATGGGTTCGGCGCCGGTACCGGGCGCGCGCTTGAGCTGTTTGATCTCCGGCGCGGCGGGGGCGGCGAGCTGCTCGGTCAGCGTGTTCCAGCTGCCGCAGTCCGGACACTTGCCCAGCCAACGCGCGGTCTCGTAGCCGCACTGCGAGCAGACGTAAACGGTTTTTTGCTTGGCCATGGCCTTCTCCTATGTGCATAATACTCCATATTGAATTCATTATACCACATTCGCCTGTCTCTGTCAAAGCGTAGCGCGCGATTGCGGGTTAGAATTCGGAAAGAGGCGGCGGAAACGGCCCTGCACTCGCGCCCCATACAGGTAGAATATGGCTAGATATGCGGTTGATGCATATCTCTGTACCCTTAATAAGATTTTCTCTTGCCGTGTGCCCGGATTCCATGCTAAAATAGGGCCCAAGGAAGGTGATCGCCATGGAGCTGCCTTTTGCACATCACTTTTCCGCCGGCGCGGCTGCGGGAGAGGTCGAAAAGTGGCTTCAGGACATGAATATTGCGCCCTATGAGGCGAAGTAAAGGGAGGAAACAGACATGGCAATCAAGCAGACGGCGGGCCGCGACGCGCTGGGTGAATTCGCCCCGAAATTCGCGGAGCTGAATGACGACGTGCTGTTCGGCGAGGTTTGGAGCCGGGAGGACAAGCTGTCCCTGCGCGACCGCTCGATCGTGACGGTGACGGCGCTGATGGCGCAGGGGCTGGTGGATTCGTCGTTCCAGTATCACTTGATGAGCGCGAAGAAGAACGGCGTGACGAAGGAAGAAATCGCCGAGATCCTGACCCACGCGGCCTTCTACGCGGGCTGGCCCAAGGCCTGGGCGGCGTTCCGGTTGGCCAAGGAGGTCTGGAAGGACGACTGACGGGCATCTAAACAATATATAAAGGAACTCCTCCGGGCGATCTGCCTGGAGGAGTTTTGTCGAATGCGATCAGCTCTGTGCCTTTTGTGCGGAAACCCTGCGGTCGATCAGGAAGATGCCCAGCACAGCCAGCAGCATCAGGAAGGTGGTCAGCAGCATCAGATACTGCTTGTTGATCATCGTGCAGCCCAGGATGGTAATCGTGCGCTCGCCGGTCAGCAGGATGAAGTACTTGCTGGCGGTGACGCCGAGCAGCGCCGCGAGGTTGGCGCAGGTGGAGTAGAAGCCAATGTAGGCGGTCTGGCCCGACTTGGGCATGTTGACGTAGGGAATGCCGGCGAAGGCCAGGTTGATGCCGATGGCGAAGAGGAAGCGGAAGACCTCTTCAATGGGATAGAGGAACATGGCGCGGCTGGTGGTGAAGGCCAGGGGAATGTAGCGCAGGGCGTACAGACCCATGGAGATGTAGAGCGTCTTGAACCAGCCGTGCTTGCCCAGCACCTTGCGCCATAGCGGCGCGATCATCAGCGAGACCGGAACGTTCATCATGTTGACCAGGTTGAGGTAGGTGTAGCTTACGCCCAGGTTCTTGAGCAGGTACACCGTGTAATACGAACTGGGCAGGTTGCAGGAAAAGTTCCACAGCACGGCCACCAGCACGGTCAGCAGGTACAGCCTGTTTCGCAGCGGCTTGGTCAGCAGATCGCCCACGCGCAGCCTTTCACCGTCGTTTTCATAGGGGTATTCGCGGATGCGGGTGTACATGATGATCTCGACCACGCACAGTACAAGCGCGATCAGCCTGAGCGCCATCAGGCCCCAGTATTCCATCTGCGCGTCCCGAAACAGGTCGACCAGCTTGCCGCCCAGCAGGATGGCAATGGCGATGACCACGCAGTTGGTGGTGGTGACGAGGGTGAAGTAGGGCTGCCGCACCCGGTCGGGCAGCGACTGAATGTGCCAGATGGTAATGCCAGGCGAGGAGAGGGCCGAGATCAGGTTGACCATCAGCGTGGCGAGCGCGGTCAGCGTGAGCCGGGCCTGCCGCGCCACTGGGAACAGCGGAATCAGGCCGATAAACAGCACGTTGAGCAGGTACATGATCGAGCGCAGGCTGATGAGCAGCTTTTTGCGCCTGGGAAAGCGCTCCAGCAGCAGCGGCGCGAACATCTGCAGCATATTGGCTGCGGTGGCGATCATGGTGACGGTGCCGATGAAGCCGTCGTCCGCATCCAGGTACAGCAGAAGTCCCGTCCAGAAGCTGCCGCCCACCAGATTGGCGATGACGTTCGAGGTGTAGTTGCACAGCACCAGGCGGCGGCGATCCTGGGACATCGGGTCGCCGTGGAAATACCAGCCGTCCCCGATCGAGGCGATCAGCCTGCGGATCAGGTGTTTCCAGTCGATTTCCCTCAGGGGCGGGATGTGCGGTTTGCGCATCGATTGATCTCTTCCTTCCTGCGCGTCGTGTGGGCTCTTTAAGAAATCGGCGTTTCATTTAACGCAATACCAGTATAGCAGATTTTCCCACGGAACACCAGAGGAAGAAAAATATTTACGCAGTGAACGAATGCTTGATGTTGTATGAAGAATTTTGGCGCTTCCGCACAAGACACTCACACGACCTGTGCCGCAATGGCAGTAGACCTTCCGCTGTTCGTGCCGCACGCCGAGACGCTGCAGGCGGGGAATAACAGGTTGTCGTTGAACGATCTGCTTTCGCATGATGGTGTTCCCTCGCGGTTTGTTTACTGTGACTCGGGTAGGCCGGTCCAGCGAAAGTGGGCGAGGATGGGCTTATAGTCGAGCGCGTCCTCCTCGAAGGCGCCGTAGCCCGCGTGGTGCAGGATGAAGGGGCGGCCGTCTTTGTTGCGTCGGTCGGAGATGATTGCGATGTGGCCGTTGAAGACCACGACGTCGCCCGGCTGCCATTGGCTCCAGTCGACAAGGTCGGTGGGCAGTGCCTGACAGCCGCTGCGCTCGAAGAACACGCGCAGGTTGGCCACCCGGCGAAAGTCAATGTTCATGTCAATTGACTGGATGGCGTAGGTAGCGGGGTCGCGACGGACGTCCTCGTCGACCATCGCCTTGAGGTCGTACCCGGCGGCCTGAAAGGCGCGCCAGATCACGTCGGTGCATACGCCCTCGCCCTCGGGCGGGTAGCCCCCGGCGTAGTAGGAATCTACATATTCGGGCTGCGTGCGGATGTAGGCGCGCGCGCCGCGCACCAGGTCGGTCAGGTCATCCAGGCCGTTGCCGTTCCGATCGATGGGGCTGTGCACGGTTTGGATGCCGAAGCGCAGCCGGGTGTGAATTTCCTGGCCGTATCGAAGCGCGGCAAATGTGCCCAGCGCAAGCAGTCCGATAAACAGCAGGCACGCCGCCAGGGCGTGCCGCAGACTGTCAAAAAACTCGGGAGAGCTCGAGAGGGCCGCAGCCCTTTCGAACTTTCAATCGTGCCCAGCGGCGTGTACGGTGGGCACGGGGCGATT
>CAKUFI010000124.1 GCA_934647305.1 uncultured Clostridia bacterium | reverse complement strand
ACACGCCGCTGGGCACGATTGAAAGTTCGAAAGGGCTGCGGCCCTCTCGAGCTCTCCGGGGGTTTTTTGACAGTCTGTGCGATTTTCCTCAGAAAATCGCTTCCCTGCGGCCCCATCGGGGCCGTGGGTGGGGTCTGGGGAGGCGCGGCCGTTCAGGGCGCCCTTCCCGGCGAAGCCGCGGCGCGGCGGCGGAGCCGGTGCGGCGCGGCGTTCCCCTTCTGAGAACATGGGGAAAGAAAAAACCTCCGAAGCGATTTCTCACTCCGGAGGGAAGGGATGCGAAGGGCTCAGCGGAACAGCCTGGTTCGCCTGAGCGCGTAGTACAGCGGCAGGCCCAGCACCAGGCACACCACCACCTCGCCCAGCGCCACGCTGCCCATCGTCAGCAGCAGCGGCAGGTGAAGCGTCTTGGCCAGCACCACGCCCACGATCACGCCGTTCGAGACGACCGGACACAGCGCGGCGAGCACCGGCTTTTTGCGCAGCGCGCGCGTACCGACGGCGGCCAGCAGCGTGGCCAGCGGCCCGAACACCATGTCCAGCAGCGATGCGCTGCCTCACAGGTTGGCGATCAGGCAGCCGATGGTCAGTCCTGGAATGGCGGCGGGGGTCAGCATGGGCAGCAGAGTCAGCGCCTCGGAGACGCGAAACTGCGTGTCGCCGTAGCTGATCGGGGCGAGCAGCACCGTGGTCAGGGCGTACAGCGCGGCGATCATCGCGCCATAGGCCAGGTTGCGGATCGACTGGGAAGTCATTTTCTTCATGTGCTTTTCCTCCATTGCGTGTCGCAGCACAGCGCGCCCTCCCAGCCTGAAAAGAAGCATGGTATAAAAAACGCGGCCAAAAGCCGGCCGCGCGTTCAAATCGCCTGCCGCAGAAGGTCTGGGCAGGCGAATAAAACACCTGGTTTTGTTTAGAGACAGGAGGGCCTCGAACTGTCTGTTATTCAATTCCTCTCTATTATAGCCGCGCGTGCGGGCGCTGTCAAGGAAGGAAGTGTTGATTTTACCCGATATGACTTTTCAAACGAAGCAAACGTGATATAATATTGGCATATGATCATATCAGTCACTATCTAACCAATTGAATGGAGCGTGAATCCCATGAAAATTCTGGTTATCAACGCGGGTTCCTCTTCCCTGAAGTACCAGCTGATCGACATGCAGGATGAATCCGTCATCGCCAAGGGCCTGGTGGAGCGCATCGGCATCGAGGGCAGCAAGCTGACCCACAAGTATGACGGCAAGGAATTTGAGCTGACCGTGCCCATGAAGGACCATTCCGCGGCTATGAAGCACGTGCTGGACGCCCTGATGGACGCGGAGCACGGCGTAATCAAGAGCATCGACGAGATCGGCGCGGTGGGCCATCGCGTGCTGCACGGCGGCGACAAGTTCACCGCCTCCTGCATCATTGACCAGCCCTGCCTGGACGCGATCGAGGAGTGCATCCCGCTGGGCCCGCTGCACAATCCGGCCAACCTGATGGGCATCCGCGCCTGCCAGTCGGTCATGCCCGGCACCCCGATGGTGGCCGTGTTCGACACCGCCTTCCATCAGACCATGCCCAAGACCGCCTATATGTACGGCGTGCCCTACGAGTTCTATGAGAAGTATCACATCCGCCGCTACGGCTTCCACGGCACCTCGCACCGCTTCGTGTCCGCCCGCGCGATCGAACTGCTGGGCCTGAAGGGCAAGGAGAGCAAGATCATCGTGTGCCACCTGGGCAACGGCTCGTCCCTGAGCGCCGTGGTCAACGGCAGGTGCGTGGACACCAGCATGGGCCTGACTCCGCTGGAGGGCGTGCTGATGGGCACCCGCTCGGGCGACCTGGATCCCGCGGTGGTCGAGTGCATCGCCAACAACGAGCACCTCACCCCCACCGAGACGCTGAACCTGCTCAATAAGAAGAGCGGCCTGCTGGGCCTGTCCGGCGTGTCCTCCGACATGCGCGACGTGTACAACGCGGCCGACGAGGGCAACGAGCGCGCGCGGATGACCCTGGACATCTGGGCCTACCGCGTGAAGAAGTACATCGGCGCGTACGCCGCCGCGATGGGCGGACTGGACGCGGTGATCTTCACCGCCGGCATCGGCGAGAACGACAAGCGCTCCCGCGCCGCGGTCTGCGAGGGTCTGGAGTTCCTGGGCGTCAGGCTCGATCCCGAGAAGAACAACGTCCGCGGCGTCGAGGCGGAGATTTCCGCCGCCGACTCCAAGGTCAAGGTCTGGGTCATCCCCACCAACGAGGAGCTGGCCATCGCCCGCGACACGCTGGAGCTGGTCTCCAAGTAAGTCATTTCCTTCCTCCCGACGGGCACGCCGCTCGCCGGGAGGTTTTATTTTGGCGCGATTCAGGACGGAAAATGCGCCTTTTTGACCCGTTACGGGCCGGTTTTTTGAAGGAGGAAACGACATGCGAACTGAACTGGAAAGCCTTTCCGATCAATGCCTGGAAGAGGAGGACGAGGCGCGGCTTCGGGCGCTCTTGGCGCGGGCGAACGCGGCCTTTCGCCGGGCGGAGCCGTCGCTGGGCGCGCGGTTTTCGCAGGCATACTTCGACTGCCGCGGCTTTCACGACGCATACATGACGCGCATTGACCTGGGCGAGGCGCTGAGAATCGACCTGCTTCTGCGGGACGGCCGAGCCGTGTCGCTGCGCTTTGAGGGCGTTTCCTCGCTGCGCATATGGGGCGACCTGGCGTGCGGATGCTATCCGCCTGCGCGCGGCGGGGAACGGACGATCGCGCAGGTGCTCTGGGTGTGGTTTGACGAGGGACTCGAGTGCTGCGTCCAGCTGGACGGCGGGCGTCGGGTGCTGGTGCGGGCAAAGGCCTGCCGGCTGGACGGGTGAGGGCAGAGCACAAACAGCTCTCACTCGCTTTTTCTGCCCGGATCGCAATGAGCCGTTTTGCGAGCGACACATTTGGCGGGCGCGCGACAGTTTTTGTTGATTTTTCCTGCCAAATATGGTATAATCCTGCCAGCGACATTTCGTCAGGAGGAAATCCCCCATGTACAGCATGAAAAACGGCATACTCTACGAAAACGGCAGGCCGGTCTTCTGCGTCGGCCTGTCCTATTATCCGTCCTATCACGAGCGCAAGGTGCCCGTGCCGGAGGACGGCGACCGCGTGGGCGAAATGAAGAAGGACCTGCGCCGCATGAAGGAGGCCGGCTTCAACCTGGTGCGCGCGGCGTCCATCGGCGACGTGAAGCGCGTGAACGGCGAACTGGAGATCCACACCGAGTTCATCGAGCGGCTGCTGGACGAGGCAGATCGGGTAGACATCGCCAGCATGATGCGCCTGCAGGGCTACTCGATGAACCTTTCCGGCTACGACGACTTCTATATGATCAACTCCAAGGGCGAGGAAATGGACAAAACCCGCTGGTACGACTTCCTGCAGAACTCCATGTACCACCCGGGCATCCTGCGCGACAACGACGACGGCACCCGCGCGCTGGCGGCGCTGTACGCGAAGCACCCGAACCTGGTGTCCTTCCAGACCTACAACGAGCCGCACTATCCCTCAAGCGGCATCTTCGACTATCACCCCGCTACCATCGCGGCCTATCGGAAATGGCTGGTGAAAAAAGGCCTGATGACCGAGGAACAGGCGCAGAGCTATGAGCCGCCGCGCACCCGCCCCGGCAAGGACGAGGACATTGCGCCCTGGATCAACTGGCGGCTGTTCTCGATTGAGACGCTGAGCAATTTCCTGAACCACTCCGCCGACGTGGCCAAGGCCGTCGACCCCGAGAAGGAATCGCTCACCTGCCTGACCACCGACCCCACGCTGGTCAGCAACGCCTCCCGGGGCGTGAGCTACTTTGACAACGCCAAGGGCATGGACACCGTGGGCATCACCCACTACATCAACACCTGCGGCGCGCCCTACTTCCACGCCTGCCTGGTGCTGGACAACGCCGAGTCCGCGGCCGCCGCGCAGGGCAAGCACTGCTGGCTGATCGAGTATGACGCGCGCACCGACATTCCGATCAAGAAGCTCTATGAGGAAACCTACATGGCCGTCGGCGCGGGCCTGAAGGGCATCATGTACTATCAGTGGCGCGGGGACTATGTGTTCCCGGACAGCCCCGAGGGCAACGGCTTCGGCTTCATCAACTATGACGGCACGCTCACCGAGCACTACGAGGAAAAGCTCGACATGGTACGCCTGCTCAACAGGCTGTCCGACTATATCGTGGGCGCGGAAAAGGCCCGCTGCGGCGCGGCGGTGCTCTACTCCAGGCATGCCTTCTGCGCCGCCGACGCGCTGGACAACGGCGAGAGCACCGAGCGCAACCGCTTCCTCGACCAGTACAAGGCCATTTATCAGGCGCTGCGGATGGAGGGGATCACCGTCGACCTGGTGGAGAGCGACCTGCTCCGAGAGAACGCGCTGGGCGTGCGCGCGCTGTACGTGCCCGAGTATCCGCTGCTTTCCGAGGAAGAAAAGGCCGATCTCGAGGCCTTCCGCGCGCAGGGCGGCAGGGTGTTCCTGTGCGAGGGCGCGTACCTTGCCTGCCGCGAGCTGGGCGAGACCTACGACCGGTACCATTCCTGCGGCACCGTCGCCGACACGCTTGCCCTCTGCGGCATTCGCCCGGTCGTGTCCGCGTCGGATCGCGCGCTGATGGCGCAGGTGATCTCCGGCGAGGGGTATCACCTGGTGTGCCTGAACAACATCTCGATCGCAAGGCCGGTCATCTCGGGCGCACATCTGAGCCTGAACGGCCTGTCCGCAAGCGAGGCCACGCTCTTCACGCCCCGCGGCGCGCAGGAGCTTGCGATTGCGGAGGGCCAGATCGATCTGCCTGAGGTGCGGGAGGGCGGCTTCCTGCTGCTGCGTTGAGCAGAAAAGGGCACGACAAAGGGACGAAGCCACACGGCTTCGTCCCTCAGCTTGTCAAAAAAGGTTTTGACAAGCTGGTGGACGGGGAAGCAAGCTCCCCGGCCAGGTGCCGCGCCTCAAATCT
>CAKUFI010000123.1 GCA_934647305.1 uncultured Clostridia bacterium | reverse complement strand
GCGCTGCGGCGCGCGTCCGGGCGGCGCTGCCGCCCGGAGAGGCGGACGAGCGGCGTTTGTCGGGAGCCCGGGCGGCCGCAGCCGCCCGTAAAATGCGATTTCCTCGGGAAATCGCTTCCTTGCAGGCCGACAGGCCTGTGGGTGGGGTGCGGGGAGGCGCGCGCCGTTCAGGCCGCCCTCCCCGGCGTTCCGCATCGCGGCGGCGCAGCCGCCGCGATGCGGCGTACCCCTGTGCGCGGATGCATTTGAACAGACAAAGCAGATCAAGGAGCGAGGCATGGCGGAGAATAAAGTGGAAAAAAAGAATAAGAAGCGAGGCGCGGGCTACCTGTTTGCGCCGCTTTTGGAGCTGGAGGCGTTTACCTCGCTGGCCGGGGCGGTCAAGGTCAAGGGCGTGTACGCGGCCTACGGCCTGGACGACAGCCAGCGGCTGCACCTGCTCGCGGCGCTGCAGCGGGCCTCGGGACGGCTGCTGGTGGTGATCACCGCGACCGACCAGCTGGCGCAGAAGGCCATGGACGACCTGAGCGTGCTGCTGGGCGGCAAGGTGGCGCTGTTTCCGGCGCGGGAGGTGGCCTTTCAGCGGATGGCGGCGGCCAGCGGCGAGCTGTCGGCCAGGCGGCTTGAGGCGCTGGGCGCGGCGGCGACCGGCCAGGTGCGCGCGCTGGTCGCCCCGGTGGACGCGCTGATGTTTCCGCTGATGCCGGCCAAAACCTTCGCCAAGAGCATCATCCAGCTCAAGGAGGGCGACACGATCGCGCCGGACAGGCTGATGGACAGGCTGGTGGCGGCGGGCTACGAGCGGGTGAGCATGGTGGAGGGCGTGGGCCAGTGCGCCTCGCGCGGCGGCATTGTGGACGTATACCCGGTGGGCCGCTCCAGCGCGCTGCGCATGGAGTTTTTCGACGACGAGCTGGACTCCCTGCGCGAGTTCGACGCGCTCAGCCAGCGCTCGACCGGCCAGGTGAGCGCCGCGATGATTCTGCCCGCGCGGGAAATCATCCTGACGCAGGAGGAGCGCGAGGCGGCGGCGGAGCGGCTGGAGCAGGCGCTGACCGGCCAGCTTTCCCTGCGCAAAAAGAGCCGCCAGAAGAGCATCGAGGAGAAGTTCGACCTGGCGCCCTGGGAGGAATTCGCGAAGGAGACCGAGGACGACGAGGATCGCGCCGAGGAAAAAATGGGCAGGGAGCTGCTGCGCGCGGCCGGCCGCCTGACCGGCGAAAACGAGCTTCAGAAGCAGTTTCTGCCCCGGATCGAGTCGCTGAAGACCGCGGGCGTCTGCGCGGCGATGGAGTCGCTGATGCCCCTGATCTACGAAAAGTGCGACTCGATTGCCGATTACCTGCCCGAGGCGCTGTTCGTGCTCGACCAGCCCGACCGCCTGCGCAGCCGCGCCGAGAACCGCGCGCTGGAGTTTCAGGAGATGTACAAGACCGCGCTGGAGCGGGAGTGCGCGCTGACCGAGCAGGCGAGCCTTCTGATGGACTACGACCGGCTGCTTCTGCACCTGACCACCGGTCGCGCGGCGCTGGTCATGAACCCGCTGATGACCAGCCTGCCCGACATTCGGCCGCAGCAGCTGTTCCGGTTTTCAGGCCTGTCGGGCGCGTCGTTTCAGGGCAACATGAAGGAATTTGCCCGGCAGATGGCCGAGTGGAAGAGGCAGGGCTGGCGGGTGGCGGTGCTGGCGGGCGGCGTGGCGCGCGGCGAGCGCCTGCAAAAGACGCTGGAGGAGTTCAAGTGCCCGGTCGAGTTTCAGGATGAGCCGCCCGAGCGGCTGGAAGGCGGCCGTCCGCTGATCGCGCCGCTGAGCCTGACGCGGGGCTTTCAGTATCCCGACCTCAAGTACGCGGTCGTGACGCAGGCCGACGTGTACGGCGTGGGGCACCAGAAGGCGCGCGGCAAGTGGAAGGCGGGCAGCAAGATCGCGGCCTTTACCGACCTGCAGGTGGGCGACTACGTGGTGCACGAGAACTACGGCATCGGCGTGTATCAAGGCACGGTGCGCCTACAGATCGACGGCGCGTGGGGCGACTATCTGGACATCCACTATCAGGATCCAGACCGGCTGTACGTGCCCACCGATCAGCTCGACCGCGTGCAGAAGTACGTCGGCCCCGAGGGCAAGCCGCCCAAGGTCAACCGCCTGTCCGGCCCGGAGTGGCGCAAGCAGAAGGCGAAGGTACAGGCCGACGTGCAGGAAATTGCGGGCGACCTGGTGAAGCTGTACGCCGAGCGGCAGGAGGTGAAGGGCTATGCCTTTTCGCCCGACACGCCCTGGCAGCGCGAATTCGAGGACAGCTTCCCCTACGACGAGACCGACGACCAGCTGACTGCCATCGAGGAAATCAAGCGGGACATGGAGTCCCCCAAGGTGATGGACAGGCTGCTGTGCGGCGACGTGGGCTACGGCAAGACCGAGGTGGCCCTGCGCGCCATCTTCAAGTGCGTCATGGACGGCAGGCAGGCCGCGCTGCTCGCGCCCACCACCATCCTGGCGCAGCAGCATTTCGCCACGATCAAAAAGCGCTTCGCCAACTTCCCGGTGCGCGCGGACGTCATCAGCCGCTTCCGCACCCCCGCCGAGCAGAAGGCGGTGCTCGAGTCGCTCGCCCGGGGCGAGATCGACGTGATCGTGGGCACGCACCGCCTGCTGGGCAAGGACGTGCACTTTGACAAGCTGGGCCTTCTCGTGGTGGACGAGGAGCAGCGCTTCGGCGTGCAGCACAAGGAGGCCATCAAGCAGATGCGCAAGGACGTGGATGTGCTGACCCTGTCGGCCACACCCATTCCGCGCACGCTGCACATGTCCATGGTGGGCATACGCGACATGAGCCTGCTGCGCACGCCGCCCGAGGAGAGGTATCCGGTGCAGACCTACGTGGTCGAGTACAGCGACGGCCTGATCCGCGACGCGATCCTGCGCGAGCTGGCGCGCGACGGCCAGGTCTACGTGCTCTACAACAAGGTGCAGTCGATCGAGCGCTTTTACGAGCGCCTGAAGAAACTGGTGCCCGAGGCGCGCGTGGGCGTGGGTCACGGCCAGATGCGCGAGCACATGCTCGAGGACGTGATGATGGACTTTTACGAGGGCAGGTACGACGTGCTGCTGTGCACCACGATCATCGAGGCCGGACTGGACGTGCCGCGCGCCAACACGCTGATCGTGATCGACAGCGACCGCTTCGGCCTGTCCCAGCTGTACCAGATCCGCGGGCGCGTGGGCCGCAGCAACCGCCTGGCCTACGCCTACCTGACCATCAAGCCGGGAAAGGTGCTCACCGAAAATGCTGAAAAGCGCCTGGAGGCCATCCGCGAGTTCACCGAATTCGGCGCGGGCTTCCGCGTGGCCATGCGCGACCTGGAGATTCGCGGCACGGGCAACCTGCTGGGCACGCAGCAGAGCGGCAACATGACCACGGTGGGCTACGACCTGTACGTGAAGATGATCGAGGAATCGGTCAACGCGCTGCGCGGCGAGCTGCCTGCGGCCGACATCGAGACGCACGTGGAGCTGCGCATCGACGCATACCTGCCCGCCTCCTATGTGCCCAACGACCGGCTGCGCATCGACGTGTACAAGAAGATCGCGCAGATCGACTCCGCCGACAGCCGCGGCGACGTGCTCGAGGAGCTGATCGACCGCTTCGGCGATCCGCCCCGCCCGGTCATGAACCTGATCGACATCGCCCATTTCAAGGGCCTGGCCAACCGCATCGGCGTGGACAACGTGTCGCTCAAGCGCGGTATGCTGGCGCTCCGGTTCTCGCAGAAGGCGCAGCTCGACCCGATGAAGCTCATCAAGGCCATGCAGAAATACCCCGGCAAGCTCTCCCTGGCCGGCTCCAACCCGCCCGTGCTCATGATCGCGGACGGCAACCGCGCCGCGGGCGACCTGCTCCGGCGCGCCATTCCCCTGCTCGAGGACGTGGTGAACCAGGTCACGAAGACAGACGAATAAACCTTTTCCCCGGACGCGGCAATGCGCCCGGGGAATTTTAAACCCGGAAGCGGGAATGTTTTTTGAGATTGGCAATAAGAAACTATTGTGTTAAGACGTAATGATAAGAAGAAAGGGAGGCGTTTCCGTTGCACGCAGTGCGCTGAGAGAAAGTGAGCTAAAAACGACCGCATTTCTGTCAAGGAGGTGCTTACGATATGATGAAGAGACTGCTGTGCGCGCTGACGGCGCTTGCACTGTGCCTGCTGCCGGTCTGCCTGGCTCAGGGCGAGGCGAAGGAGCCTGTGCGGGCGTTCCTGCTGGAGAGCCTGAAGGAGGGCGAGGCCTGCCCGGGCGCGGGCCTAGGCGCGAACCTCGAGACGGTCGCTGCGGCCGGCGTGGCGCTTGAAACGCTGCCGGAAACGATGAGCGACTTTGGCGGAAAGCTGAGCAGGACGTTTCAGGTGAAGCAGGACGACGAGGGCCTGAGCCTGAACGGGACGAAACTGCGCGAGGCGAGCTTCCAGTTCCTGGACGACGTGCTGCTCAACGTGTCGTTCTACTTCCTGCCTGAAACGCAGGCCGAGCCGTTTATCGCACTGCTGGACGAACTGTACGGCGAGCATGCCCAGCGCGAAATCGTGCTGGAGGGCACAGCCGTACTGACCTGGACGGTCGAGGCGAACGGGCACAGCGTACAGGTTGCGCTGATCCAGGCGACGGAGGGCGAAACCGCCTGCTGCTCCAGTATTCAGGCGACCGCGACCGATCTGCTGCCGTCGGCAGGGACGACAGCCGCTTGATACCTCGGGTTCTATTGACGATTTCGGAGGCCATAGGAAGCCCCAAAATGCGGCGGAAACCACTGGTTTCCGCCGCGCAGACTGTCGCCCCCCGGAGCGCTCGAGAGGGTCGCAACCCTCTCGAACTTTCAATTGCGCCCAGCGGCGTGTACGGTGGGCACGGGACGATTTTCGCGTCGGAAAATCTCATTTTCCAGAGAAAAAATCGTTTCCTTGCAGTCTCCGCGCCCGAAAAATCTTTGATTTTTAGCGGA
>CAKUFI010000122.1 GCA_934647305.1 uncultured Clostridia bacterium | reverse complement strand
GGCGGACTTCGCCCTCCCCCGCACCCCCTCCCTTCCGGCTCGCTCCGCTCGCCTGAACGCGGACACTTCAATGTATAAAGAAAAAGAGAGGCCTTTTAAAGACCTCTCTTCGTTTGCGGGATGAATTACTTGGAAGCCATCGCCACAGCAACAGCCACGGCCACGGTCATGCCGACCATGGGGTTGTTGCCGGCGCCCAGGAAGCCCATCATCTCCACGTGCGCAGGCACGGAGGAGGAACCGGCGAACTGAGCGTCAGAGTGCATGCGGCCCATGGTGTCGGTCATGCCGTAGGAGGCAGGGCCGGCGGCCATGTTGTCGGGATGCAGGGTACGGCCGGTGCCGCCGCCGGAAGCGACGGAGAAGTACTTCTTGCCGGCCTCCCAGCGTTCCTTCTTATAGGTGCCCGCGACCGGGTGCTGGAAGCGGGTGGGGTTGGTGGAGTTGCCAGTGATGGACACGTCGGCATTCTCGTGCCACATAATGGCCACGCCCTCGCGCACGTCGTCGGCGCCGTAGCAGTTGACCTTGGCGCGCTCGCCGGTGGAGTAGGCGGTCCTGTTCACGATGGTCAGCGCATGGTCTTCCTTCACGTCGGCGGACAGGTAGTCATACTTGGTCTGCACGTAGGTGAAGCCGTTGATGCGGCTGATGATCATGGCGGCGTCCTTGCCCAGGCCGTTCAGGATGACGCGCAGGGGCTTTTTGCGGACCTTGTTGGCGTTCAGGGCGATCTTGATGGCGCCCTCAGCGGCGGCGAAGGACTCGTGGCCGGCCAGGAAGGCGAAGCACTCGGTCTCCTCGTCCAGCAGCATCGCGCCCAGGTTGCCGTGGCCGATACCAACCTGACGCTGGTCGGCGACGGAGCCGGGGATGCAGAAGGCCTGCAGGCCGCGGCCAATGCACCTGGCAGCGTCAGCGGCGGTCTTCACGCCCTCCTTGAAGGCGATGGCGGCGCCCAGTTCATAGGCCCACTTCACGTTTTCAAAGCAGATGGGCTGGGTGGACTCGACGATCTTGTACGCGTCCACGCCGCGGGCATTGTTAAAGGCCTTGACTTCTTCGAAATCCTTGAAGCCGTACTTCTCAAGCACGGGCTGAAGCTGGGGCCAGCGTCCTTCGAAATTCTCAAACAGAGCCATTTGTGCGCACCTCCTACTTACTCTTTACGCGGATCAATCCACTTGACCGCGCCGTCCTCGGCCTTGAAGCGACCATAGGTGCCGATGTTCTTCTCATAGGCTTCGTTGGGGGTCATGCCCTTCTTGATGGCGTCCATCATCTTGCCCAGGGACAGGAACTGATAGCCGCACACCTGCTCGTCCTTGTCCAGGGCCAGCTTGAGCACGTAGCCTTCGGTCATTTCCAGATAACGGGTGCCCTTTGCCTTGGTGCCGTACATGGTACCCACCATGGAGCGAAGGCCCTTGCCCAGGTCTTCCAGGCCGGCGCCGATGCGCAGACCGTCGTCCGAGAAAGCGGACTGGGTGCGGCCGTACACGATCTGCAGGAACAGCTCGCGCATCGCGGTGTTGATGGCGTCGCACACCAGGTCGGTGTTCAGCGCCTCCAGGATGGTCTTGCCGGGCAGGATCTCACTGGCCATGGCGGCGGAGTGGGTCATGCCGGAGCAGCCGATGGTCTCCACCAGCGCCTCTTCGATGACGCCGTTCTTCACGTTCAGGCTCAGCTTGCAGGCGCCCTGCTGCGGAGCGCACCAGCCAACGCCGTGGGTGTAGCCGGAGATGTCCTTGATCTCCTTGGCCTGAACCCATTTGCCCTCTTCGGGAATCGGCGCGGGGCCATGGTTGGGACCCTTAGCCACGCATACCATTTCCTCAACTTCGCGAGTATACTGCATATGTCTTTCCTCCCTTTACAGGTTTGTACGATCTATTATACCACATTCCGGCCGGAAAATAAGGTACTTGCGCGATTTTTTACATGTATCGATCAAAAATTATTGAATGCGCCGCATCCATTGCTTTTTTGCCGCGGAGATGCTATCATGAAGGGAGAAATGCATCTTTTTTGAGCGCACAGGAGGACTTTTTCGATGAAAAAAATGCTGATCAGCGGCGCGGGCGGCTTCGTGGGGGCGCGCGTGCGGGAGATGTACAGGGAGACGTGGCAGGTGGAGGTATTCCCCTCCGGCATGCTGCGCGAGGCGGACGAGCAGGCGGTGCTCGAGGTCATCAGGCAGGTCAGGCCGGACGTGATCGTGCACGCGGCGGCGGTGTCGGACGTGACCGAGAGCGAGCAGTACCCGGAGCGTTCCTTCCGCGCGAACGTGCTTCTGACCGAATGGATGGCCAAGGGCGCAGCTCAGACCGGCGCAAAGCTGCTCTCCTTCAGCTCGGATCAGGTCTACACCGGCTGCGCCTTTGCCGGCCCCTACCGCGAAGCGCAGGCGAACCCCGGCAACACCTACGGCCGGCACAAGCTGGAGGGCGAGCTTCGGGCGCTTGAAATCTGCCCGGACGCGGTGTGCCTGCGCGCGACGTGGATGTACGATCTGCCCGGCTGGAACCTGGGCGTGCGGGGCAATCTGGCGGTGAACCTGCTGCGCGGCGCGCTGGCCAACCGCCCGATGCGCTTTTCGACCCGCGAGGTGCGCTCTGTCACCTACGTGCGCCAGGTCGCGCAGCTGCTCGAGCAGGCGGCCGAGCTTCCGGGCGGATCGTATAACTTCGGCAGTGAAAACAGCCTGAGCATGTACGAGACGGCGCGCGTCTTCCTGCGGGAGCTGGGCCTGGGCAGCCGCGTGGACGAGCTGATCCTGCCCGACGAACAGGGAACTGACCGCGGCCTGGCCGTCTCGGGCGAAAAGCTGCGCGCGTGCGGCGTTTCCTTCGACACGACCGCGGAAGGTATCGCGCGCCTGGCCAGGGATTACCGCCTGCACAGGTAAAGGGCCAGCGCGCGGTGCGATAAGGCACCGGCACGCCGCTATGCGCCCGTCATTTTCCCCCAAGGGCAAAATTATCCCCCGGAGAATCTCCGGGGGATCAGCTTGTCAAAAAAGTTTTGACAAGCTGGTGGACGGGGAAGCAAGCTCCCCGGCCAGGTGCCGCGCCTCAAATCTACGATTTGAGCCGTCGGCAGTTTCGCCAAGGGCGAAACCTGAAAACCCAAAGGGTTTTCAGCCTCCCTGCCACCCTCACCAGTCTCCGCTAAAAATCAAAGATTTTCCGGCGCAAAAATCGCCCCGTGCCCACCGTACACGCCGCTGGGCACGATTGAAAGTTCGAAAGGGCTGCGGCCCTCTCGAGCTCTCCCGAGTTTTTTGACAGTCTGAGCTCCCCTTTCAGGGGAGCTGCCCGCGAAGCAGGCGGAGGGGTTTGGAAGCGCAGACTTCGGGAACTTCAATTTATGCTTCCCGAAGTCGTGTTAGAACCGGCGGCAGCAACCGGGTGCAGGCTCAGCCTGCCGGCCTGGTCAGCTGCAGGTCGAACGGTTCCTCCTCAGCCAGCTCCGGAATGACCGGATCGGCCGGAACGCAGCCCATCGCACGGTAGAAGGCGATGGTTTCCCTTGAGCTGCAGGCGGAGATGTACAGGCAGCTCGCTCCGCGCGCCCGCGCCTCTCCCAACGCCCGTTCAAACAGCGCGCACCCAGGCCGCGATGCCTGAACTCGCGGGACACATGCAGGCTCTCGACGATCATGCGGCCGCCGTTCAGCGCGTCGTTCAGCTGCACAAACCCGACCACTCGCCCCTCAATGAACGCCCCATAGACCGTGCAGCCCGGCGAAAGAAGCTCGCACGCCTTTTCGCGCTTGCGCTCGGGCGACCAGTCGTCGACGAACGGCTGCCGCACCAGGCGATAGCCCTCCGGACTGCGCCGCCAGACCTCGGTCACCGGCTGCGTGCGCACGAATCGGTCCAGCGAGCACGGGCCGAAATTGTCGGAATTCAGGCGCTCAATTCGAATACCCTTCGCCTCCATCGCTCAGGCGAAGGTGATGTAAAGCGGATAGTGGTCGGAAATGCAATCGAACCACTCGTCCTCCAGCCGCAGGTAGTCGCCGATGACCAGCCCGCCGTCCCTGCGCACCAGGATGTGGTCGATGGCCTGCTCAAACGTCCCCGCCTCGGCGCGGGAATATCCGCTGGAGCCGCAGGGATGATGCCCTCGGGTGTTGCTGCGCCGGCCGGTCGCCAGCTCGTGCGCGTCCACCCAGCCCATTTCCTCCGCAGTGTTCAGGCACAGGCTGCCCATCGCCGCGTTCAGGTCGCCCACCAGCACGCCCGGGCAGGCGTATTTTGCCGTGACCTCCTCCAGGCGGGTCAGTGCCAGCCGGATCTGATAGGCGCGCGCCTCGGCGGAGTGCGCCTGATAGTTTTCCGCGCCGGGTCTCGAGGACTTCCACCACAGGTGCGTGCTCATCACGGCGAAGCGGCGGCCGGTCGCGCGCTCCTCGAACACGCCGAAGGCATAGGACTTGGTCTCGTGGTTGTTGAAGCTGCCCTCGAAGCCGGGCACCTCCTCCGAATACCGGAAGAAGCCGCTCTCGATCAGCAGCAGCTTATCGGGCCGATAGAGAAGGGGCGTGTCGCCGCCGGTAATCAGCTCGTATCTCAGCGTCTGGCCGTCCTTTTCAAAGCAGGCCATCTGCTCCATCAGCAGGGTATTCATCCGCACCGAGGCCTCCTGAATGCCCAGCACGTCCGGCGCAATCTGCCGGTAGGCCCGCACCAGGCCCTTCACGCGCGCCTCGGCGGAGCAGTCCTCGCCCTTCGCGGCCCAGGCAGGGCAGTTGCCGTCGCATTTCCACTGGTTGTTCGATAAAATCAGCATGGTTGTTTCTCCTTTCATGCAGAAAAGCATTGCGTCGCACCCAGAGTATACCAGAGTCCGGGGACTTTTTCAAGCGCGGACAGGCCCGCCCAGCCCATAAAAAGCGCGCAAAAATCCCCGCAGGGCGCAAAAACGGCGCTCGCGGGGAAAAGCGTTTTTGGTTATTCCCACTCGCCAAGTGGAAACGCACTCTAAACTTTTTTGTATAGACCGTTTGATTCCATTTGGTTTTATTTGATACCTATTATCCCAATCCTATGGGGTATCCGACTTTCTGCTATCAAAAAGCTATCAGGGGATGCTATCAAAGTGCTTCATTGA
>CAKUFI010000121.1 GCA_934647305.1 uncultured Clostridia bacterium | reverse complement strand
GAAAAGCGGCAGCAAGTGGAGCCGGGCACTGCCCGGTCGAAAGGGCTGCGGCCCTCTCGAGCTCTCCGGGGGTTTTTTGACAGTCTGAGGGACGAAGCCACACGGCTTCGTCCCTGTTTTTATGCCTGCGTCACAGTCCGCGCGGATGCTCGCTGAAGAAGAACACGGCCAGCGTGCCCGGGCCGCTGTGCGCGCCGATGGTGGGGGTGATGCTGCTGACCACCTCCACGGGGTGATGGAAGCGCTCCTCCAGCAGGCGCACGAGCAGCTTTGCGTCCTCGTCCGAGTAGGCCTGGCAGATGTACAGCGGCAGCTCTGCCGGGTACTCGCCGCCCACGAACTGGGCCATGTGATCGACCAGCGCGCGGATGGACTTCTTGCGGCCCTGAACCTTCTCAAGGGAAATCAGGAAGCCCTTGTCGTCCACATACAGAAGCGGCTTGATGTTGAGCATGTTGCCCATGATGGCGCTGAGCACCGACACGCGGCCGCTGCGCTTGAGGTATTTCAGGTCGGCCACGGTGAAGACGTGATGCACGTGCAGGCGGTTTGCCATGCACCAGTCATAGACCTCCTGGTCACTCCTGCCGGCGCGGTGCAGGCGCATCGCCATGTCGGCCAGCAGGCCCTGGCCGGTCGAGGCGCACAGCGAGTCCACGACCCAGATGTGCCGCTCGGGGTACTTTTCCATCAGCTCGCGCGCGACGACGGCCGCGTTGTCCGCCGTGCCGCTCAGGCCGCTGGAGAAGGCGATGTAAAAAATATCGTCGCCCGCCTTCAGGATGCTCTCGAAGCGCTCCGTGAAGTAGGCCTGGTTGATCTGCGCGGTGCGGGTCTCGCCGCCCGCCTCCATCCGGCGGTAAAACTCGTCGCTGTCCATGCGGTTTGCCGCCTGCGGGGCGCTGGAGTATTCCTCGCCGTCCAGGTAATAGGGGAAATAGATCAGTTCGAGACCGCGCTCGGCCGCCTGCTCGGTGGTCAGGTCGGCGGTGCTGTCCGTGAGAAAGCGTGTGCTCATGCGGTTTTCTCCCTTCATGCAGGCGGGCTTTTGCGCCTCCGGCCTGCGTTCACTCCTATTATATCACACGCCGGGGAAATTTAGCAATCACCTCCCGGAGAAAGTGGTGGTATTCCTGCGGGGGATGTGCTATAATAGCAGCAGGTCAGGCAGAGCGCTTGCGCCCTGCCGGTATGATAATCATCAGGCGCTATTCGCGCGGAAAAAGGAGTGTTTTTTCATGCAGGTATTTGTGTTTAAGACCAAGGAAGAGGCCGCCAAGGCCGCCGTGTCCGTGTTCGCTGCCGAGCTGATGAAGAAGCCCAACGCCATCTTCGGCCTGGCCACCGGCTCCTCCCCCATCCCGCTGTATCACGAGATGATCAAGCTGAACAAGGAAGGCGCGATGGACTTCTCCAAGTGCCGCAGCTGGAACCTGGACGAGTACGTCGGCCTGAAGCCCGACCATGTGTGCTCCTATCGCCGGTTCATGAATGAAGAGCTGTTCGACCACGTGAACATCGACAAGGCCAACACCCATGTGCCCAGCGGTATCGCCGCGGACATGGAAAAGGAAGCGGCCGACTACGACGCGGCCATCGAGGCGGCCGGCGGCATCGACATTCAGCTGCTGGGCATCGGCCGCAACGGCCACATCGGCTTCAACGAGCCCGACGACCACTTCACCTATGAGACCCATGTCATCACCCTGACCGACTCCACCATCGACGCGAATACCCGCTTCTTCAACAACCGCGACGAGGTGCCGCGTCACGCCATCAGCATGGGCGTAGGCAACATCATGAAGGCCAAGACCGTCGTGCTGGTCGCCAACGGCGAGGACAAGGCGCAGGCCATCCACGACACCGTGAAGGGCGACATCACCCCGAACGTGCCCGCCTCCATCCTCCGCTGCCATCCCAACTGCCTCATCTTCGTGGACGAGGCCGCCGCGTCCAAGCTGTAATTCGCCCGTTTTTCCCCCGCCGGAAGTGGTTTTTGCCGCTCCCGGCGCTTTTTTTGCCCGGAGCCGGGCGCGTGAATTTTCTCGGGTTTTGTGTCGCGCGCGTCAAATTTCCGCTTTTCCTTGCCGCGTATCTATCTATGTTATAATGGAGGCGGTTATGTAAACAAACGGGGGAGGTGCGGCGAGGCTTGGATGATCTTTATTATCAGCTCATCATCGTGGACGACGAGGAGCGGGCGCGCCGCAGCCTGTCGAAATACCTGGACTGGCACGCGCTGGGCTTCCATGTGACGGCCACGCTGGAGGACGGCTCGGACGCCATCGCCTACCTGCAGAAGCACCCGGTGGACGCGGTGCTCACGGACATCCAGATGTTCGAGGTGAGCGGGCTGGAGCTGGCCAGATGGATACAGGCAAACTGCCGCGAGACGCGGGTGGTAATCCTGTCCGGATACGACGAAATCGAATACGTCCACGCCGCCATTCAGAGCGAGGCGGTGGATTTTCTGGTCAAGCCCGTGCTCAAGGACGCGCTGATCCGGGCGTTTGAAAAGGTGCGAAAAAAGCTGGACGAGCAGAGGGCCGGCCGCTATTCCCTGCGGTATCTGACCAGTCCGGACGTGGAGGAAAAGGAAAACGCCCTGGCGCGCGCGGCTGATGAAGAACGTGTACCAGCGCCTCGAGCGCGAGGGCGTGCTGATGCCGGAGGAATATAGCCAGGAGGCGGTTTATCGCCAGCTGGACGGCATGCAGGATCACCTCAACCTGTCCGCCGTTTACGCGATGGTGCTGCTGCTGATCGCGTTCACCGCCTTCAGCCCGCTTAACCGCATCATCACCGCCATCGAGGCGCCCGTCTCCGCGCCGCCCGCCGTCCGGCCCCGTCAGGGCAAGGGCATGCAGGAGGTGGAGCGGATCATTCAGTCGGTGTACGACCTGCGCTCCAACAACACGGCCATGCAGTCCCGGCTCAACGAGCAGCTGCACGAGTTCTCGCTGGAGCAGGTGCGGGCGCTGCAGCACCAGATGGATCCGCATGTTCCAGGTGAACTGGGGCGACGACACCTTCACCGTGGAGGGCAGGTACATGCCCGGCAGCGAGACCTACGACGTGGGCGCCTACGAGTGGGAGCGCATCCATGACTGGTACAAGAAGGGCTACATCCGCGAGAACTACGCTTCCGCCGGCTGGGCTCCCTTCGGCGCGGGCTACGCCTTCGAGAACATGGCTGTCGCCAGCGGCAACCGGTTCGCCTATGACTATGTGAACTGGACCAAGGAAGAGGTCTACGAGATCTACAAGAACGTGTACAGCTGGGATGTGGAAATCGCCGTCTGCAACCCCGTGCAGACCAAGGGCGGCCGCGGCTTCTCCTCCGGCGTGGGCATCCCCTACACCTCCAAGAACCCCGAGCGCGCCATGCAGCTGATCAACCTGCTGCACAGCAGCAAGGGTCAGGAGCTCTTCCGCATCCTGGCTTACGGCCTGGAGGGCGAGCACTACACCGTGGACGCGGACAACAACGTGACCTTCGCCAACCCCACCGGCCGTGAGAGCGCGGATTCCACCTACGGCCTGTCTGACTGGGACATCGGCTCCAACCTGAACAAGATCGGCAAGGATCAGAGATCGTCGTCAAGCAGGTCGAGCTGGCCAAGACCGCCGTGGCCAACCCGCTGGATGGCTTCACCTTCGACTCCTCCACTGTGAACGACCAGCTCAACAACTGCACCTCCTTCGTCTATAACAACCTGTTCGCCATGGTTATGGATGACTGGGAGGCCCGCCGCGAGCAGCGCGACAAGGACTTCGAGAGCTGCGGCGTGAAGGAAGTCATGGCTGAGCTTCAGCGCCAGATCACCGAGTACGTGACCGAGAACAACATCACTTCCTGGCCGGATCGCCGCGAGGCCGCGGGCATGAAGTAAGTCAACCGCATCGCAATTCAAAAGGCGGGGGAGCCGAACGCTCCTCCGCTTTTGCTGAACAAGAGAGAAAAAAATGGAACACATTTATTTTCCGTCCTTTGACGGCGAGGAAATTTCCCTGCTGCTGGCCCGCCCGGAGGCAGCGGAGGCGAGGCCCTGCGTGGTGTTTCTGCACGGCGGCGCCTGGCGCTTCGGGCTGGCGGATTCCTATACGAGGCATGTGGAATACGCGGTTTCCCGGGGCACTGTGGGCGTGTCGGTGGAGTACCGGCTGGCCACGGAGGGGCGCACCGTGCACCACTGCATAGGCGACTGCGCGGCCGCCGTGCGCTATCTGCGGGAGAACGCGGCGGCGCTGGGCATCCTGCCGGATAAAATCTGCGTCTGCGGCGAATCGGCGGGCGGCCATCTGGCGCTGTGCCTGGGCACGCCGGCGATTGTGGCCGATCCGATGGCCAGACCCAATTACATCGTCAACTTCAACGGCGCGGTCGACCTGACCGGGCGGCTGAACCGGGAGCTCTTCGGCCCCTGCGACATGCAAACCGTCCAACCGGACGAGTGGCTGGAAAAATACCGGGCGGGGGCCGCGGTCTCGCCGCTTCTGCAGGCAGGGCCGGACAACGTGCCCGTGACCCATATGCAGGGCCTGAACGACGAAATCATCTTCTCCTACGAAACCGCCCAGCTGCATGACCGGCTGCTCGCATGCGGCGTGGAAAGCCGCCTGATCCTGCTACCGGGGCAGAAGCACTCGTTCATCCTGTTCAATTACCAGTCGCCCAATGACACCGTGCAGAAAATTCTGGACATCGCCGGGGATATTCTGGCAGAGAAGGGCTCTTTGAGGTAACTGAGCCGAAGCCCATTTAATAAACATCCATCGGCGGAGCCGGTGGTTTTCATATGCGGGCAAAACCCTGGACTACTAGCAGCGCCCTCGCAGGCGCATGGTACGATCTGCCAATTGCGTAGGATTGTTACTTACAGCCCGTTATAGACGGACTATGATACTTGCAATTCCATTTCGTATATGCTAGACTATTTACGTCATTCGGCATTCCGTATGACCTCCTTTTGTGTTTACTTGTGCAGTTGGCAGACCGCACTTTCATTATACACAAAAGGAGTTTTTCTTCCCCGCTTACCGCTTTAAGCTCCACCGAACCCCACTGGACCGTTCCCCCGCGAACAGACAAATAAAAAAGCCCCTGTCGCAGAATAGCGACGAATTACACGGCCTTGCTCCGGATTTCAAAGGGAGTGAGGCCGTTTTTCAGGTCGATCCGCTCATAATTGTAGAAT
>CAKUFI010000120.1 GCA_934647305.1 uncultured Clostridia bacterium | reverse complement strand
TGCAGGCTCCGCGCTCGAAAAATCTTCGATTTTTAGCGGAGACTGGAGAGGGGGGCAGTGGCGGGGGAGCTTGCTCCCCCGTCCACCAGCTTGTCAAAACTTTTTTGACAAGCTGAATGCGATTTCCTTCAGGAAATCGCTTCCTTGCAGGCCGGCAGGCCTGTGGGTGGGGTGCGGGGAGGCGCGGGCGTTCAGCACGCCCTTCCCGGCGAGTCGCCCTGCGGCGGCATTGCCGCCGCGGGGCGCGTTCCTCCTCGAAGAGGATTGGGGTAGCGAGAGCCTTGCATGGGGCTGAAAGGTGGGTGCTGAGCGGCCTGAGCCTGGCGCGCGGGCGGCAAAACGTCCTCCGCGGCGCAAAAAGAACCCTCCCGCCGGAAAGGCTCCGACGGGAGGGGAAAAGGGGACTTGCTTACTTGCCCAGGAAAGCGTTGACCTGAGCCTGCGCTTCGGCCACGATGTCATCGAAGCCTTCGGCGCGCATCTCATCGTACATTTCCTTCACGGCCTGCTCCGGATCGACGGTACCGGTCAGCAGCTCGGGATGATAACGATCCCAGATGGACTTGCAGTTGGTGATCTGGTCGTTGACCTTGCTGGTGTCGAAGGAGAAGCCCAGCAGCACGGAGGGGTTGGCGGCATCGTTCAGGGCGTGCACCTCGTCCCACTGATTGAACTCGGCGTCATCAAGCAGGCTGACGTTGAAGAAGGTGCCCTGGGTGTAGCCGGCCATGCCCCAGCCGTCGCGTTCCTTGTGCACGCGGCCGTCGGCGGTGTAGGTGAAGTTGTCGCCCTCAAGGCCATAGTAGAACGCGTCGCGGACCTTGGAGTCGGTGTTCATCAGGTTCAGGAAGGCCAGCGCCTTGTCCGGGTGCTCGCTGTTGACGGAGATGAAGTTGCAGGAGCCGAGCACGGAGTCATTGGACAGGATGGTGGGGCCATACTGATAGGCGACCAGCTCCTTGCCCATGTTGGGGCCCCAGGTGGTCTTCGCAGCGCCGGACCAGCCCTGCGCCAGGAAGCAGGCCTTGTAGGTGGGGCCTTCGGCGGTGTTGGCGGCGTCGGCGTTGATGATGCCGTCGTTGTACCACTCGCGCACGGTCTTGAGCTGATCCATGATCTCTTCCTGCTCGAACACGGCCACAACCTTGCCCTCGGCGTCGTCGTAGCGCACGCCCAAGCCGGTCAGACCAGCGCCCATGCCGTCATAGATGAAGGGAATCTGAGAGACGCCGTCCTTGGTCACGGGGAAGGAAGCTTCGCCCTTGGCGTCCTTGATGGCCTTGAGGATGGGGGTCGCGTCCGCCAGGGTGTGGCAGTTCTGCGCGGCTTCTTCCAGGCCCAGCTCCTTGAGCACTTCCACGTCCCAGACGAAGTACTGGGTGATGGAGGAATCCTTATAGGTGGGCACGCAGTAGATCTCGCCGTTCACGCGGCAGGCGTCCCAGTAGCCGGCGGGGATCAGGTCCAGCAGGCCCTGAGCGTTTTCCTTGAGCAGCTCGTCGGTCAGGGGCAGGTAAGCGCCGATCGCGACGTCCTGACGCAGGTTGCCGATGTCGCCGAAGATGATGTCGTAGGGTTCGTTGGAGTTGATGATGACGCTGCGGCGGTTGCCCCAGTCGCCCCAGCCGATGCACTCGACGTCCAGGCGGGCGCCGATCTTCTCCTCGACGTAGGGATTGAGGTGCTCAATCCAGGCTTCGTAGTTGTCGGGCATGCCGTTGCCCAGGGTGATCATCTTGAGGGTGGGGACTTCGTCGGCGGCGGCGAAGCCTGCCATGCACACGAGCATGCACAGCGCGAGAACCAGGGACAGGATCTTCTTCATGGTGTTCTCTCCTTTAGATTTATTTTCGTTATCCCTTCACCGCGCCGATCGTCAGTCCGGAAATGAAGTATTTCTGGAAGAACGGATACGCGCATGCGATGGGGATTACGATTACGATGGCGATGGCCATGCGCACCGATTCGCCGGGCATTTGCGCCTTATACTGCTGCAGCGAGACACCGGCGGTGGGGTTTTTGGCCATGTACTCCAGGGAGCGCATGATGTTGTTGAGCAGCGCCTGGAGCGAGATGAGCTTCGCGTTGCTGATGTAGAGCGAGGACAGGAACCAGTCGTTCCAGTACCCGAAGCACAGAAACAGCGCGATGGTGGCGAAGAGCGGCTTGGAGATCGGGATGACGATGCTCAGGAAGGTGCGCATCTGGGTGGCGCCGTCGATTTTGGCCGACTCGATGACGCCGTCGGGAATGGTGCTCTTGAAGAAGGTCTTGCAGATGACGATGTTATAGGAGGACACCGCCAGCGGCAGGATCAGCACCCAGATGGTGTTTCGCAGATGCAGTATGTTGGCGTTGACCACGTAGCTGGCCACCAGACCGCCTGAAAAAAGCATTGGGATGAAGATGACCCAGGTGTAGAACGACTTGAGCTTGAAATCCGGCCGGGAAAGCGCGTAGCCCATCGAGGTGGTCAGCGCCAGACCCAGCCCCATGCCGATGACCGTCACCGCGACGGAAATCGCGAGGGCGTTTAGGATCGTCGCTCGCTCGTTCCACAGGAACAGGTAGGCCTTGGCCGAAAACTGAGCCGGGAAGAAGGAGTAGCCCACCAGGCGGATGGACTCCTCCGAGGAGACCGAGATCATGAACACGAATATGACCGGGAGAATGGCCATCGCCGCCAGCACCACGAACAGCAGGTTAAGCAGCGCGTTGGTGGCGGGCTTGACGCGGTTCATCTTTTGCTCTTTTATTTTCTTCATTTCGGTGCCTCCTTAAGGCATTCCATCTTTGCAATACGAAACTCATTTTCCGGGTTAAGCCAGGAGATCGCGTGAAACCTGTATGCCCCAATTCAAGCCCGCCTGTCGCCATAGTGAGCGGCAGCAGGTGGGGCCGGGCACTGCCCGGTCAGAAAGTCGACCTCCCCAGTGCCTCCTTAGAAAATCGCGCTGTCCGAGTCGATCTTGGAGACGATGAAGTTGGCCAGCAGGATGGTGATGCAGCAGGCGACCGACTGGAAGGTGGACACGGCCGCGGTCTTGCCGATGGGCGCGTTGCCCTGCAGCGCGGCGTAGACGTAGGTATCGAAGGTGGAGGCCACCTTGTTCAGCGAGTTGGGCACGCCCTGCGTCACCTGATAGAACAGGCCGAAGTCCGAGGCGAAGATGCTGCCCACCGACAGGATGAACATCATGACCATGATGGTCTTGAGCATGGGGAGGGTGATGTACTTGGCCTGCTGCCACTTGGTCGCGCCGTCCAGCATGGCCGCCTCGTACAGCGATCCGTCGATGCCGGTGATCGAGGCCAGGTAGACCACCATCGAGTAGCCCGTGCCCTTCCATACCTTCAGGAACACGAAGAAGAAGGGCCAGTATTTTGCCTCGGAGTACCAGCGATGCGGCTGGCCGCCGAAGAACACGACGATCTTGTTGAGCAGGCCGTAGTCGGAATTCAGGAACGCGAAGACGAAGTAGCTGACCACCACCCAGGACAAAAAGTGCGGGAAGAACATCATGGTCTGGTAGCACTTTGAGGCCTTTTTGGAGTACAGCTCGTTGATCAGCAGCGCCAGCGTCACCGGAATCACGATGCCCAGGATGATGAACACGATGTTGTAGCACAGCGTGTTGCGCAGCAGCATCATAAAGGATTTGTTTTTGATGAAGAAGCTGAAGTTCTTAAACCCCACAAACTCGCTGTGCAGCAGGCTGTACAGGAAGCTCTTCTTCGGCACGACCTTGTACTGCTTGAAGGCGATCAGTATGCCGAACATGGGCAGATAGGAAAACAGCACGTACCACACAAAGGTGGGCAGACCCAGCAGCGTCAGCTCAAGGTCTTCCCGCGTCCATTTTTTCTTTTTGCGCCTGACGCCGTTCGCCGTGGCTGGGGAGGACTGTGCGCCGCGATTCATAGGGTTCCCTCCAGACGTTAACATGATTAACATTGTTTACGTACATGATAGCACAGAACGTCACGGCTGTCAATAGATTTGCGCGCAACTAAGTTAAATAAAGCAAGATTTTTTTAATTGCGCGGCTATTGCCTGAAAAGTACCCGATGAGTAAGGTAACAGAGTTAATTTAACTATTGACATTCCGCAGCCGGCATGGTATCTTAAAACTATAAATATGTCAAAGGAGCCTTAGCAATGTCGAAAGTGACCATGCAGGATATAGCCGACGCACTGGGCGTCTCCCGCATCAGCGTGTGGAAGGCGCTGACCAACCGCCCGGGGATCTCGGACTCTCTGCGCCAGCAGGTGCTCGTCAAGGCGGCGTCGATGGGCTACGCGGCCTCCGAGCGCGCGAACGCCCGCCCCCTGGGCAAGCGCACCTTCGCAGTGGCGGTCGCCCGGCCGGAATCCTCCATGTTCTGGATGCAGATCATCCATCACGCAGCCAAGGAGCTTTCCGCCCGCGATATGAACCTGATGTATACCTACATGCCCACGGCCATGCGCCCGGGCTACGAGCTGCCCTCGTCGCTGGACGCGGGCGCGGTGGACGGGTTCCTGGTGCTCAACGTGTACGACCCGGAGCTGCTGAGCCTGCTGACCGAAAGTCCGCTGCCCCGGGTGTTTCTGGACACCATCCCCTCGCTGCCGCCGGAGCGGCTGGGCGGCGACCTGCTGATGCTGGAGGGACGCTGCTCGGTCTGTGAGATCACCGGGCGGCTGCTCGAACGCGGCTTCAGGCGTTTGGGGTTCGTCGGCGACGTGAACTACGCCCAGACCAACACCGACCGCTACAACGGCTTTCTGGACGCGCACGCCGCGCAGGGACTGCCGGTCGATCCTGCCCTGTGCATGACCGGACCGCTGGGTCTGAGCAGTCATTACGAAGAGATCAGCGCGTTTCTCGATTCGATAGGCGAGCTGCCCGACGCGTTCGTCTGCCCCAGTGATTTCATCGCGCATTATGTCCGGCAGTATCTGACCGAGCGGGGAGTTGAGCGGCAGCCCATACTCACCGGCTTCGACAACAACGCCGAGTACGCCAACGTCGCCGGCCAAATCACCACCGTGGACGTGGATACCTCCGCGCTGGGCAGGCGGCTCGCGCGCCAGCTCATCTATCGCGCCGACTATCCCTCCGCTCCCTACGAAACCACGTATTTTTCCACGCACGTCCTCTATCGCGGCGCGCTGGCATAAGAAATCACGGCTCACCGGGGAGGGCTGCGCCCTCCCCGGACCTCTCCCGACCCGGCGCAAGACGCGCCGGGCTGCCGCGCCGCTTGCGGCGCGGCTCCCGGGG
>CAKUFI010000119.1 GCA_934647305.1 uncultured Clostridia bacterium | reverse complement strand
GTGCGGGGAGGGCGCAGCCCGCCCCGCCTGCGCGGCGAAGCCGCGCGTTCCGCGCCCCGGCGGGGCGCGGGGCCGGGCGCAATGCGCCCGGAGTGAGGGGTGCGGGGAGGGCGCAGCCCGCCCCGCCTGCGCGGCGAAGCCGCGCAGGACGTTCGGGAGAGAGGCTTTTGCGGGCACAGAGGCGAACTGCGCCTTTACATGCGGCCTGAATCCGTGCTATAATACCTGCATCATGAAAGGGCGCTGCGCCCGAAGGAGCATCGATGAAAACACATCATTTTCTGGCAATCGCCGGCCTGTTCGCGCTGCCGGTTTACCTGTACTTTCTTTACACCGGCCGGGCGACGCTGGACTCGACCTGGGGCGCGTTCGCGGTTCTGATTTCGATCTTTTCCGCGGGACACCTGCTGGGGCAGGCGGTCGACGTGGACAAGCTGATTCGCCGGGTGGAAAAACGCGCGAAAAAGTACGGCGGTGACGCGTTCGAGGAACGACTGAAGGAGAAGAAACCTGAAAAAACGGACGAGAAGCGGGAGTGAGGCGGCGATGAGGCTGATTTTGTCCTCGCGGGACTTTCGCGGCGAGCAGTCGCGCGCCTGCATTCTGAGAAACCTGCCGCGCCCGATCGCCGAATGCCGCGTGCTGTTCATTCCGAACGAGAAGGCGACGGCGGAGTCCATCGCCTCGGGCAGGTATCACAGCCGCCTGGCCGAATTCGGCTTTTCGCGGGAAAAAGTGACGGTCTACGACCCGGCGCGGGCGGGGGAGTTCTTTGGCCTGGCGGTCGACGTGATCTATGTCAGCGGCGGGAACACCTTTGCGACGCTGGAGCGCGTGCGCCGGGAGGGCTTCGACCGGGAGCTGGTGCGCCTGATTCGCGCGGGCACGACCTACATCGGCGGCAGCGCCGGGGCGCATCTGGTCACGCAGAGCGTGGAGCATCTGCGGGAAATCGACGAGAACCGCGTGGGCCTGACCGACTTTTGCGGCCTGGGGCTTTTGAATGGCGTGCTGATCTGCCACTACTGCGCCGGGCGCGCCGCGCTGCGGGATCGCCTGCAAAGCGAAGGGCGCACGGTCTACACCCTCACGGACGAGGAATCGCTGTGCCTGATCGAGTGAAGGAGGACGAAGCATGAATTACCTGCACGGAGTGGATCACATTACGGATCTGGACGGACAGCTGCGCGGCCGTCGGCTGGGCCTGATTACCAACCCGACCGGCGTGACGAGCGGGCTTGTGCCCACGATCGAGGTGCTGCGCGAGCGGTACGATCTGGTGCGGCTGTACGCCCCGGAGCACGGCGTGCGCGGCGCGCTGCAGGCGGGGGCAAAGGTGACGAACGGGGTCGACCCGCTTTCAGGCCTGCCGGTCGTGTCGCTGTTCGGGGAGCACGAGGCGGATTTTGCGCCGTTTGAGGGCGTGGACTGCGTGCTGTTTGACATACAGGACATCGGCGCGCGGTTTTACACCTACCTGTACACGCTGTCGGACGCGATGAAGCTGTGCGCGCAGGCGAAGGTGCCCCTGATCGTGCTGGACCGGTACAACCCGCTGGGCCTGTCCCGCGCGGAGGGCACGCTGCTGAGGGAGGAGTTTTCCTCGGGCGTGGGGCGGTATGAGCTGCCCGCGAGGCACGCGATGACCATCGGCGAGTTTGGCCGGTACGTCAACGCCGAAAAGCACATCGGCTGCGAGCTGCAGGTGCTGCCCTGCCTGGGGCTGGACAGACAAATGGACGCGCGGCAGGTTCGCGTGCCCTGGGTCATGCCCTCGCCCAACATCCCGACCTGGGAGAGCGCGCTGGTGTACATCGGAACCTGCCTGTTCGAGGGCACGAACCTCTCCGAGGGCCGCGGCACCACCCGCCCGTTCGAGCTGATCGGCGCGCCCTGGCTGCGCGCGGACGAGGTGACGGCGCGCATGAATCGGCTGGATCTGCCCGGCGCACGGTTCCGGACGGCCTACTTCACGCCTACCTTCTCCAAGCATGCGGGGTAGCTGTGCGCGGCGGTGCAGGTGCACGTACTCGATCCGGACGCGTTCGAGCCGTTTCGCTGCGGCCTGACGCTGCTGCAGACCATCCGCGAGACGCACGACGAGCTTGAACTCCTGCCCTTCATTGACCTGCTGGTCGGCACAGATCGCCTGCGCGCGCCGGACTTCGAGCCGGAGCGCTTCCTCGCCGAAGAGGCAGAGCGAATTCGCCGGTTTGAGGAACGAATCGCGCCATACAGGCTGTATCAATAAAATATTCTGGGGGGCGCGGCGGCGGTAGCCGCCGTGCCCCCCGTGCGCGCCCCCCGCAGGGGGGCGCGCACGGGGTCGTAGGGGCGCGCAGCGCCCCTACGACCGGCCGGCCCCGGCGGCATTGCCGCCGGGGCCGGCCGGGGAGGGGGGAGCGGCAAAGCCGCTGCGGGAAAAAAATTATATGACGACCATTTTGTGACGCAGATCCAAACCCGCCGCGCGGTGACTGGGGTCGCGCAGGAGCAGGCTCTGCAGGTCGGTGGCGCGCCGTTCCAGCTCGAACAGAGGATTGCCGAGGAGGGCAACCGGGTCGCTGCAAAGCGGAAGAGAAGCGCGCGACTTGATCTCGCGAAGCAGCGGCGCGGCCTCCCTTCGGAAGCCCAGCACGCGGATGTACTCGGGCGCGGGGTGAGCCTGCGCCAGCTCGCGCGTCATGCCCAGCAGCGCCTGCGCGCAGATGCGGCTGAGCCGGGCATAGGTGTAGCGCTTACACTTGACCGCCTGGATCAGCCCCTCACGCGTGCCCTCCCGGGCGGCAAGGCGGGCGACGCGGTGCTCCAGCCCCTCGCTCACGTCGATCAGGCGGGCGATTTCCTCCTCGGGCATCATGCGCAGGCGGTAGAGCAGCAGCTCGTCCAGCGCCTCGAGGCGCGCGGTATCCGCCGCCTGAAGCAGCGCGCCGGACGTTTCCGGCATCCCCTGAAGCGCCGAGAGCAGCTCGCCCCGCCGAATCGCCGCGCGGATGGCCGAGGCCGAGGCGAACTCGCCGGTCTGGTGGCTGTGATAGTCGCCCACGCGCCGCACCACGTGCGCCCGCATCCGTCCATTGTTCGCGCGCAGGTACTCGAGCCCCAGCGCCAGGTTGGGGGCGTTGAGCGCCTCGGGCATGCACCCGGCCGCCTGAGAGACCGCCTCTCCCCGGGCGCGCGCCAGGCTCTTGCCCTGACCGAGCGCTTCCTGAATCGCTGCGCGCACCGCTGCGTCCGCTTCCGCCCGAGACAGGCGCTCGAGCAGCGCGGGGTCGTCCGCCTCGCAGCCGAAGCAGAAGTCGTCGCAGCCCAGCGCGCACAGCGTCTCGATTCCGCCCCGGGCGAACCAGTCGGCGCTGCGCACCGCGAAGAGCGCGGGCAGCTCCACTGCCAGGTCGATTCCGCCCTCGAGCGCCATTCGCGCGCGCGTCCACTTGTCGCACAGCATGGGCTCGCCGCGCTGGGAAAACGCGCCGCCCATCACCGCGACCAGGTAGTCGCAGCCGCTCATTTCGCGGGCCAGGCGCGCCTGATAGGCGTGTCCGTTGTGAAAGGGATTGTATTCCGCCACGATACCGCAGATTTTCATGCCTGTCATGCTCCGTCTCTGTTAATTTTACATTTCCTTCTTCGAATTGGCAAGGAAGCGCCCCAGTCATCCCGTATACTATTCCTTGCCGGAAATTCCCTGCGCGTCTGCTGAGGGGATTTCATCAACCGACACCGAAGGAGGCGCATCGAATGTTTATTGAATTCGATCACCAGAAAATTGAATACCGGCCCGGCGACACCTATCAGGCGCTGGCCGAAAGGTACTTCCCGGCGCGCCGGATACTGGCCGTGCGCATCGGGGGCGAAACGCTGCCCCTGACGACCGAGCCGCGCGAGGGCGACTGCGCCTGGGGCGTGACGCTCGGCGACAGCGAGGGCGGCCTGATCTATGAGCGCTCGCTGCGGTTCGTCTTCCTGCTGGCGCTGCACCAGCTGTTTCCGAGCTGCCGCGTGCGCATTGAGCACTCGATCGGCCGGGGCGTGTACGGCACGGTGTCCGGCCTGCTGCTGACCCCCGAGCGCGTGAACCAGATCCGCGCGCGCATGCGGGAGATCGTCGCGCAGAACCTGCCCTTCGAGCGGCGGGAGGTCAGCCGCGGCGAGGCCATGGCCTACTTTGAGGAGACCGGCCAGAGCGACAAGGTGCGCCTGCTCAGGTACCGTCCCTCCGAGCGGTTCACGCTGTACCGCGCCGGGGATATGATGGAGTACTTTTACGGCGTGATGACCCCCTCGACCGGCTACACGCCTGTGTTCGACCTGCGCCTGCAGCTGCCCGGCTTCGTGCTCCAGCTGCCCGACGCGGAACACCCGGATCAGGTCGCGCCGTTCGTGCAGCTGCCCATGCTGATGAAGACCTTCGCCCAGTCGGCCCGGTGGGACCGCATACTGGGCTGCAAGAACGCCGCCGACCTCAACGAGATGGTCGAAAAGCGCTCCCTGCGCGAGTTCATCCGCGTCAACGAGGCGCTGCAGGAAAAGGCCATTTCCTCGATCGCCGACCAGTTTGCCGAGTCGGGCGCGCGCGTGCTGCTGGTGGCGGGGCCGTCCTCCTCGGGCAAGACCACGTTCACCCATCGCCTGAGCATCGCGCTGCGGGTGCTGGGCATGCGGCCGATGCAGGTGTCGCTGGACGACTACTACCTCGACCGCGACGCGATCGAGCGCGAGCCGGACGGCAGCATCGACCTGGAAAAGCTGTCCACGCTGGACGTGCCGCTGTTCAACGAGCACCTGGCCCGCCTGGTGCAGGGAGAGACGGTCGAAACGCCCACCTTCGACTTCACCGTCGGACGCCGCAGCCCCAAAACGCACACCCAGCACGCCGCCGCCGATCAGCCCATACTCATCGAGGGCATACACGGCCTGAACGACGAGCTGACCGCGTCCATCGCCCGGGACAACAAGTTCAAGGTCTACATCAGCGCCCTGACCACCCTCAACCTGGATGACCACAACCGCATCCGCACCACCGACGCGCGCCTTCTGCGCCGCATGGTGCGCGACTATCAGTTCCGCAACACGCCGCCCGAGGAAACCCTCGCCATGTGGCCCAGCGTGCGGCGCGGCGAGGAAAAGTACATCTTCCCCTTCCAGGAGGAGGCCGACGTGATGTTTAACTCTTCGCTGGACTACGAGATGGCCATCCTCAAAAAGTATATCTACCCCCGGCTGGCCGCCATCGAACCGTTCTCCCCCCATTATACCATGGCTCGCCGTCTGGTCAAGTTCCTGAATTACTTTCAGACCGCCGACGTGGAGGACGAAATCCCCGTCAACTCCATATTGCGCGAGTTTGTCGGCGGCTGCTGCTTCTACAGAAAGAACGACTAAGCACGTTGTGGAGAGGCTTTTCTGAGAAAAGCCTCTCCACAAGCAGACTGTCGAAAAACCCCGGAGAGCTCGAGAGGGCCGCAGCCCTTTCGAACTTTCAATCGTGCCCAGCGGCGTGTACGGTGGGCAC
>CAKUFI010000118.1 GCA_934647305.1 uncultured Clostridia bacterium | reverse complement strand
CGGGCGCAAAAACTGCAAGGAAACGCTTTTTTCTCTGGAAAATGGGATTTTCCGGCGCAAAAAGCGTCCCGTGCCCATCGTACACGCCGCTGGGCACGATTGAAAGTTCGAGAGGGTTGCGACCCTCTCGAGCTCTCCGGGGTTTTTTTGACAGTCTGACTATATTATTATAGCATGTTTCAAGAATGGGCGACATGGTAAAAATTGCAGAAATCGGATAAAAATTTGACCTGCGCCGCGCGGCGCGCAAATAAAACGCATCAGCGTGAAAACAGGTCTGAAAAAAGAAGCCTTCTCGAAGCGCCCTTTTATACTATACAACAAAAGACCCGCCGGTAAGGCGAGCCTTTCGCAATAGCCGGCGCTCAGCCCTCGGCGGGCGCGGCCTCGACGGTGACGCTCTGGTCCTGCATCTCCTTCTCGGCGATGAGGTCCTCGATGGTCTCCTTGGTGCGCATCAGGTCCTCGACGGACATGGTTTCGAAGCCGGCGGCGGGGGACTTGACCTTCACGCCGTGGCGGCGCAGGAAATCGTCCACCTTCTCCTCATTGTGCTTATAGGCGCAGAAGCCCACCAGGCTCGCGCCCACACCGATCAGAATGCCCTTGACCAACGGATTGTTATTCAGCATACTACTTCCTCCTTCTGTTTTCCTTTACGCCTTGTGCGCCATCATTTCCATGCCCTTGCGGAACATATTGCCCGCGAAGACCAGCTCGCTCTCGCCGCCCGCCATGGGGGTGAGGGTCAGCGAGCTTCCCGCGCGCCGGACCAGGTAGGGCTGCTCGCGGGGGGCGCGGGGGATCAGATGACGGCCGAAGGTGATAATCCACGCCAGCAGGCTGGCGCGAACCGCGCTCGGCTTGCCGACGGAATTGATGAGATAGACCACCGACATGACCTCGGGGTCAAAGCTGCCGCGCGCGTGCAGCTCCTGATAGCCGTGCTCGACGACGGCGGCCAGCGTTGCGCCGGTGGACAGCCAGCGGGTGAATCGGGTCAGCGGCGAACCGGCGACCGTCAGCGCACCGTCCAGTCCGATGCACAGAAGCGCCAGGTATCCGCTGGGCGCCATGGAAAAGCCCTGCTCCTCGGAGCGCTTCACGTGCAGGAGCTTTGCGTCGGTCTGCGCCGCGTAGGCCGCGCCCAGGCGAATAATCAGCGGCTCCTCCTCGATCACATCGGGGTCGTACTCGCACAGGAGCGTGCGGATGCGCGGATTGTACCGGCAGGCGCGCACGCCGGGAATCCCGGCAAAGGGCGCCTCGGACGAAACGGGACGCTCCAGCTGCAGCCGGATTCGCCCGCGGATGGCCGACAGCACCTCCAGATGAACGGCTCCCTGTTCGCTGCGCATTACGATCTCCCCTCTCCCGGCTTCATGAACATCAGCCGCAGCGAATTCGCGACCACCAGGATGGTGGAGGAATTGTGCAGAAGCGCGCTCATCATGACCGATATGCCGCTCGCCGCGCCCAGTATCAGGCCGACCGAGTTGATGGCGACCACCAGCGCGAAGTTCTGATGCACAATGCGCATGGTCGCGCGCGCCAGCCTGCGCAGCTCGGGGATCATCATCGGGTCGTCTCGGTTGATGATGACGTCGCTGGTTTCCATGGCGATGTCGGTGGACTTGCTGCCCAGCGAGATGCCCACGTCGGCGTAGGCCAGCGCGGGCGCGTCGTTGATGCCGTCGCCGACCATGACCACGCCGTTGCCCTGCACCTGCAGCTTGAGCACCGCCTCGGCCTTCTGCTCGGGCAGCAGCTGCGCGCGATAACCGTCCGCGCCCACCTGCTCGGCCACCGTCCGCGCCTGGGATTCCAGGTCGCCCGTCAGCAGCTCGATGTCGCCCACGCCATCATAGCGCAGCGCGTTGATCGCCCGGCGCACGTTTTCACGCGGGCTGTCCATCGCGTAGAGCACGGCCACGATCTCGTCGCCAACGCCCACATAGTTGGGAATCGCGCCGGTGTCGGCCGGCAGGGGCGAGGCCGCGGTCACGCCGTTTTCGTTCATATACTTGATGTTGCCCACGCGCACGGTCACGCCGTCTACCTGCGTGCGGCTGCCGCGGGACACCTCGGTCACCACGTCGCCGTGCGCGGGAACCTGCGCGCCCAGACCGCGGCCATAGCGCATGATCGCCCCGGCCAGCGGGTGCGTGCTGGTTTCCTCGGCCGCCATGGCGTAGGAGAGCACCTCCGTTTCGGTCATGCCGGGCTTGAGCAGCGCCATCGAGACGATCTTCGGCTTGCCCTCGGTGATCGTGCCGGTCTTGTCCAGCAGCACCGTGTTCGCGCTGCTGATCTGCTCGATGAACGTGCCGCCCTTGATCAGCACGCCCTGCTTCACGGCCGTATTGATCGCCGCGGAGAAGGCCGTCGCCGTGGACAGCTTGATGCCGCAGGAGTAGTCGATGACCAGCATCTTGAGCGCCTTCTGCGGGTTCTTCGTCACCAGCCACACCGACAGGCACAGCAGGAAGTTCAGCGGCACCAGGTAGTTCGAGAACTTGTCCGCATAGCGCTGTATGGGCGCCTTTTTGAGCTCACTGGCCTCCACCATGCCCACGATGCGGGAGATGACCGTCTGGTCGCCCACCTTGACCGCCTGCACGTGGATGCTGCCGCTCTTGACCACGGTGCCCGCGAAAACCTCGTCGCCCTCGCGGCGCTCCACCGGCACGAACTCGCCGGTGATCGAGCTCTGATCCACAACCGCCGCGCCGTAGACCACCCTGCCGTCGACCGAGATCTTCTCGCCGGTATGCACGGCCACCGTGTCGCCCGCGCCGATCTGGTTCATCGGCAGGCGCTGCAGCTTGCCGTCCGGCATGACCTTCCAGGCCTCGCCCTCGTCGGCGGAGAGCATCTTCTTGATCGAGGAGCGCGTACGCTCGATGGTGTAGGAGGTCATCAGCTCGGCCAGGTCGGACAGCGCCAGGATCATCAGCGCCGAGTGCGCGTTGCCCAGCATCAGGCTGGCCACGATCGAGGTCACGGTCAGAAAGTCCGCGTTGGGCCGCATGTCGCGCTTCAGGCCCTCCCAGGCGCTCTTCGCCATCGGGGCAGACAGGCCCAGGCTGGCCAGCGCCTCGAGCGAGGTGAAATTGGCCAGCGCGCCGCCCAGTACCGGCGCGGTGAACACCGTATTGCCCAGCGCCAGCGCGCCCGCGTTCACCGCCAGCCGCTTCATCAGCCGCGCGGTGGTCATCGGGGCCTCGGCCGGCTCCTCGCCCTTTTCCGCGTGCCGCGCCCGCAGCGCCGCCATGCCGTGCCTGGCCAGCACCAGGTCGACCTGCTCGCCCAGCTCGTGGGAGTCGAGCGCCGCCTTGTCATACTCGAGCAGCACGCCGCCCGTGCAGGCCGTCACCCGCGCCCGCACGACGCCGGGAATCCTCGCAAGCTCGGCCGCGATTTCGGAGCTCTCCTCCTTCAGGTACTTCAGTCCCTCCGCCGCCAGACGCAGACGGCCCGGCAGGCTGTGCATCACGCGGCTCTTCATGAAATCATCCGTATGTTCTTTCCTCAGCATGTGTATCCTTCTTTCGAGAGCGCATCCATTTCATTCATCCAAAGCAGGAGGAAACGCCGTTCAGCGCCCCTGTGAAACGCACTCGGGCAGCCGCAGGAGCAGGCGCTTTCGCACGCTCTCCTGCAGCTCGTTCTCGTTGGCGTTCTGCCAGAAATTTTCGTTTGCCAGGCGAATGCCCTCGTCCACCACCGTGTCGATCCAGTGCAGTATGGTGCGCTCGCCGGTCGCGTGCGGGTCATAGTGGATCAGCACCGTGCCGATGCGGGGATTGGCCTGCGCGTCCATCACGCCGGGCAGGAGCCCCAGCACGTCGCGGATATAGTGCAGGTAGGGCAGCGCCTCTTTAGGCAGCAGCGCGTACTTTTTAAAGCAGATGCGCAGGCGGCCCGGCAGGCTGCTCTCCACGTGCGGCTTTAAGCACCTGCGCAGAAAGCTCTCTTCGATCTTATTCATAGTCTCTGACTCCAAACAGATTACTTGCCCACCACAGCAGCGTCATCGCGCCCGGAACCGCCCAGCCGATCTGCGCCTTGCTGCGCAGCGCGCCCACGGTCAGCGCCGCGGCGACCACCGTCTTTGCGTCCAGTATGCCGGCCGTCGCGTCCAGCACGCCCGCGTTCACCGCGCGCGCGAGCACCCGCATGCCCTCGCGCAGCTTGCCGGCCGGGACGGCGTCCAGCCTGCCCTCCAGGTTCATCAGCTTCATCACCGCGCCCAGCACCACCGGCGCCTGCACCTGCGCCTCGTCATAGCGCACCAGCACGCTGCCCGTGCGGGGCTGCACCTCGACCAGTTGAATCACGCCCGTGCTCTCCAGCTGGCTCTTCATCTGCCCGGCACGCTCCATGTCCTGCGTCACGGCGGGCACATACAGCCGCATGCGCCCGGGCAGGCTGGAGCGCACCTCCGCCACGCCCCGGAAAGAAGGCAGCTTCATCAGATTATGCTCCTGTTGTTTTTTCGGCAGCGCCGCCGCGCCCACGGCAAGCGCCGCCCACCAGAGGCCGTTCATATGGATTCCTCCCGTCGACAGGATCTTCAGAAGTTAGCATACACTAACTCATGTCTTAAAACATTGCAAGGTCTCCCTTGCCCTATCATTTTATCATATCGCGCCGCGATGTCAAGAAACGACATGATTATTTTCATGTTTCGATCGCATGGCGTTTTGTGGTCGAGCGCCCGGTTCAGGTCTCGCCGCCGCAGGCGATGCGCTTCACCAGCCGCGCCCACTCCTCCGGATGGCAGGCCAGCAGCTCCTCATGCCGCAGATTCTGCTCGTGCAGCACCGGATGCGCGAAGTGCCTGAGGTAGCGCGCGCGGTACTTCTCCCCCATTTTCAGGGCGTAAAACACGTGGATCTGCGTTCCCGGCGGGTCGATTCCGTCCGGCAGCGGCGTAATCAGGTCAGATCGGAACTGGTTTTCGCAGCTGCGCCGGGTCACGTAAGGCCGCGCGCCGCCCATCATCTCCATGAACGCGCCCATGTACTCCGAATCGCGCCGCGCGCTCTGCTCCATCTTTTTCTGCAGGAAGCGGGAGGCGAACCGCCCGTCCCGAATCAGCGGATAGAGCAGCGGAATCATCAGTCGGGTCTGAAGCCCTGCGGCAAACGGCGACGCCTGATCCAGATCCGAGCTGCCCAGTATACCATAGTCCATGTGAACCCTGTCCCGCGCCGCCAGCAACCCCACAAACGACCCGCCCAGCGAGCAGCCGTACGCCGCCCGGACATGGCCACCGCAGTGCTCAAGCAGGTACGCCTCGAGCTTCTCCGTCTCCTCGATCATGGTGGGAAACTCCGTCCGCTCCGTCTCGTCGAAGCCGTCATAGCTGACGCACAGCACGCGCAGCTCCGGCTGGAGCAGCGGAATCACCCGCCCGAAATTGCTCCTCCAGTGGCAGCAGGTACCCGGAAGCAGCACAATCGCCGGCCTGTCCGCCGGCCCAAAGGAATAGATCTTCATTCCCCGCCTCCTAATAAGAAAACATGAAAAAGTCAGTAAAATCAATGTTTTCAAAGGCAGGGAACACGGTACGA
>CAKUFI010000117.1 GCA_934647305.1 uncultured Clostridia bacterium | reverse complement strand
AGAGCAAAAATCGTTTCCCTGCAGTTTTTGCGCCCGGAAATCTCTTAGATTTCAGCAAAAACTGGAGAGGGTGGCCGGGAGGCTGAAAACCCTTTGGGTTTTCAGGTTTCGCCTTTGGCGAAACTGCCGACGGCTCAAATCGTAGATTTGAGCCGCGGCACCTGGCCGGGGAGCTTGCTTCCCCGTCCACCAGCTTGTCAAAACCTTTTTTGACAAGCTGAAAGCCCGGCTTTGAGGCCGGGCTTTTGGAATGCGCGGGGATTATTCCGCTTTTTCTTCGACGGTGAAGGCGGGGATGACGCCGCCCTTGTAGTCCTCGTTGTTCAGGATGAAGTCGTAGATCTTCTGGGACTGCAGGCAGGAGCGCAGCGCCTCGACCCACGCGGCGTCCTTGTCCTCGGGACGGACGACGACGTAGTTGGTATAGACCTCGCCGGCCTCGGAGTCGGCGGCCTCCATGAAGATGGCGTCCTTGGCGGGGCTCAGACCGGCGTCCAGGGCGAAGTTGCCGTTAATGACGGCCATGTCCACATCCTGCAGGGTGGAGGGCAGCTGGCTGGCGTCGATCTCGAGCAGGTTGATCTTCAGGGGATTCTCGACCACGTCGAAGGCGGTCAGGGAGGAGTTCACGGTCGCGTCTTCAGGCAGCTTGATGATGCCGGCCTCCTGCAGCAGCAGCAGGGCGCGGGTCTCGTTGGCCGGGTCGTTGGTGACGGCGATGGTGGCGCCTTCCTTGAGCTCATCGATGGAAGCGGTCTTGCCGGCGTAGATGCAGTAGGGCTCATAGTGCACGGGGATGGCGGCGACCAGCTGCTTGTCCTCGGGCAGGTCCTTGTTGTAGTCAGTCAGGTAGGGGATATGCTGGAAGTAGTTCGCGTCCAGCTCGCCGTTGCTCAGCGCGGGGTTGGGCAGCGGATACTCGGTGAAGGTGATGATCTCCAGGTCATAGCCGAGCGCGGCCATGTCGTCGACGATCTGCTCCAGGATTTCCTGGTGCGGAGAGGGGGTCGCGCCGATGACGATCTTGGTCTTTTCTTCGGCGCAGGCGGTGCTCATCAGAGATACGAGCAGGCAGAGGACGATTGCGAGGGTCAGAAGCTTTTTCATGGGGGTGTTCCTCCTTCCAAAATTGGGTATCTATGATAAGCAACCAGAGCTTTCTTGCAAATGAAACGTAGGCCCTGTGTTGCAACGGGGACAAAGGGAATTATCGGCGCTTGTGGTCAAAGGCGCGGGTGAGCGCGTTGCCGATCACCTGAATGATCTGCACGATGATGACCAGCGCGACCGACGAGGTATACATCACCGTGTAGTCGCGGCGGTTCAGGCCGTACGCGATGGCCAGCTTGCCCAGGCCGTCGCCGCCCGCAGAGCCCGCCATGGCGGTGTAGGCCAATATGGTGGTCATGCAGATGGTCGCGCCGTTAATCAGCGAGGGGAGCGCCTCGGGCAGGAGTACCTTCCAGATGATCTGCATCGACGTGCTGCCCATGGACTGCGCCGCCTCGATCAGGCCCTGATCCACCTCGTCGAGCGAGCTTTCGACCATGCGGGCCACGTAGGGGAAGGCGCTGACCACCAGCGGGAAGATGATCGACCGGGTGCCGATGGCGGTGCCCATGACGATGCGCGTCACCGGGAAGAGCATGACCAGCAGGATGATGAACGGGATCGAGCGCAGGAAGTTGATGATCGCGCCCAGCACCGCGTTGAAGGTGGTCGATTCCTTGATGCCGCCCTTTTTTGTGATGACAAGCAGCACGCCCAGCGGCAGGCCCAGCACATAGGCGAAGATCGTCGAGGGGATGGTCATGTACAGCGTGTCCCACACGCCCTGGATAAGCAGCGACCAGAGCTGATTTCCGCTCATCAGGAATGCACCTCCTCGGCCGTCAGGCCCATTTCGCGCAGGCCGTGAATCAGCTTTTCCCGGTCGGCGTAGCTTTCCGGCAGGGCCAGCAGCATCTGGCCGTAGGGCTTGCCGTTCAGGCGGCGCACGTCGGCCGACAGGATGTTGACCGGCATGCCGGTCTTCATGATGAAGTCGGAGAGCACCGGGTCGTTGAGGGTGCTGCCGTCGAACACGACGCGCACGGCCTCGTGGATTTCCTGGTCGTTGTCCTCCTTGATCACGCCGAAGAGGCGGCGGCCCGCGGCGCTTCGGGTGTGGGTGAAGACCTCGTCCACCGTGCCTTCCTCGACGATCTTGCCGCCGTCGATGATGGTCACGCGGTTGCAGACCTGGCGAATGACCGCCATTTCGTGGGTAATGATGACGATGGTGATGCCCAGGCGGCGGTTGATGTCCTGAAGCAGGGCCAGGATGGACTGCGTGGTCATCGGGTCGAGGGCCGAGGTGGCCTCGTCGCTGAGCAGCACGTCCGGGTCGGAGGCCAGCGCGCGTGCGATGGCGATGCGCTGCTTCTGGCCGCCGGAGAGCTGGACGGGGTAGGCGTTCGCCTTGTGGGACAGGCCCACGATTTCAAGCAACTCCTTGACGCGCTCATCCGCTTTGGCGCGCGGCACACCGGCGATCTCCAGCGGATAGCGGATGTTCCGGGCCACGGTCTTCTGCATCATCAGGTTGAAGTGCTGAAAGATCATGCTCACGCGGCGGCGCGTGGCGCGCAGCTGGCGCGGGTTCATGGCCAGGATGTCCTGACCGTCGATCTCGATGCTGCCCTCGGTGGGGGTGTCCAGGCGGTTCACGCAGCGGATCAGCGTGGACTTGCCCGCGCCCGACATGCCGATGATGCCGTGGATGTCGCCCTTGTTCACGGTCAGGTTGATATTGTCCAGTGCAGTGACGGCGGTCGCGCCGCTTCCGTACACCTTTTTAAGCCCGGTGATGCGGATCATGGGCGTCTGCTCGCTCATTGCGGTCACTTCCTTACACTACTACTTCGCTAAGTAATTGTCTCGAATTATAGCATGTGCCCGAAAAGACGGACAGAGCGAACAGGTTAAATATACTATAAGCCTTCCTCTCCACGCCGGCAGGCTGAGCCTGCACGCACTTGCTGCCGCCGCCGGGCAGTGCCCGCTTCCACTTGCTGCCGCGGGTTCAGGCGACGAATTCGGGAAGCATAAATTGGACTTCCCGAATTCTGCGGATTTCCAGAAAGCTTCTGGAAATCACGGGTCGGCGTTGCCGACTCGGGCAGACTGAGCCTGCACGCACTTGCTGCCGCCGCCGGGCAGTGCCCGCTTCCACTTGCTGCCGCGGGTTCAGGCGACGAATTCGGGAAGCATAAATTGGACTTCCCGAATTCTGCAGATTTCCAGAAAGCTTCTGGAAATCACGGGTCGGCGTTGCCGACTCGGGGCTGGCTGGGGGAGACTCTCGGCCGGCTGAGCCTGTTTCCTGAAAAAAGCAAAAAAATCACCCCTCGCCGGAAGCGGGGAGTGAATTTCTTTAGGCGTTGACCTTATTCATGGCCTTGGCCATGCGAGCCTTCTTGCGGTTGGCAGCGTTCTTGGACATAACGCCCTTGCTGACCGCCCTATCAACAGCGCTGGAAGTAGCGCTCAGCAGCTGGGCGTCCACCTGACCGGCGGTCACGGCGGCGTCGAACTTCTTCACGCTGGTGCGCATAGCGGACTTCATCATGCGGTTGCGCAGGTTCTTCTTCTCGGTGACCTTCACGCGCTTCATAGCGGATTTGATATTCGGCAAGACAATTCACCTCCAAGCCTTACAGTTAACAGCAATATGATACCACGTCAAGCGTTCCATTGCAAGACCCAAACTGAGAAAACACGTTAATTTCTGGGCGTAGATTGCATGAAAAGACAGCCCTCTCACATAATAAGCGCAGAAACGACGTGGAAGGTGAGTGCAGTGAAACAGGTTCGTACCGATCTGGCCATGGAATCGCTCGACGGGCGGGATGAGAAGTCTCTGCCCGGCGTGCATTTGTCCAACTGGGAAACGGGCGGCGTCCGTGTGACGGAAGTGAACGTCTCCACGAAAGAGGGTGCCGCGCTTCTCCACAAACCCATAGGACATTATATCACACTGGAGTCGGAGGGTGTCAAGCAAAAAATTCCGCAGGCGCGGCAGGCGATGAGCAATATTCTGGGCGAGGAATTGGGCAGGTTGCTGCCCAAGGAGCGCAAGGGCCCGGTGATGGTGATCGGCCTGGGCAACCGGATGGTCACGCCGGACGCGCTGGGGCCGCTGACGGTGGATCACACGCTGGTCACGCGGCATTTGTTCTCCGAGCTGCCCGACAGGGTGGACGACCGGATGCGCAGCGTATGCGCCCTTGCGCCGGGCGTGCTGGGCGTGACCGGCATTGAGACGATGGAGATGGTGCGCGCAGTGGTGCAGGCGGTCAAGCCCTGCGCAGTGGTCGCGGTAGACTCGCTTTCGGCGCGGGCGGTGTCACGGGTGGGCTGCGCGGTGCAGCTGACCGATACGGGCATACAGCCGGGCAGCGGGGTTGGGAACCGGAGGATGGCCTTGTCCGTCGAAACACTGGGCGTACCGGTGCTGGCGCTTGGCGTGCCGATGGTGATCTACGCCGCAACCATCGCGCGGGACGCGTTCGAGCTGCTCAGCGGCGCGCGGGGCGACGAGGCGGACGGCGAGGCGCTCGACCAGATGAGCGACGAGCTGCTGCGCGGGGCGATGGGCGAGATGATCGTCACGCCGCGCGAGGTGGACGACCTGGTGCACCAGGCGGCGCTGATGCTCTCAGGCGGCGTGAATCGCGCGCTGCACCCCGATCTGTCCGACCTGGAAATCGCCCGGATGATGAGCTGACCGACCGATACAAAGGAGAGAATCCGCATGACGAATACGAGACGGGGCAGGCTGCTTTGCCTGCTGCTTGCACTGTGCCTGATGCTGCTGCCCGGCTGCGCGCGGGGGGAGAGCGAGGCGGAGACGCTCAGCGTCACCTTCTTCGACGCGGGCAAGGCCGACGCGATCCTGGTGCGCACGGGTGAGCACGCGCTGCTGATCGACACCGGCTTGAACAAAAACGGCGCGGCGCTGGTGGACGCGCTGCGTGCGGCGGGCGTGCAGTCGCTGGACATGCTGTTGATTACGCACTTCGACAAGGATCACGTGGGCGGCGCGGACAGCGTGCTTTCCTCGATGCCGGTCGGCGCGATTTATCAGCCCGACTATCCCAAGGACTCCAAGCAGATGCGCCAATACCTGAAGGCGGCGCAGGACGCGGGCGTGAATCCGATTGCGCTGAGCGAGAACTGCGAGCTGACGCTGGGCGGGGCACGCCTGCTGATCGACGTGGCCAACGAGGACGACTACGGCGCGGACGAGGAGAACGACTTCTCGCTGGTCGTGAGCCTGCGCTTCGGCGAGACCCGCTTCCTCTTCGCGGGCGACGCGGAGGAAACTCGCATCGACGAGCTGATGGCCGAGGGCGACCTGGCACACGACGTGCTCAAGGTGCCTCATCACGGCAAAAGGCACGACAACAACGCCGCGTTTTTCCGGGCGGTGAGCCCGCGCTACGCCGTGATTACCAGCTCGGATGACGACCCCGAGAAGGAGGAGACTGTGCACCTTTTGGAGGAGGCCGGCGCGGCCGTGCTGCTGACCCGCCTGGGCGATGTGACGATTACCTCGGACGGCGAGAATCTGACCGCGACGCAGGAAACGGCTTGATTCGTTATGGCAAACGAAGGCGCCGCAGCCCCGGGTGGCAATGCCTCCCGGGGC
>CAKUFI010000116.1 GCA_934647305.1 uncultured Clostridia bacterium | reverse complement strand
GCCGACGGCTCAAATCGTAGATTTGAGGCGCGGCACCTGGCCGGGGAGCTTGCTTCCCCGTCCACCAGCTTGTCAAACCTTTTTTGACAAGCTGAGAGCCGCCCCTTTTCAGGGGGCGGCTCAGGAAAATCAGGAGCTTCAGTCGCCGGACTCCGCCCGGAAGCAGAGCACCTTGCGGCCGTTGGGAAGCGTTGTCTCGGGGGGGCGGGACTGGCGACAGCGATCCGTGGCATACGGACAGCGCGCGGCGAATTTGCAGCAGGTCATGGAGTATTCCTTTTCCTCCAGGTCGGGCATGACCATGCTCTCGTCCCACTTGTCGCCCACGCGCGGGATCGCGTTCATCAGCAGCTCGGTATACGGGTGCGCGGGGTGATCCATGATCTCCTTCGCCGGGCCGTATTCGATCAGGCAGCCGCGGTACAGCGTCGCGATGTAGTCGGAAACGTAATAGGCGGTGGACAGGTCGTGGGTGATGTAGATGAACGACACGTTGTACTTGTCCTTGAGCTCCTTGAAGAGGTTGACGATGTTCATCTTCATCGACGCGTCGATCGCCGCCACCGGCTCGTCCGCCACGATCAGCTTCGGGCGCGTGATCAGGGCACGCGCAATCGACACGCGCTGCAGCTCGCCGCCGGAGAACTGCGTCGGATACTTGCCCTTCACCACCGCAAGCGAAAGCCCGACGCTCTTGAGCACCTCGTCGATGCGCGCCTCGGCCTCCCTGCGCGTCTTGCAGATGCCCAGGCGCAGCGCCGTGTTGAACAGGTACGTGTCTACCGTCTTGCGCGCGGAGAAGGACTCATAGGGGTTCTGAAAGATCGGCTGAACGTCCAGGCGGAACTGCAGCGGGTCATACGCGCGCCTGTCCGAATAGAGCTTTCCGTTCAGCGCGATGTCGCCCATTTCCGGCCTGTGCATTCGAAGGATCATCTTGCACAGGGTGGACTTGCCGCAGCCGGACTCGCCGACGATCGACAGGATGACCGGGCGCTCGTTCGTGATCGTGAGCGAAACCTGGTCGATCGCAGTCAGCCTCTTGCGCGACAGCATTCCGCCGATGCGGAAGATCTTGCTCACGCCGCGCACCTCAAGCAGGTTGTTCGCCATTCAGGTCACCTCCTTGCCCAGCATGTGGCAGGCCGCAAAGCGTCCCGGGCGCACCTCTGTGAACGCCGGGCATTCCCTGCGGCAAATATCCTTCGCCAGGGGACAGCGCGGCGCAAACCGGCATCCCGGCGGCGGATTGGTCAGCGCCGGCGGACGGCCCGGAATGCCCGCCTTCTGGCTCTTGTCGCCCACGCGGGGCAGCGCGCCGATCAGCATCGTCGTGTACGGATGAATCGGATCGTTGAAAATGTCCTCGGTATTGCCCAGCTCGACAAAGCTGCCCGAATACATGATGCCCATCCGCTTCGTGATCTGGTAGTGAACGCCCATGTCGTGGCTGACCAGCACCAGGGTGTTTTTGAGCTGGCGCTGAAGCCGCATCAGCATCATCAGTATGCCGCGCTGCACGACCACGTCCAGGGCGGTCGTCGGCTCGTCCGCCAGCACGACGTTTGGCGACATGAAGGTTGCCAGCGCGATGATCACGCGCTGTCGCATGCCGCCGGACAGCTGGAACGGGTACGCGCCCAGCAGGTCGGGCGAGAGATCCAGTTCCTTCAAGTAGGCTGCGCAGCGTTCGAGCGTCTGCTGTTTCGTCTCGTTCTTTTTCTGCGATTCCGGGATGGAGTCCAGGAACTGATTGCGCAGGTGTGTGATCGGGTTGAGCACGCTCTGCGCCGCCTGCGGAACATAGGAAATGTTGTTCCACCAGGTCTTGCGGATCTCGCCGGTTTCGTAGCGGAAGGGCTTGCCGTTCTTTTCGCCGCTCAAAATCACGCGGCCGGAATCGACCTGCAGCGGGAAATCGATGATGTCGTACAGCGCCTTCAGCAGCGTGGATTTTCCGCAGCCGGATTCGCCGGCGATGCCGAAAATCTCGTTGTCGTTGATCGTGAAATCGAGGTTGTTGACCACGCGGACGTCCCCGTTTATGGTCTTATAGGAGGTCGAGAGATGGTCGATTTTCAGCACTCTTACCGCCCCCTCTTCATCGAAAGATAGTCGTTGTATCCGGTGATCAGCATGAACAGGCCGATGAACAGTATCACCGTGGCGACGATCGGCGAGCCGATCCAGAACCACTGGCGGGCGAAGATCGCGTTGTAGTCGCGCGCCCACTGGATCATGTTGCCCAGTGAAATCAGGTTGGCGGGGGAAAGGCCGAGCACCGCCAGGCTGGACTCGGACGCGATGGCCGCGAGCGTCGCGTTCATGAAGTTGGAAAGCGACCAGGTCAGCGCGTAGGGCAGAATTTCGGTCACGACCACCTGCAGCGTGCCCTCGCCGGAGAACCAGGCGGTCTGTATGAACTCGCGCTCCTTCATCGAGAGCGCCATCGAGCGGATCTGGCGGCTGGGCCAGGCCCAGGCGAACATGGCCAGCACCAGCGCCATCAGCATGACCGTCGAGGAGCCCTTCATCAGCGCGGTCATCAGAACCAGTATGGGCAGCGACGGGATGACCACGAAGGTATCGGTGATCACGGTCAGCACGCGGTCGACAATGCCTCCGGAGAAGCCGGCGATCAGGCCCACGAGCACGCCGACGACCGTGCCGATCGTGGCGACGATCAGGCCGATCGACAGCGAATTGTGAATCGCCTCCACCAGCAGCCACGCGATGTCCTGACCGCGGCTGGTGGTGCCGAGCCAGTGCTCCCACGACGGCTGGAGCTTTTTCGGATAGGTGTTGTAGGTAAAGGGATTGACGTGCGGGAAATAATAGACCACAAAGCCGATCACCAGGAAGATCAGCGTAATGATCAGCCCGATCTTGAAGCGGGCGTTGGTGTTCCTCCAGAATTTTCTCATATGCGTCCCCCCTTAGCTGTAGCGGATGCGCGGATCGATCAGCGGATAGATCAGATCGGCGATCAGCGTCGCGGTGGAGATTGCTACGATCGAAATCGTGATGCAGCCGAGGATCATGTTGTAGTCCGATTGCAGAATCGCCTTCTGAATCAGCGTGCCCACGCCGGGATAGCTGAAGATGATCTCCGTCATGATCGAGCCGTTGAACACGCCGCCCAGGCTCATGGCCAGCGCCGTAACCTGCGTGAGGATGGAGTTCCTGAACACATAGCTTCTGCCGATCTTGCCCTCGGACAGGCCGCGATAGCGCGCGTAGAGCACGAAATCCTCCGCCGCGGTCGTGCTGGACATGGATTTCATCGAGATGATCCACCATCCGGTGCCCACCAGCAAAAGTGAAACCGCCGGCAGCACGCTCGCCTTCAGCAGCGACGCGATGTAAGCGCCCCTCGTGCCCATGGTCGTGATCGTGGTCTGCAGCGGGAACCACCCGAGCAGATAGGCGAACACGATCTGCAGCACCAGCGCGATGATGAAATACGGAATCGGGTAAATGCAGATGGCGATGCCCTCCATGACTTTGGAGGAGCGCTTGTCCTTGCGGAAGCCCGCGAGAAGGCCGATGAAGTTGCCCACGCACCACGCCAGGACCGTTGAAAACAGCGAAAGCATCAGCGTGTAGGGCAGGTAGGTGGAGATAATTTCGCCCGCCGGGGTGGGATAGCTCATCAGCGACGGCCCGAAATCAAAGTGGAGAAGCCCCTTCCACAGGAAGGAGAGATACTGCTCGCCGAGCGAGCCCTCCAGACCAAACTGAACGCGCAGCGAACGGCGGAGCGATTCCATTTGCTGAGGATCCATCTGGCCGGAGCGCGACTGAATCTGTCCGATCATGGTTTCCACGGGGTCGGACGGGAACATGCGCGGAATGAAGAAGATGAATGTGACGCCGATAAGAATGGTCAGCGCCCAGGTCAGCAGACGCAGCCCAAAGTACTTCCAGAACTTCAAATGCCACCACTCCTTTTTGCGCGGAGATTTTGAGCGCGCTTGTGCGTAAATCTGAAAATGAAGGGCGCGTGCCGCTTTTCACGGCGACACACGCCCAACCTAACTCAGCTTAGGTCGCTTCTCAGCAATTACGCCGCAGGGGAGATCTCGGTCGTAATGTACTTGAAGCAGCTCCACCACCACCAGGGCCCGTTGTACGGATTCTCCGCGGAGGGATAATTCGTCCAGTAGGTGGAATTGGTCGGCACAAACTTCACGCCGGAATGGAAGCCGATGAACGGCATATCCTTAATCGCAACCTTCACAAATTCCATGCCCAGCTCATAGGATTCGTCGCTGGTGGCGGAAACCTTCGCCAGCTTGTGAATGATTTCGGTCGCCTCGGCGTTGTTCCAGCGGGAGCCCTGGCCGGAGCCGCGCTCGCCGAGCGGAACGATCAGGTCCGCGTCCCAGCCGTTGATCTGGGAGTACAGGTCTCTGGTGATGCCGCCGGTCGGCCAGTAGCCCGCGATGTCGTAGCTGCCGATCGCCGCGTTGGTGTCCCAGGTCGCGGAGGATTCGCTCGACAGGTTGCACTTCAGGCCGAACTTGGTCAGCTGGTCGTACGCCGCGATGACGCCGCGGCCCGCCTGCGCCTCAGTATCGGCCAGGTAGGTCAGGTTGATCACGAAGGGCTCGCCGTTGAAGTACCAGCCGTCGTCCTTCTTCTCGAGACCCGCCTTGGTCAGCAGCTTGGCCGCCGCGTCGGGATCATACCTCCAGCAGCCGATGCCGAACATGTCAATCAGCTCGTCCTCGGTACCCTCGATGTTCAGCTTCTCCGCCATGCGCGCCGCGTAGCCGGAGTCGAAGGGCTTCACCGTCGTGCCGTCGCCCAGGTCGAGCACGAATTCGTTCTCGAGCCAGGGAAGCAGCGGCTTGTAGTACAGCTCCTGCATCGCGCTGGTGGCGGTCAGGATCGGGAAGCAGCTCGCGCGGCCCACGCCGTCGAAGATGTTCATGGAGATCTCGTCGAAATTCATCGCGAGGGTGATGCCCCAGCGGAAATCAACGTTGTCGTACGGCGCCTTCGCCATCATGAAGGACAGGCCCTTGGAGCAGGGGTCGTCGCTGGTCGCGTAGGGGAAGTCGTCGTACCAGCAGGCGATCTTGTCGTTCGCAGCGGTCATGACCTCGAGAATCTCAGGCGTGACTTCGCAGAGGATGTCCGCTTCGTTGTTGATCATGCTCATCTGACGGGTCGTGTCGTCGCCCAGATAGCGGAACCAGATGTACTTCGCCTGCGGCATCTTGCCGGTGACGACGCCCACGGTGGAGTTCTGCCAGTCTTCACGGCGCTCATAGAGGATCCAGTTGCCCAGCTCGTCATACGCCTTGACGGTGTACGGGCCGGCGACCACGGGCGCGCTGTCCTTGAAGGTGGTCACGTCCTCAACCTTGGAGTAGATGTGCTCGGGAACGATGCGGCAGTCGTTGCCCCAGATCGTTACGCCGAACCTCAGCGCCAGGCGCGGGAAGCTCTCCTTGGTGACGAACTTCACGGTGTACTCGTCCACCTTTTCGACGGACGCGAACACGGTGTTGTAGTAGTCGCACTGGGAGATGCCCTTGTTGGTCATGATCATGTTGAAGGTGAATACCACGTCGTCCGCGGTGAGGTCTTCGCCGTCAGACCACTTGATGCCCTGGCGAATCTTCACGATATGCTCGGTAAAGTCCTCGTTGGACTCGGGCATGCCCTCGGCGACCTCGCCGAACTGCTCGCCCTTCACGGTATCCATTTCCCACATCATCGCGCTCATCAGCTGATGAATGCCAAAGCCCATCTGAGTGCCCTGCATGTAGGAGTTGAACTGGCCGGGAACGTCGGTCGGAGTCTGGGTTTCGACGATCAGTGTTTCGGTGCGCGGGGTACCGACAGCGGTCATCTCTTCAGCAAACGCGGCGCCGAAGAGAGACGTGATCATCAAGACCACCAGCAAGAGAGACAGGAACTTACGCATAGACCAAACCTCCTTTTTTTATCTCTACGGCATTCTCGGACGGGAAAGCCGCAAAGTTTCCACAAACAAATTTTATTCAAAACGGAATTGGAAAAGACATTTCATAACCCGGCAACCACATTATAACAAGATCGACTACGTCTGTCAACGATGATTCAAATGTTTTGAGTATACAGGCTAAAACGCAATGCGAAATTTGTGCAAATAACATATGATTGTATGCGCGACGCATGCCCGCACTCCGGTTGAACGTAAAATCGCCCGGGGCGACAGCGTCGCTCCCGGGCGGGGGTGCGTGGGGGTAAGGGGTTCCGGGGGAAGGGGGCGCAATGCGCCCGGGGAGGGCGGCCTGAACGGCGCGCGCCTCCCCGGACCCCACCCACGGCCCCGACGGGGCCGCAAGGAAGCGATTCCCTTCAGGGAATCGCACAGACTGTCGAAAACCCCCCGGAGAGTTCGAGAGGGCTGCGACCCTCTCGAACTTCCAATCGCGCCCAGCGGCGTGTACGGTGGGCGCGGGACGATTTTTGCGCCGGAAAATCTCATTTTCCAGAGCAAAAAT
>CAKUFI010000115.1 GCA_934647305.1 uncultured Clostridia bacterium | reverse complement strand
CTGCAGGCCAATGGGCCTGTGGGTGGGGTGCGGGGAGGCGCGGGCGTTGAGCACGCCCTCCCCGGTGAATCGCGGCGCGGCGGCGAAGCCGGCGCGCCGCGGCGTGCCCCGAAAAACGAGGCCCCGGTTTATGGCCGGAGGCAGGGAGAGGATCACATGCCTGAGATTAACTGGTACCCGGGCCATATGGCCAAAACGCGCCGCCTGCTTCAGGATCAGCTGCGCGCGATCGACGCGGTGGTCGAGCTGTGCGACGCGCGCGCTCCGCAGGCCACCCGCAATCCCGACCTGATCCAGATGACGCGGGGCAAGGCGCATATCCTGGTGCTGAACAAGGCGGACCTGGCCAACGACAATCTGACCGCGCAGTGGCTGGCCTACTATCGCGGCAAGGGCCTGAGCGCCATCAAGTTCAACGCGACCGGCGGCAAGACGCGCGAGGTGCTTTCCGAGATTGAGCGGGCGACCGCGCCGGTGGTCAGCCGCATGAAGGCGCGCGGCGTGAACAAGACGGTGCGCCTGATGGTGATCGGCATACCCAACGTGGGCAAGTCCACCTTCATCAACCGCCTGTTCGGCAGCGCGATTGCCAAGGCGAGCGACCGGCCGGGCGTGACCCGTTCCAATCAATGGGTCAAGGTCGGGCCGTACCTGGAGCTGCTGGATACGCCGGGCATGCTCTGGCCACGGCTGAGCGACCCGGACGGCGCGCGGTGCCTGGCCTTCCTGGGCTCGATTCGCGACCAGGTGATCGACAGCGAGCGGCTGAGCGAAAACCTGCTCAAGGCGCTGCTCGACGTCGCCCCCGCGCAGGCCGAGGCGCGCTTCAAGCTCACACCCGAGCGCATCGCGCAGACGGAATGCCTGCTCGAGGCCGCCTGCCTGGGCCGGGGCTGGCTCCTGTCGGGCGGCAGGTACGACACCGACCGCGCCTCCGCGCTGGTGCTGGACGAGTTCCGCGCCGGCAAGGTGGGGCGCATCACGCTGGAGCGCCCTCCGAAGGCGCGGAAGGAGGAAGACCATGCCCCGCGAAACGCCGGAAGCGAAGCTGCTCCGACTGACGGAGATTGAGCGCCCGCTGTGGGCGAGGGAAGAGCGCGTGGCGGGCATCGACGAGGTGGGCCGGGGGCCGCTGGCCGGGCCGGTCGTGACCGCCTGCGTGATCGTGCCGGAAAGCCTGCTGGTGCCGGGCGTGGACGACTCCAAAAAGCTGTCCGAAAAGAGGCGCGAATCGCTCTATGAGCAGCTGATGCAGGTCGCCTCCTACGCCGTGTGCGCCTGGCGCAGTCCGCAGGAGATCGACCGCGTGAACATACTGAATGCCACAAAATCCGCGATGGAGGAGTGCGCCGCGGGCGCTGTGGGGGCGCATTTCCTGATCGACGCGGTGGAGGGATTGCGTCTGCCCGGCGAGGCGACGGCGCTGGTGCACGGCGACGCGCTCAGCTACATGATCGGCGCGGCCTCGATCGTGGCCAAGGTCACGCGGGACCGCTACATGATCGAGCTGGACGAGAAGTACCCCGAGTACGGCTTCGCGCAGCACAAGGGCTACGGCACGGCGCAGCACATCGCGGCCCTGCGCAAATACGGCCCCTGCCCGGAGCATCGCCTCAGCTTCATCCGCAAGTTCATCTGAGCAGGACGCCTGCGCGTTCACTTTGCCGCCTTCCGGGCAGAAAATTGCCGGGAGGTGGTTTTCTCATCCTCGGGAGTCCGGTTTCCCGCCCGCGCGTTCTCCGGTTGACAGCGGAAACGGCGCACGGTATAATGGACGTAACACCAAAAATCACCGGGGAGGGAGAGCACATGGAGACCATATCCTTTGACCTGACGAAGAGACTGGGCGCGTTTAAGCCCCTGAACGCGGTAAACGGCGGCCCCTGGCACAAGCGGCACGCGACCGACCAGTGGCGCAGCAACCTCGAGGACTACCGCCGGGCGCGCATTCCCTATACCCGCAACCACGACGCGAACCTCGCGGGCAGCGTTTACGGCGGGCCGTATACCGTGGACATCACGGCGATTTTCCCGCGCTTCGAGGCGGACGAAAACGACCCGGCCTCCTACGACTTCGCCTGCACGGACGAGTCGATCCTGGTGTCGCTCGAGGCGGGCACGAAGACGTTCTTCCGGCTGGGCCAGTCGATCGAGCACCAGATCAGGAAGCACGGCACGCTGCCGCCGAGGGACTTCGCCAAGTGGGCGCGTATCTGCGAGCACATCATCCGCCACTGCAACGAGGGTTGGGCGGGCGGCTTCCATCTGGACATCGAGTACTGGGAAATCTGGAACGAGCCGGACATCGACCCGGACGACAGCGCGAACAAGCGCATGTGGGGCGGCACGCGCGCGCAGTTCTTTGATTTCTTCGAGACGGCCGCAAAGCATCTGAAGGGCTGCTTCCCGGGCCTGAAAATCGGCGGGCCGGCGCTGTGCTGGGACGAGGACTGGGCGGACGACTTTCTGCGGGAAATGAAGCGCCGCGGCGCGCCGCTCGACTTCTTCTCCTGGCACATCTACACCGCCGACCCGCGCGAGGTCAGCGCGAAGGCGGAGCGCCTGCGCAGTCTGCTCGACAGGCGGGGCTACGCGCAGGCACAGAGCATACTCAACGAGTGGAATTACATCCGGGGCTGGACCGACGAGTACGTCTACTCGATCGAGTGCATCGGCAACCACAAGGGCGCGGCGTTCGTCATGGCTTGCCTGAGCGAGGGCCAGCGCGAGCCGATCGACCTGATGATGTACTACGACACGCGTCCCTCCTGCTTCTGCGGGCCGTTTGACTACTATACCTATCGCCCGCGCAAGCCCTACTATCCGCTGTACTGGTACGGTATGTTTTACGACCTGGCGGCCGAGGTGCGCGCGCAGAATCAGGTTGACGAAATCTATACGCTGTGCGGCGTGGACGAGGCGGGCAGGGTCACGGCCGTCGTGACCTATTACACGGACGACGACGGCGCGCCCGACCGGACGGTGCGGCTGGATTTTGGCCAGGAGGCGGAATACAGCCTTTACCGCCTGGACGAGCGGCACGACGGCGAGCTGTGCGGCGTGACGGACGACCTGACGCTTACCCTGCCGCGCCAGTCGTGCGTCCTCATCCGTCAGACGGGTGACAGGCGCTGAGCACCTATTCCGACCGCCGGTTTTGTCTTTGCGCGGGGATTCTGACCGTTCTCCCGGCTTGACGCGAACGGAAAAAGATGGTACACTACATAGCGAATAAACTGGGCGCGGAAGGCGCCTGAGAGGGAGAAGACTCGGTATGCTCAGCATGGACGGCCGCTGGTGCCTGGTATACGCGATCGTGGGGTACCTGGCTGGCGGCATCCTGTTTTGCGATCTGCTGCTGCGCGGCCTGAAACAGGTGGACGTATTCCGCGCGGCGGACGACGGCAATCCGGGCACGCACAATGCCTTTCAGCTCGGCGGGCTCTGGTGCGGCCTGGGCACGCTGCTGGGCGACCTGGCCAAGGGCTTTTTCCCGGTCTGGCTGTGCCTGCGCAGGGTGAGCGGCCTGTCGCCGCTGCTTAGCCTGACGCTGCTTGCGCCGGTGCTGGGACACGCGTTTCCGCTGGGCAGGCGGGGGCGGGGCGGTAAGGCGATCGCCGTGTCGTTCGGCGCGCTGCTGGGCCTGCTTCCGCGGAGGCGGCCGCTGCTGCTGCTCGCGGCCTGCTACCTGTTCTTCTCGCTGATCGCCGTCATCCGCCCGCACGACGTTCGCAGCATCACGACCTATCTGACGTTCGCGTTCCTGTGCCTGCTGCTGGTGCCGGAAGCGCCGCTTCGGACGGGATGCTGCCTGATCTCGGGCGTGGTGGTCTATAAGCATTTGATTCCTATCCTGAAACGGCAGGTGAAAGCACATGAACAAGAGGGTATTGATCCTATCCTGTAGCACGGGCGGCGGCCATAACGCGGCCGGACACGCCATGCAGGAGGTCTTTGCCTCCCATGGCTGGGAGGTTCTGTTTCCCGATTACCTGAGTCTGGCCGGCGAGCAGGTTTCCCGCATGGTCAGCGGCGCATATATCGAGACCGCGCGCCGCACGCCCCGGCTGTTCGGCCAGGCGTATAAGCTGGGCATGGCGGTGTCCAGGTACTCCACGCTCAGCCCGGTCTATTACGCCAACCATCTGATGGCAAAGTATCTGCGCGCCTACCTGAATGAGCATCCGGTGGACGCCATCCTGATGCCGCACCTGTACCCCGCCGAGACGCTCACCTGGATGAAGCGAAACGGCGAGGCGCTTCCCGCCACCTTCGCCATCGCGACCGACTATACCTGCATCCCCTTCTGGGAGGAAACCGACTGCGACCGATATGTGATTCCCGCGGCGGATCTGGCGGGCGAGTTCACCGGGCGCGGCCTGCCGCAGGAGAAGCTCCTGCCGCTGGGCATACCGGTTTCGCAGGCCTACCTTGAACCCACGCCACGCGCGGAGGCGAGACGGCGGCTGGGCCTGCCCGAGGAGGGCGAGTGCATACTGGTCATGGGCGGAAGCATGGGCGCCGGTTCGCTCTACACGCTGTCTCACTGCCTGTTGGAGCAGACGAAGGACGAGCACCTGGTCGTCATCACCGGCAGCAACGAGCAGACTGCCGAGCACCTGAAGAACCTGGCCCAGACCGAGAAGCGCCTGACCGTGCTCAAATACACGAAGGAAGTGCCGCTCTACTTCCGAGCCTGCGACCTGCTGTTCACCAAGCCGGGCGGACTGACCTCGACCGAGGCGGCCGTCAGCGGCATTCCGATGGTGCACACCGAGCCCATCCCCGGCTGCGAAACGCAGAACAGCGTCTATTTCTTCGTGCGCGGCATGAGCCGGACCGGCCCAACGGTTGCCGATCAGGTGACGGCCGGACTGTCGCTGCTGCACTCGAGCGACGCCTGCGCGGCCATGCGCGCCTGCCAGAGAGCGGGAATCCATGCCGACGCGGCCGAGCGCATCTATGAGGCGGTCGTATCTTCGTTACAATAAGCAACAGGAGGATATTTTCATGACGCCTGAACAAAAGGGCATTTCGTCTCGAGTCCTGGAAGACTATCTGCGCTTTCTGAACGACAACCACATTCCCATGCACAACCTGCTCATCGCGCGCGGCGAGGACATCGTGCTCAAGACCGGCTGGGCGCCCTTCGACTGCACGCAGATACACAGGCTGTATTCGGACACCAAGAGCTTCTGCGCGCTGGCCGTGGGCTTCGCGATTGACGACGGCTATTTCACGCTGGACGACACGATGGAGAAGCTCTTTCCCCGTGACCTGGAGGGACAGACCGACGAAAACGTCCGCAGGCAGACGGTGCGCAACATGCTGATGATGGCCACCGCCGGCTTCGGCCGCTCCTGGAAGGACGGCACCGACGACCGCGTGCTGCAGTACTGGCAGGAAAAGCGGCCCAACTCCCGGCCGGGCGGCTCGTTTTTCCAGTATGATTCCTCCGGCACGTTCGTCATGGGCGCGCTGGTGGAACGCGTGACCGGCGAGAAGCTGCTTGACTACCTGCGCCGCAAGCTGTTCGACCCCATCGGGGTGTCCGGGGACGTGCGCGCGCTGTACTGCCCGGGCGGGCACACCTGGTCGGACTCCGCCTTCCTGATGAAGCCCGAGGACGTGTACAAGGTGCTGCGCTTCTGCAGGCAGAAGGGCGAATGGAACGGCAAACAGCTGCTGAGCCGAAAGTACATGGAGGAGGCCACCTCGAACCTGATCGCCACCGACGAGCCCGAGGGCATCGAGGCCAACGGCTACGGCTACTACATCTGGAAGGCCTATGGCGAGGGCTTCTTCTTCAACGGCATGGGCTCCCAGTACGCGCTGGCCATTCCGGAAAAGGAGCTGTATTTCGTCTGTAACGCCGACACGCAGGGCATGAAGCACATGACTGACGTGATCCTGGGCGGCTTCTACAGGGACGTCGTGCCCACCGTGACAAACGAACCGCTGCCCGAGGATCCCGAGGCGCAGGCGTCGCTGGCCAGGTACGCGTCCTCCATGCGCCTGTTCGCGGCCTACGGCGAGGCGAGCTCTCCGCTGGAGCAGAAGATCGGCGGCAGGACGTTTGAACTGGCCGAAAACCCCATGGGCATCGAGCGCTTCACGCTGACCTTCGGCGAGAAGGAATGCGCCTTCGATTACAAAAACGCCCAGGGTGAAAAGCACCTGACCTTCGGCCGCTGCGCAAACGTCTTCGGCGAATTCCCGCAGGACGGCTATTCCGACCTGGTCTGCGGCAAGCCCGGCTCCCGCCGCTACCGGTGCGCCGCTTCCGCCGCCTGGAGCGCGCCGACTGAGCTGTGGCTCAAGGTGCAGATCATCGACGACTACTACGGCAACATGGACGCGCGCTTCCGCTTTACGCCCGACGGACAGCTGGAGAAGCTGGTCATGACCCGAACCGCCGAGGCCTTCCTCGACGAATACGTGGGCGAGGCGAAGGCCCGCTGAGCAAAGATAATCAACAGCCGCTCTGCATTGCGCAGGGCGGCTCAGCTTGTCAAAAAAGGTTTTGACAAGCTTGTGGCCGGGGAAGCAAGCTC
>CAKUFI010000114.1 GCA_934647305.1 uncultured Clostridia bacterium | reverse complement strand
AGGCGCGGCACCTGGCCGGGGAGCTTGCTTCCCCGTCCACCAGCTTGTCAAAACCTTTTTTGACAAGCTGAGGCCTCCCCGAAACGAGGAGGCCTTTGCCCGTTCAAGCTCGTGGGCAGACGCGCACGTCTCAGTCCACCAGGTAGAGCGTCGCGCCGAATCGGTCGGCCAGCGCCCGGGCCTGTTCCGCGGGCAGCAGAAAGGTAGCGGTGGAGAGGAAATCGGCGAGAGCAGAATCCGCGCACACAACGGTGGATTGCAAGTGGAAGGAGGCCGGATAGAGCGTACCCGGGTCGATCAGGTGGTGGTAGCGCACGCCGCCGATCTCGACATAGCGCTGATAGCCTCCGCTGGTGACGGCCGCGCAGTCGGTCAGGCGTAGCACCTGCAGACAGTCGCCCGCGTTGTCGGACTCGGGGTCGCGCACGCCGACGCTCCAGGCCTCGCGCCCGTCGAGCGGGGCCTTGCCGCAAACGATGTTGCCTCCGCCGTCGAGCAGGTAGTGCGGCAAGGCCTCGTCGAGCAGCTGCGCCGCCCGCGCCATCGCCCAGCCCTTGGCCACCGCGCCCAGATCGAGCCGCGCCTCGGGATCGCCCAGGCAGATTGTGCCCGCCGCCTGGTCGACGACGACTTTGGCGCAGTCCATGTGCCCGGCGGCCCGAGTGAGCGCCTCGTTTGAGGGCAAGACGCCGGTCTCACGCGTCTCGTGCCAGAGCGAGAGCACGCTGCCCATCACTGGGTTAAACGCGCCGCCGCTGGCCTTTGCCCACTCGAGCGACTGGGAAAGCAGGCTGAGCAGCTCGGGCTCGGCCGCGATCGCCCGGCCGTTTGCCTGATTGACCGCCCACACGCCCGAAACGCCCTCGTGCGGCTCATACGCGTCGAACACCGCGTCCAGGCGCGCAAGCAGCGCGTACACCTCGCCCGCCGCCCGTTCGAACTCGGCCCGGCTCCCGGCGAATGCGGTCAGGCGAATCTGCGTGTCGAACAGGTCCAGCCAGGTCGCCGTGTACTTCTCGGTCCTTTTCTGGGCGCAGCCGGCGAGCAGCAGACACAGGACAAGCGACAGAATTCCCGCCCGCTTCATCCCTCGTCCCCCTCATCCAACTCGACGAGGCAGGGTTCGGTTTCCCCGACCGGCTCGCCGTTGCTCAGCTGTGCCACGGTCACCAGGTCGCCCGCCTCGGCCGAGGCCAGCGCAAGCAGCTCGCCGGGCGAGACGAACTCGGTGTGCTTTCGGTCGCCGTTTACGTAGACATAGCTGCTCTTCGTGAAGTTCTCGCCATAGACCGAGAGGATTTTCTCGCCCGCGCGCAGCGAGTCGACGGTGATTTCGCTCAGGCCCATGTGCAGGTCGGTCGGTTTATAGGGGAACTCGCCCCCATAGACGGTCTGCTCGCCGTAGATCATGTCGTACTCGAGCAGCTTGAGCGTCTCCGCATAGTCCTCGCCCTTCTGCATGTAGTGCTGATGCAGCCTGGTGAGCAGGCCGTTGTCGAAGCCCAGCAGCTCCATGACGTAGGCGGAGAGCTGATACGCGGAGAGATCCTTTTTCTCGCCGCCCAGGTCGAAGTTGCTCCAGATCGCGTATTCGGAGCGATACACGTCGCCGTCCAGCAGCATGTCATCGGTGATGGCAAAGGCGGGCAGGTGGTCGCCGTAGAGCACGACGACGATCGGCTCGCTTCGCGCGCTCAGGCCCCGGATCAGCTCGCCGATAAAGGCATCCTCCTCCTCGAGCTGGGTCAGGTAATAGGCGAAGGCGCGGCGCGCGTCCTCCTCCTCGAAGCCCTCCGCCTCCAGGCCGGCGGGCGGCAGATCCTCGTCGTCGGGATAGCTGCCGTGGGGCTGCACGGTGATGACCTGAATGAAGTCGGGGCCGTCAGTGGAATCGAGCGCCTCCGTCACGTAGGGCAGCATGGTCTTGTCCTTCGCCCAGCCGATGGGGTTGTACGTCACGCCGTTCATATACTCGATCGAGGTAAAGGTGTCGAAGCCCAGGTTGGCGAACACCTTGAAGCGGTTATAGAAGATGGCGGTATTGTCGTGTATGGCGTGGGAGGTATAGCCCAGCTCTCGCAGGTTATAGCAGATCGACTCGCAGGGCATGTTCTGCAGCACCGTGTGGTACGGGAACTCGCCGGTGCCGAAGTCGCGCACGCTCATGCCGGTGAGCACCTCGAACTCGGTGTTGACGGTGCCTCCGCCGAACACGGGCACGGTCAGCCCGCCAGAGGGGCAATTGGCCAGCAGCGAGGAAAACACGGGCAGGTCGCACTCGCCCTCCGGCATGCCCTTCAGGCGCTCCGGCCGGAAGAAGGATTCCAGCTGCACGAACACGATGCTGGGGCGCAGCTCGGCCTGCTCCTCCTCTTCCCCGGACTCGATCTCCTCCACCCGGTCGTCCACCTCGTCCGGGCTGTAGGTCTCCGGCTCGGAGATGCCCCGGTCGATCAGGCTGCGGGTGAAGCAGTAGGCAAAGCCGTTCTGCTCATAGGCGGTAATCAGGTTGTCGTAGTGGTCGGGCAGCAGGCCGGTCTGGATCAGGAACACGGTCAGCGCGAACACGATCAGCGCGTAGGTGGGCAGGCAGATCGCCTGGCGGGGTGAAACCTCGTATCGCCTGCAGCGCGCCAGGCGCACAATTGCCAGCACGATCAGCGCCGCAATCGCCGCGAGCGCCAGAATCAGCAGCGGAGGACTGACATAATAGGTCACGACGCTCTTGACATAGGGCAGCAGCACCAGGTCGATAAACGACAGCGGCGTCTTGCGAAACAGCGTCACCACAAAGTCGGCCGCGCCCAGCCCCAGCCACAGAAAACTGGCCAGCGACATCGCCACCGCCCGTCGGGGTACCACCGTCACGAACGAATACGTCATCGCGACGATCAGCGCATTATAAAGGAAGAGATGCGGCGAGGTCACCGCAAACCGCAGCGCGGACAACAACGAATGGCGACACAGCGTCTCCAGGATCAGGTCGACCGCCAGGCCGCACAAAAACAGCCCCCAGAACGGCCGGCGGCCAAAAAACGTATCGGGTATCGGGAGCGGCGGCGTCTTCTGGCGCGCGCTTTTTCCCTTCACTTGCTTTCTCATGGTACTCTCCTGCACAGTTCATGTAATCGGCAGGGCTCTCCCCCGCTCGCCCCTCCATTATACCGACTCTCTGTTAAAAACGCACGCATCTGAGGGGAACGAGCGAACGCTGGGGAGGCCGCCTTTTTGACCGGGCAGTGCCCGGACCCACTTGCTGCCGCGGAGCCATAAGAAATGTAGTTCATAAGCAAAGCAATCGATGCCATGCAGCGTTCTTTGCCCCTCCCGGAAAACACTTTGATCCGCGAAACATATTGAAAAAAGCAATGTGGTTCCCCGAATGAGGCGCGGGAGAGATCAGGGCGGCGCAATGGGGTTCCTTAAACGCGGACAGCGCGGAGAGAGAAAAGCACGATAATCCGCAAAACGAAACTGCGAAGAGCCACTCAATTTTCCCCGAATGGGACGCAGGAAGAAGGATGGCGCGGGCAGTCATCCTTAACAGCGCGGTGCATTGCCATTTTCGCGAAAGTGGCGTATAATAAGTGCAGTTTAACCGGAAAGGCAAGGAGGTATCGCGATGTATCGAGTACTGTTTCCCGAGGGCAGGCGCCTGGCGGTCACCCTGAGCTACGACGACGGCGTGTCCAGCGACGCGCGCCTGATTTCCCTCATGAAAAAGCATGGCCTGAGGGGCACGTTTAACCTGAACGGCGGCTGTATGCACGGTCAGGGCAGCATGCGCGGCAGGGAATACGTCTATCGCATGAAGCCCGACGAGGTGCGCGAGGTGTACAAGGGCATGGAAATTGCCGTGCACGGCTACACGCACCCGTTCTTCGAGCAGCTGCCCAGAGACCGCGCCGTCTACGAAGTCACCCGCGACCGCGAGGCGCTCGAGGAGCTGGCGGGCTATCCGGTGCGCGGCATGGCCTATCCCTACGGCACGCACAACCGCGAGGTCGAGGACATGCTCGAGCAGGTAGGCATCGTCTACTCGCGCACGACCCGCTCCACCGAGAGCTTCGCCCTGCCCACCCGCTTCATCACCTGGGATCCCACCTGCCACCACAACAACCCGCGCCTGACCGAGCTGTGCGACCACTTCCTGCACGACGAGAACCGCTATGGCAGCGGCAGGCTGTTTTACCTTTGGGGGCACAGCTACGAATTCGGCCTGAACGACAACTGGAACGTCATCGAGCGCTTCTGCGAGACCATGGGCGGCCGCGAGGACGTGTGGTACGCCACCAACATGGAGATTTACCGCTACCTGACTGCCCAGAGACAGATCGAAACCTCGATGGACGGCTCGATGCTCTACAATCCCTCCGCGACCGACGTGTGGTTCAACAGGGACGGCGAATCTCTGTGCGTGCCGGCCGGCCAGCTGGTGCGGGTGTAACGCGCCCCTCTCCCCCATCGACCAGAGAAATGAGGTTACAAAAGTGCTTCTCTTCGATCCAAACAAGAAATTTTACAAGGGCAACCTGCATGCCCACACGAAAAACTCCGACGGCCGTCTGGAGCCCGAGGCGGTCATCGCCCAGTTTCAGGAACACGGCTACGACTTTCTGGCGCTGACCGACCACTGGAAGCGCACCTGCGGCGAGGAAATGCACGGCGGCATGCTGCTGCTGCCCGGCATCGAGATCGACTACACCCTGCCCGCCGAGGTCATCCACGTGGTGGGCGTCGGCGTATCCGAGCAGATTCTGGAGGAGCAAGCCCGGCGCGCCAGCGGCCCCCAGCACGGCATTGACGCGATTTGCGCCTGCGGCGGCCGCGCGATACTGGCCCATCCGGCCTGGTCGCTCAACACGATCGAGACCATCGGCTCGCTGCGCCACCTGACCGCCACCGAGGTCTACAACACGGTGTCCGGCACGCCCTGGAATGGCGACCGCGCCGACTCGACCAACATTCTGGACCTGGCCGCGACCCACGGCACGCTGCTGCGCACGGTGGCCGCCGACGACTGCCACTTCTATGACGGCGACCAGTGCCAGTCCTACATCATGGCACAGCTGGATGAGCTGAGCCTGGCAGGTGTGCTCAAGGCGCTCGACGAGGGCGCGTTCTACGCCACCCGCGGCCCGCGCATCGAGCAGGTCAAGGTGCAGGACGGCACGATCACCGTCACCTGCTCCCCCGTGCGCCTGGCCACCTTCCACAGCAACCTGGTCTACACGAACGGCCGCAGCGTCGCCGGCGAGGGCATGACCCAGGTTTCCTACAAGATCAAGCCCGGCGAGCGCTTCATCCGCATCCGCCTCACCGACGCGCAGGGCAGGCACGCCTGGGTGAACCCGATCGCGCTGGATTAAGGGGAACGCTGGGGAGACGTTCGAGAGGCTGCCTTTCTAAGAAAGGCGCCTCTCGAGCTCTCCCGGAAAGTACTTTGATCCGCGCAACATTGTATAAAAACCTGTGTGATTCCCCCGAATGAAACGCGGCGGATCAAGTCATCACTGAAAGCGAGGAACTTTCCATGACGCAGCTCAGGTTTTCAAAAATCGCCGCCGATCAGGTGGTAAAGGTGCCCGGCTGGTTCGTCTGGTGCGGGAGCATGGTGCGCACGCCCGACGGAACATGCCACCTCTTTCTGTCGATGTGGGAGGAAAAGTGGGGCTTCGAGTACGGCTGGGCGACCCACTCCAAGGTGGGCTACGCGACCTGCGGCGAGCCCGGCGGAAGGTATGAGTTCAGGGGCGTGATCCTCGAGGGCTCGGGCGTGGAGGGCGGCTTTGACCGCGACTCGGTGCACAATCCCTTCGCGATCTGGCACGAGGGCCGGTTTTACCTGTACTACAGCGGCAACCATGGCGACGGAACCTACGCCGTGCACACCGCGAACCAACACGTCGGACTGGCCTCGGCCGCCGATCCGCTCGGCGAGTGGAAGCGCTCGGACACACCGCTGTTTACGCCCCGCCTTGGCGCGTTTGACGAATCCGGCACCACCAACCCGAGCGTCTGCCGCGCGCCGGACGGCCGCTTCGTGATGGTCTACAAGTGCTGGTCGAAAGAGCCGCCCTTTAACGGCCGGGTCTCCATCGGCGCCGCGTTCGCGGACAGGCCCGAAGGCCCCTGGCGCCGCCTGGGCAGCCCGATCTTCGACGCGCCGGGCGTGCAGTTCGCCGCCGAGGATCCCTGTGTCTTCAGCCAGGGCGGTAAACTCCACTGCCTGCTCAAGGACATGGGCAGCTATTACGAGCCCTCCGTCAGCCGCTCGATCGTCTGCTTTGACTCGGACGACGGCGTGACCTGGCGCCCCGGCGAGCCGATCCTGTTCCACACCCGCGAGCTGGACTTCGAGCAGGGCGGCAAAAGGCTGGTCTACCGCATGGAGCGCCCGTTTCTGTACCTGGAAAACGACCGGCCGCAGGTCTTTTTCACCGCAGTCGTGCCGGATGAGGACAAGTCGACCAGCTTCAACGTGCACATGGCCGTCGCGCAGGCCGAGTGAGTCCGCGGCTGGGCAAAACTGAAACGGCAGGCGGCGCGTTTCGTCGGGCAGGCAGCGGACTGAAATCCCGGCCGACCCGGCCAGACGCGCCGCAAATTTACCGCTTTTTTCAAATTCAGGATTGACAAACACTCCCCGAGGCGGTATAATAAGCAATGTTCTGATTTGCCAGAATATGCGGAGCGGTATCGAAGTGGTTATAACGGCCCTGACTCGAAATC
>CAKUFI010000113.1 GCA_934647305.1 uncultured Clostridia bacterium | reverse complement strand
GCCGGGGAGCTTGCTTCCCCGTCCACCAGCTTGTCAAAACCTTTTTTGACAAGCTGACCTCCCCTTTCAGGGGAGGCATGAACGCGTCGTATAGGCTCTCCTGAAAGGGGAACTGTCGCTGAAAGCGACTGAGGGGTTCATGCCGGCATTGCCGGCTTGAACTGCGGACGCGGCGTCAAAAAGCGGCGCGACAGGCTTCATACCCGTCGTGCCGCTGTGCTTTGTCAGGCGATCTCGTCCAGCACGCCCAGTATGATGATGCCGGCGGCGGCGAGCAGTATGCAGGCGTAGTGCTTCCAGCTGAGCTTTTCCTTCAGGAAGATGCGGCTCCAGAGCACGGAAGCCAGGCAGTAGCTGGAGATGATGGGGGCGGCGGCGATGGCGTTGGCGGCGATGGCGAAGACGTAGGCGAACTGGCCGGCCGTCTCGCAGACCGCGCCCAGCAGCTTCGGGCCCTCGCGGCGGACGGTGAGCGGCTGCTTCTTGATGAGGACCACGTAGACAAACGAGATCAGGCCCATCAGCAGGAAGGTCAGCTCGTAGGCGGTGTTGGCCACCTCTTCGTCCATGTGCTCCAGGATCACGGTGTCGGCGAAGGTGCCCAGGCCGTCGATCAGGCAGTAGGCGATGGGCAGGATCAGCGCCAACGCGCTGCGGGTATAGCTGATGTTTTCGCGCTTCTGGCGCTCGAGCTTCAGTTGCTGATCCTCGTTGGCCTCGACGAAGCCCATCAGCACCACACCCACGCACACCATGATCACGGCCACGGTCTGAAGGCCGCTGAGCTTCTGGCCCAGGAAGATGAAGCACAGCAGCGACGCGACCGCGCCCGAGGAATTGCAGATCGGGGAGGAGATGGACAGCTCGATATACCGCAGGCCCACATAGCCCAGCACCATCGACAGAATGTACATCGACGAGGCAGGCAGGTAGTGCACGATGTCCTGCAGCGTGACCTTCACGCCGCCCAGCATGGTCACGATTGCGTGCACGCCCATCACCAGGCCGACCGCCATGACCATCTTCCAGTGGCTGTATTTGTCATCCGGCCGGGAACCAATCTTACTGAACAAGTCGGAGCCGCTCCAGCAGAGCATCGCGGCGATTGCAAGCCAAAACCACATATATTTTCATCCTCATCTTTCTTTTTCTGTGTGTGCTGATCGGCAGGCGGCACGTCTCACGTGGTGTCCTCGTCGATCTGCGCGAGGATCTGCATCGCCAGCTCCCGGATGGCCTCCGGGCGGGAGATGATCAGGCCGCTCTTTTCGTCGCCCAGCACCAGCAGCGTGTCGCCCGGCTGAATGCCGAAGTGACTGCGCGCCTCCTTGGGGATGACGATCTGGCCCTTTTCGCCCACCTTGACCGTGCCGTACACATGCCTGCCCTTGGGCATGCCCAGCACGTGCTTTCCGCGCGGCATGGCGCTCACCTCGCTTTGTCATACTTTTCCTACTTGTAGGAAATCAGGATAGCACGCCGCACCCGCCTTGTCAAGGGGATATACGCCGTGTTATAATAAACTCAACAGAGGTGAATCGACATGAAACAGACCACGCTTTGCTACATCGAAAAAGGCGGGCAGTATCTGATGCTGCACCGCGTCAAGAAGGAAAACGACGAGAATAAGGACAAGTGGATCGGCATCGGCGGCAAGTTCGAGGACAGGGAAAGCCCCGAGGACTGCGTGCTGCGCGAGGTGAAGGAGGAAACCGGCCTGACCCTGACCGAGTATCGCTACCGCGGGCTGGTGACCTTCGTCTCCGACCGCTGGGAGACTGAGTACATGCACCTGTTCACCGCCACCGGCTATACCGGCACGATGCTCACCGACTGCGACGAGGGCGAGCTGGCCTGGATCGATAAAAAGGCGCTGCTCGCGCTGCCGCTGTGGGAGGGCGACAAGCTCTTCCTGCGCCTGCTCGACGAAGGCGCGCCCTTCTTCTCCCTCAAGCTGGTCTATGAGGGCGAAAGGCTGGTTTCGTCCAGTCTGAACGTGACGGGGAAGTAGCCGCCGCTTACCCGGCCGGTTTTCAGGCTCATGTCTCGAAACGCGATGTTCGAGCCTCTTTCGCGTCCTCCGCGGCTTTTGTAGGCATGCCCGGGTTTCCGCCCGGCGAAGAATTCAGGAACTTGAATTTATGGTTCTCGACTTTGTGTCAGAACCGGCGGCAGCAGGTGGAACCGGGCACTGCCCGGCCCTTACCCCTCCAAATGCGGTCCCGTAGTTCAGTTCCGAGAAAGATACGTTCCTGTCGGGCCAGCTTTTGGCGGTCAGAAAGAGATGGGGTGATTCCAACTGAACCACGAGATTAGTAGAGATGAAGTGTCTCAGATATGAGGTGTGGGTGAAGCGCCGAAAGGCGCTTGCGTAATGTGAGTAGGGGGAACGGTGAGGGGGAGAGTGCCTCGAACTCAACTTTCGCTGATCTCGTGAGGCGACCCCGTATTCTCCATGAACGAAGAATCCGGGAACTCCAATCTATGCTTCCCGGATTCGTCGATAGAACCGGCGGCAGCGTAGTCGGCAACGCCGACCAGGAGTTTTCCGGGAATCCCGGAAAACCGGAGAATTCGGGAACTCAAATTTATGGTTCCCGAATTCGTGTTAGAACCGGCGGCAGCAGGTGGCTGTCGGCCCTGCCGACCGGCAGCAGCTGGAACCGGGCACTGCCCGGTTGGCAATTCAAAACGCGCCTTGCTTTACCGCAGGGCGCGTTTTCCAGCAGTTACCTCGCCTCCAGCAGCATCAGCTCGCTGGTCAGGGCGTGGGTCAGGCGGATTCGCAGACCGCTCTGCATCAGCTCGCGGCCGGATACCTCGAATTGGTCGCCGGAATTGTCGAGCGTGACGCGGTAGTCGAGGGCGGAGGAAAGGCCGCGCGGGTACACGACCGCCTCGTCCGGCGCGCCACCCGACAGGCGGAAGGCTCCGATCACCGCGCGCATGCGGTCATAGGACGCGCGCTCCAGCACGCAGATTCCGCCCGGCTGCACGCCGCTGAGTACCGGCGTGTGGTGGAAGATCAGCGCGTCGCGCCCCAGATACCGGATAAAGCCCTTGTACAGCTCGAAGGCGTGCCTGACGCGCGCCAGCTGGCCGGGATTCGCCGCCGAGCCGATCGGGTTGTAGTCGTTGGTGGTCGGCCGGCCGAAGAGCGTCACGCGCAGCTGGAAGTCCAGGTCGGCGCGGGTGTGGCAGTCCATGCCGCTGACCAGCCGGTCGACCTTTTCGGGCGGCAGCGCCATAGTCATGCCGTTCGCCACAGCCAGCGAGCGGGGCGCGCGGTTCCAGTCGGACACCCAGGTATGCGTAAACTGGCGCACGAAGTCCACGTCGGTTCGCCCGTCGCCGCCCGCGCAGTTCTCGAAGACCACCTGCGGATAGCGGGCGCGCAGCCGGGCGTACATATCGCACACCGCGCGGTCATAGCGCAGCTGCGAGCACTCCGTCCCGCCCGCGTGCACCGTGCGCAGCAGCAGGTCGCTCTCGCTCAGGTTGTAGTCCAGCCGGAACAGGTCGATTCCGTATTCCTCGACCAGCCGGGCGATCTGCGCCTCGACCCAGGCGAGCGCCTCCGGGTTGGTCATGTCGATCATCGTGCTCTTTTTGCCGTCGCGCATGCGCGTCGCCAGCCAGTCCGGATGCGCCCGGCCCGCCTCGGAATCCGGCCCGATGCGCTCCGCGTCCAGCCACAGGCCGAACAGCAGCCCCTTTTCGTGGATGTAGTCGCGGATTTCGCCGATGCCGCGCGGGTACTTGCCCGCGTCCACCGTCCAGTCGCCGCACCTTGCCCACCACTGCGCGCATTCATCGCCCGCTTTGACGGACCAGCCCGCGTCGATGATCAGTGCCTCCGCGCCCACGGAGGCGGCGGTGTCGGCAAAGTGCTTCGTGGCCGGAATGTCCATCACGCGCTCCGGGCCCATGCCGCACTCAACCAGCTCATAGTGTTCGTCCGGCTCCGCGGGGAACTCGCTTCTGCGCAGGTGCCGGTGCATCATGTTGACCGAGTCGTCCAGGTCGCCCGCCAGCACGCAGACGTGTACCGCCGGGGTCTCGAACGCCTCGCCCGGCGCAAGGCGCAGGAGCGGCGCGTAGCCCGTGATCTCCGCCCGGAAGGCCAGCTGCGTCCGGTTGCCGCCCGCCAGCGGGCTGTACTCGTAGTCGAATCGGAACTCATACGCGCCCGAATACCCCAGCTGCACCTGCATCATCGTACCCAGCAGCCGGTTCTCGAGCGTGAACATCGGGTGCCTGTACCGCCCCGCGCTCAGCTTGCCGCCCACGCAGAAGCCGCCGCGCGTCAGCGGACGGACAGTGTACAGCCCCTCGCTGCCCCACTCGCTCTCGCTCATATAGCCCAGCGTATAGACCTCCTCGGGCGACACGCCGTACTCGCTGACGTCCCGGATCACCTCGATCGGGCCGCACATCGGCGCGATGCGGTTCAGGTTCAGCGGCGCGTCTCCGGTGTTTTCGACCTCCAGCCAGCGCCTGAGCACCGCCGTGCCGTCCAGCAGCGTGTGCACCTTCACCCGCAGCGGCGCAATCCCGCTTTCGAGCGTCAGCATCGCGTGCAGGCCCTTTTCCTCCCGCGCGCAGGCAAAGTCCTTCTCCGTCCAGTCAAAGGCCAGGCAGCAGCCGTTCGCCTCCAGGTCAAACGCCTGCGGCTGCGCGAACAGGCGCTCGTCCAGATTGGTCGGCATCGCGTCGAGCACGTTCTGCGGATACCCCGCCGTGTTCCAGCCCGCCGCCATGTACCGCCCGTCCGCAAGCGCCTCCTCATACGTAGTCATTCCGGCGCGGAAGCAGAAAATCCTTCGCCCGTCCTGCTCGCGCACATACACGTCTTGAAAATTGTTCTCAAACAGCTCTCTGTTCATATCATGCATTCCCCTTTTTCGGGCCGAGCACTGCCTTGAGTCTTCAGTCCACGAAGAATCTGGCGGCTCTCATCTATGGCCGACAGATTCGCGTGGCCCCCGCGGCAGCATGTGGATGCAGGCACTGCCTGCCGGCAGCAGGTGGGTGCAGGCACTGCCCGGTCAGAACGGGTTCTCGGTGGGGTAGGGCAGGGCGGCGGGGCGGTTGTAGGCGATGTCCTGCACGCCGAGGTACTTGAACACCTCGAACAGCGCGCGCCCGACGTGGCCGAAGGCGACCGCGCCGTGGTGCGGATAGCGCTTTTCGAGCAGCACGTGGCGATAGAAGCGGCCCATTTCGGGGATGGCGAACACGCCGATGCCGCCGAAGGAGTGCGCGCGTACGTCGAGCACCTCGCCCTGAGCCACATAGGCGCGCAGCGCGCCCTCGCTGTCGCACTGCAGGCGGTAGAAGGTCACGTCGCTCGCGGCCAGGTCGCCCTCGAGCGTGCCGCGGGTAAAGTCCGGTTCGCTGCCGGCGGGCTCGAGCAGGCGGTGCTGGATCAGCTGATAGCGAACCGCGCGGCCGTCGCACAGCTTGCAGGCGGGCGTGTTGCCGCAGTGGAAGCCCATGAAGGTGTCGCTCAGGCGGCAGCTGTAGCGGCCCTTGATCTCCTTTTCATAGAGGGAGGCGGGCACGGTGTTGTTGATGTCCAGCAGCGTCACCGCGTCGCCCGTCACGCACGCGCCCAGGTACTCGCTCAGCGCGCCGTAGACGTCCACCTCGCAGGCTACCGGAATGCCCCGCGCGGCCAGGCGGGAGTTGACGTAGCAGGGCTCGAAGCCGAACTGACTGGGGAAGGCCGGCCAGCACTTGTCCGCGAAGGCCACGTACTGCCTCGCGCCCCTGTGATCGCGCGCCCAGTCCAGCAGCGTCAGCTCGAACTGCGCCATGCGGCGGTTCAGGTCGGGGTAGTAATTGCCCTCCCCCATCTCTTCAGCCATTTCCTGACAGACGGCGGGAATGCGCGGGTCGTCCTCGTGCGCGCGATAGGCGACCAGCAGGTCGAGCTCGCTGTTTTCCTCGACCTCCACGCCCAGCTCATACAGGCCCTTAATCGGCGCGTTGCAGGCAAAAAAGTCCTGCGGCCTCGGCCCGAAGGTGATGATCTTGAGCGAGCGCAGGCCCAGTATCGCCCGCGCGATGGGCACGAACTCGGCAATGCGGTCGGCCAGCTCGGCCGCCGTGCCCACCGGCTGCTCGGGGATGTACGCCTTCAGGTGCCGCATGCCCAGGTTATAGGCGCAGTTGAGCAATCCGCAGTACGCGTCGCCCCGGCCGGAGATCAGGTCGCCGTCGCCCTCGGCCGCCGCCACGAACATGCACGGGCCGTCAAACGCCTTCGCCAGCAGCGTTTCGGGCGTTTCCGGGCCGAAGTTGCCCAGGTAGACCACCAGTGCGCTGCAGTCCGCCGCCTTCACATCCCGGACGGCGCGCAGCATGTCGGCCTCGTTCTCCACCGTGACCGGGCACTCGTAGATTTCTCCGGCATAGGCCTCGGCCAGCGCGTGCCGGCGGCGCTCGGACAGCGAGGCCGGAAAGCAGTCCCGGCTCACGGCCACCAGGCCCAGGCGCACCTTCGGCAGATTCTCAAGCATCATGAATTCGTTCCTCCTTTTTCTACTCCGCGCAGACAGAGCGCGGTTTATCGATTTCAGCTTGTCAAAAACTTCGGAGAGCTCGAGAGGGCCGCAGCCCTTTCGAACTTTCAATCGTGCCCAGCGGCATGTACGGCGGGCACGGGGCGATTTTTTCTCTGGAAAATCCCATTTTCCAGAGAAAAAATCGTTTCCCTGCAGGCTCCGCGCCCGAAAAATCTTCGATTTTTAGCGGAG
>CAKUFI010000112.1 GCA_934647305.1 uncultured Clostridia bacterium | reverse complement strand
TTTGAGGCGCGGCACCTGGCCGGGGAGCTTGCTTCCCCGTCCACCAGCTTGTCAAAACCTTTTTTGACAAGCTGAGCTCCCCTTTCAGGGGAGCCTTTGCGTCATGCCGATAAAAGCCTCCTCCTGGAAGGGGAGGTGCCCGCGGCGCGGGCGGTGAGATTCAAATCACGAAGAAATCAGCCGCTTTAATCTATGGCGGCTGATTTCGTGTTCTGTCCGGCGGCAGCAAGTGGGTGTCGGCCCTGCCGACCGGCGGCAGCAAGTGGGTGTCGGCCCTGCCGACCGGCGGCAGCAGGTGGGTGTCGGCCCTGCCGACCCGGCGCTAGCACCGGCCGGCGGCTCAGCCTGCCCGGCCGAGGCGACAGCGTCGCCCCCAATTCGCAGGGAATCCTGCGGATTCGAAGAAATCGGCCGCTCTAATCTATGGCGGCTGATTTCGTGTTCCGTCCGGCGGCAGCTAGTGGACCCGGGCACTGCCCGGCCGACCCCAGCGCGCGCACGACCTTGTCGAAGTAGAGATTGCACAGCTCGTCAGCTGTCTCCATGTCGGCGGCCTCGCCCACGATCACGCACTCCGGCCGGTCGGATTCCGGATGCACCCACGCCCAGCCCTCCCCGCGCCCGGCGCACAGTCCCTCGGTAAAGTCAGCCTGTTCCTCGTCCAGCGCCAGCGCGGAGAGCACACGGCCGCGCGCCGAGTACTCGAGCGGCAGCTTCTTCACCCGTCGCTTGAGCAGCGGCGCCTGCGCGAGCCATTCGCCCAGCGTCAGATTCCTGCGGGAGAGCGCCTGCAAAACCAGCAGCGCGGCGTACAGCCCATCCGTCCGGGCGGTAAACTGCCTGAAGCCCTGCTCGTGAGCGGCGCGCAGCAGACAGGCCCTTTCGCTTCGCACGCGCAGCACCTGCGCATCGTACCTCTCGGCCAGCAGCTCGACGGCATGCGTCGCGCCCGCCCCCACGGCCAGCTCCTTCTCGCCGTTTTCCAGCAGCGCCCAGTCAAGGATCAGCTCCTGCTCGGCCTCGCTCAGTCCTCCCTCCGCCCCGGCCAGTCGGCAGGACGCGCCGTCCTCGCTCAGCCACACGCCGGTTTCGTCCGGCCCGAGGTCCATCAGCTCCTCCTCCCACTCGGCTCTCGTTAGGCATCCGCACTGTCGGCAGGCGCTCTCGGCCAGCTCCAGCAGCCCCTCGTCCGACGCGCATACGGCCACCTGCTTTTCGCGTTCCAGCCGCAGCTCGCGGTAAATGCCCAGGTAGTACAGGTTCGCGCCGTGGATGCTGACCGCCCGCCTGCACACCCGCCTGGGCAGCTGCGCCGCGCCATCCCGCTGAAGGTATCCCTCTATGGCCCGCCGCGCGCCCTGGCCCAGCTCTATGCCGTCCTCGTCCAGGAACCGCAGTCTGCCCGGCGACACGAAGCAGCCGCCCTGCGCCCCGACGGCCCGCTGGGTGAACCGCGTCTGCGGCAGCAGTCCGCCTCCGCAAAGCACCACCTGCACCCCGCAGCTCATCAGCGCCGCGCGCGCCGCCTGCAGCCAGACCTCGGCCATCGCCGCCCGCTCGCAGGACAAAAGTACGCTCCTCGGGCCGACCGCGCGCACATAGGCCCGTATCGCGCCCGGACAGTCCTCAAGCCTCTCCAGACACAGCTCGTCCCCCTGAAACTGCTCCCTCTTCACCTCGCCCCACACCAGGTTGCGCTCCAGCTTCATCCCGTCGGGCACCCGCTTTTCCGGCCAGACCCGAATCCCCGGCGGCAGCACGGCGCGCGTCCCCAGCACGGCCCTTTCGCCCAGCACGCTCTCTTCAAACGCGCTGCTCTCCGCAAGCATCCGGCTCTCAGGCATCAGCACCGCGCCGCGAACCTGCGTCCCCGCGCCCAGGCATGCGCCCTCCATCAGCACCGAACGTTTCACGCTGGCATTTTCCTCCACCACGCACCGCGCCCCGATCACGCTGTACGCCCCGATGCGCGCGCCCGGCCCGATCTGCGCCCCCTCGCCGATCACGCAGGGCGCCTCCACCACCGCGCTCCTGTCCACCTGGGCGCTCCTGGCCCGGTTGACCACGCCCGGCTTCACCTCGTCCAGCTTCAGCTTGCCGTCCAGCGCGTCCATGTGCGCCCGCAAGTAGCTGCCCGTGTCGCCGATGTCGCACCAGTACCCCTCCATGGTATAGGCGTACAGCGGCAGGCCCTGCCTGAGCATCTCCGGAAACAACTGCTTGCTGAAGTCATAGGCCTGTCCCTCGGGGATCAGACGCAGCGCCTCCGGCTCCAGGATGTAGATCCCCGTGTTCACCGTGTCCGAGCACACCTCGTCCCAGCCCGGCTTCTCCACGAATCGCCTGACCCGCCCCTGCGCGTCGGCCGACACCACGCCGTACTCCAGCGGCTGGTCCATATGCTTGAGCACCAGCGTCGCCAGCGCCCCCTTCTCCCGGTGAAAGGCCAGCGCCGCCGTCAGGTCGCAGTCGGTCGCGCCGTCCCCCGACAGCACCACGAACGTCTCGTCCAGAAACTCCGCCGCCTGCCGCACGCTGCCCGCCGTCCCCAGCGGATGCTTCTCCACGTAATACCGAAGCGACAGGCCGTATTCCTCCCCGTCGCCAAAATACTCCCTCACCCTTTCCGGCAGGTACATCAGCGTGACCCCCGCCTCCCGCACGCCGTGCTTTTTCAGCAGCCGCAGCGCGTACTCCATCACCGGCCTGTCCATCAGCGGCAGCATCGGCTTGGGGCAGCCGCACGTCATCGGCCGCAGCCGCGTCCCCTCTCCCCCCGCCATAATCATCGCTTTCATACCCGTTCCTCCTGTCCTTCCATTGATTCTCTATTCCTCAGTATGGACAGTTATTCGCAAAATACGCAGGCGGGACTAATCGAACTTCCAAATGCGGCGCGGTTCTGTGTTTTCAGGTTTCACCAGTCATTCCGCAGCGTCTCCCCCGACAGGCAGGCGCTCTCCGAAGCGCGTTTTTTTCAGTTTTCTCAGTCGGAACCGCCGCGCGCAAGTTTCCTCGCTCTTCCGGGCACACTGTGCTCAGTCCTCAAACTTAACGAAAACCGGCGTTGACAAATACCCCATAGGGGTATATAATGCACTTGTCGACGGAAAGTCGATGAATTGAGTAGGTTATGGAGGTGGGCGCATGGAAAACTCTCCCCCCTGCTGCCGCTGCAAGCATACCCCGCGCGACGAGGAAACCCTGCGGCAGCTCAAAAACCGCCTGAGCCGGATGATCGGCCAGCTGGGCGGCATTCAGAAAATGCTGGACGAAAACCGCTACTGCGGCGACGTCCTCACCCAGATCGCGGCGGTCGAGAGCGCACTGCAGAACCTGGGCTACCTGATCCTGCAGGAACACCTGAACACCTGCGTCAGGGAACAGGTGCTCTCTGGCCACGACGAGGTGCTCTCCGAAGCGCTCGACCTCATCAAAAAGCTTAAATAGGAACGATCGAGCGGCCGCCGGGCAGTGCCCGGCCCCACTGGCTGCCGCCGAGGCCACACGAATCTGTCGGCCACCGGGCAGTGCCCGGCCCCACCGGCTGCCGCCGAGGCCACACGAATCTGTCGGCCATAAATTAGAGCCTCCAGATTCTTCGTGGTCGGAAAACCTGAGGTCGTACCCCATAAGAGTTACGGCCATCGGGTACTGCCAGCTCGTCGCCAGAACCGGCGGCAGCAACCGAGTGCAGGCTCAGCCTGCCCCGCGTCGGCAGCGCCGACATGAATTTTCCGGGGAATCCCGGAAAATCGCAGAATTCAGGAACTCCAATCTATGGTTCCTGAATTCGTCGAGAGAACCCGCGGCAGCAGGTGGCCGTCGGCACTGCCGACTCGTCGAAAGAACCGGCGGCAGCAACCGGGTGCAGGCTCTGCCGACCGACAGTATATGCTTTCCGGGAGGGGTCTGGGGAGGTGCCTTTCTTAGAAAGGCGGCCTCTCCAGCGCAACCATGAAGGAGGTTAATACTTCTATGAGATTTCGTGTCACAGGAATGACGTGCGCGGCGTGCAGCGCGCATGTGGAAAAGGCGGTCAGGGGCGTCGCGGGCGTGCAGTCCGTGGCGGTGAGCCTGCTGACCCAGTCGATGAACGTGGAGTTTTCCGCGCCGGCCACGGCGAACGGTATCTGTGCGGCGGTCGAGGCGGCGGGCTACGGCGCGGAGCCTGAAGCCGCGTCTCCGGCGGCGCAGGCGCACAGCGCGGCGCGCGAGGCGCTGGAGGATCACGAGTCCCCGCGCCTGAAAAAGCGTCTGATCGCCAGCCTGATCTTCATGCTGCCGCTGATGTACGTGACGATGGGCGGCCTGATGTGGGGCTGGCCGATGGGCAGCTTCCTCACGGAGCACCCGATGGCGGTCGGCCTGTACGAGCTGCTGATGACTATTGCGGTGATGGTCATCAACCAGCGCTTCTTCGTCAGCGGCTTTAAGAGCCTGAAGAGCGGCGCGCCCAACATGGACGCGCTGGTGGCGCTGGGCAGCGGCGCGTCGTTCGTCTACAGCACGGCGCTGCTGTTCTCGATGACCGCCAAGGAGGGCATGGCGCTTCACCACTCGCTGCACGGGCTGTACTTCGAGTCGGCGGCCATGATCCTGACCCTGATCACCGTGGGCAAGCTGCTTGAGGCGCGCAGCAAGGGCAAGACCACCGACGCGATCCGCCGCCTGATGGACCTGGCCCCGAAGACCGCGCACGTCCTCCGAAACGGCGAGGAGGTCACCGTGCCCGTCGAGCAGGTCGCCCCGGGCGACACCTTCGTCGTGCGGCCGGGCGAGAGCGTGCCGGTCGACGGCAGGGTGCTTCGCGGCGAGAGCGCCGTGGACGAGTCCGCGCTGACCGGCGAAAGCGTGCCGGTCGACAAGCAGGAGGGCAGCCTGGTGAGCGCGGCCACGCTCAATCAGCAGGGCTTCCTGACCTGCGAGGCCACCCGCGTGGGCGGCGACACCACCCTGAGCCAGATCATCGAGCTGGTCGAGAACGCCGCCGCGACCAAGGCCCCCATCGCCAAGATCGCCGATAAGGTGGCCGGCGTGTTCGTGCCGGTCGTCATGGGCATTTCTCTGGTCACGCTGATCGTCTGGCTGATCGCCGGCGCGCCCTTCTCTCAGGCATTGACCCACGCCATCAGCGTGCTGGTCATCAGCTGCCCGTGCGCGCTGGGTCTGGCCACGCCGGTCGCCATCATGGTGGGCAGCGGGCTGGGCGCGAAGAACGGCATCCTCTTTAAGACCGCCGCCGCGCTCGAGGCCGCCGGCCGCACGCAGTTCGTGGTGCTCGACAAGACCGGCACCGTCACCGAGGGCAGGATGCGCGTGACCGACGTGTCCCCCCTTCCGGGCGCGTCCGGGGAGGAGCTGCTCTCCCTCGCCGCCGCGCTCGAGGCCAAGAGCGAGCACCCGCTCTCCCGCGCGGTCATGCAGTACGCCCAGGAAAAGCAGGCCTCCTTCCCCGAGGCCGAGTCCTTCCGCGCGCTGCCCGGGCACGGCGTGGAGGGCAGGGTAGGCGACGAAAACGCGCTGGGCGGCAACGCCGCGCTGATGACCGAAAGGGGCCTGATGACCGCGGAAGGCCGCGCGCTGGGTGAGCGCCTGGCAGAAGAAGGCAAGACGCCGCTGTTCTTCGCGAAGGGGAATCAGCTGCTCGGCCTGATCGCGGTGGCCGACACCGTGAAGCCCGAAAGCGCCCAGGCCATCCGCGAGATGCGCGACATGGGGCTTCAGGTCATCCTGCTCACCGGCGACAACAGGCGCACCGCGGACGCCATCGCGCGTCAGGTGGGCCTGGAAACCGTCGTCTCCGACGTGCTGCCCGGCGACAAGGAGGAGGTCGTGCGCCGCCTGCGCGACTGCGGCAAGGTGGCCATGGTCGGCGACGGCATCAACGACGCCCCGGCGCTCACCCGCGCAGACGTGGGCATCGCCATCGGCGCGGGCGCGGACGTGGCGCTGGACGCGGCCGACGTGGTGCTGGTCAACTCCCGCCTGAGCGACGTGCCCGCCGCCATCCGCCTGTCCAGGCAGGTGCTGGTCAACATCCGCGAGAACCTGTTCTGGGCGTTCGTGTACAACTGCATCGGCATCCCGCTGGCTGCCGGCGCGCTCATTCCCCACTTCGGCCTGTCGCTGAGCCCGATGTTCGGCGCGGCCGCCATGAGCCTGTCCAGCTTCTGCGTCGTCTCCAACGCCCTCAGGCTCAATCTCTTCCCCCTGCGCAAGCCGAAGCGCTCGGGGCGCAAACCCGTCGCCCTGCCGGACTTCCTGACCGGCTTTGCGGATAAAAACTGCCCGGTGAAATCGCCGGAGAAGGAGGAAAAAACCATGACGAAGACGCTTAAGGTAGAGGGCATGATGTGCATGCACTGCGTGTCCCACGTGCAAAAGGCGCTCGAGGCCGTCGACGGCGTGAGCGCGGTCGAGGTCAGCCTGGAGAAGAAGCAGGCCGTCGTGACCCTCGCGCACGAGGTCGCCGATCAGGCGCTCGTGGACGCGGTCAAGGCCGCCGGCTACGAAGCCACGGTCGAGTAACGCCGGCCCGGGCAGTGCCCGGTTCCACTTGCTGCCGCCGGACAGCACACGAATCCGGGAAGCATAGATTGGACTTCCCGGATTCTTCGGTTTTCCGGAGCCTTTCGGAAAACTCCTGGTCGGCATTGCCGCCCCGGGCAGTGCCCGGTTCCACCCGCTCCCGGCAGGCTGAGCCTGCACCCACCTGCTGCCGCCGGTCGGCAGGGCCGACACCCACTTGCTGCCGCCGGTCGGCAGGGCCGACACCCACTTGC
>CAKUFI010000111.1 GCA_934647305.1 uncultured Clostridia bacterium | reverse complement strand
CTGGAAAATGGGATTTTCCGGCGCAAAAATCGCCCCGTGCCCACCGTACACGCCGCTGGGCGCGATTGAAAGTTCGAAAGGGCTGCGGCCCTCTCGAGCTCTCCGGGGGTTTTTTGACAGTCTGGGCGGGGAGAGTTCATCCTCTCCCCGCTTTTTTCGCGGGTATAAAATGGAATACGCAAAAGCCGTGCCCGGCGCATACCTCCGGACACGGTTGTACTGATTAGACTGTTCTCTTAAAACGCCTTCATCCACTCGCGGGCGATCAGCTCATGTCCCATGGGGGTGGGGTGCACGCCGTCGCGCAGCCAGTAGCCCGGCTCGGCCAGGCGGCAGGCCTCGTCGAAGCGCGCCTGCAGCGGGATAAAGGTCGCGCCGTGACGCTCGGCCACGCGCCTTGCGGCCTGGGCGCGCAGCGGCACCTCAGAGGCGAAGAACGCCCACCTTGCGGGCTCCTCCTCCACCTTCGTCGCCGTGCCCGGCAGCACGAATGGCTCCAGGATCATCAGCCGCACGTTCGGCAGCGCCTCCTGCACCTCGTCCAGCAGCATGTCGTACACCCGCTCGAACTTGGGCGCGCTCACGCCGTTCGGGCAGTCGCCCAGGTCGTGCCACACGTCGTTCACGCCGATGAGTATGCTCAGGCAGTCGGGCGCGACATTGAGCATATCGCACTTGATGCGCGCGTACAGGTCCACCACGCGGTTGCCGCTGATTCCGCGGTTCTCGATCTCGTATTCGCCGGGGCAGTCGAAGCCCAGCCTGGCCTTTACCAGCAGCGGGTAGCCGCAGCCCATGCCGTCCGCGCCGTTCGGATTGGTGCGGCTGCGGCACACGTCGGTAATGGAATCGCCCTGAAACAGGATTTTCTTCATCTTCGTATCGCTCACTTTCTTGAGTTTGGGAATATTGTAGCCCGCAAAGCGCCATCTGTCAATTGGTTTGTCGGAAAAGAACGCTCGAAAGGCCGCCTTTTCAGAAAAAGCAGCCTCGCGAGCGTTCGTTCTACAGGTCGTCCGCGTCCTGTACGGGCTGCTCGTCGTAGAGCGGGTCGCCGGTATAGCTGCCCTGAACGTCCGAGTGGATGGGCTCGGCGGGTTCGGGAAAGACGTGCGGAACCTGAGCGGCGATGCGCTCGGCCTTGCTGGATGGCTTTTTCTTCATATCAATCACCTCGCGCACAGTATGCCCCTGCCTGCGCAAAAGCATGCGCGCCGGCGCATAGAGTATACGCAGACGAGCGGAGGAGGCGGCGAATGAAGAAGCGAAACTGGGCGCGAAGGGGCGCGGCGATACTGTGCTTGATCCTGCTGCTGGGCAGCGCGCGGGGAGACGCGCAGGAGCCCGATGTGCCCGCGCTGAACGCGCGCGCGGCCGTGCTGATCGACGGGGCGAGCGGGCGGCTGCTGTACGGATATAATGAACACAGGCAGCTGCCTATGGCCTCCACGACCAAGGTCATGACGGCGCTTTTGGCGCTTGAAGGCTGCTCGCTGCAGGAGACGGTCACGGCCAGCAAACGCGCAAGCGGCGTGCCGGGCACCTCGATCTACCTGCGCGAGGGTGAACAGCTGACGATGGAGGAAATGCTGCTGGGCCTGATGCTGCGCAGCGGGAACGACGCGGCGGTCGCGATTGCCGAGCACGTGTCGGGCAGCGTGGAGGCGTTCGCGGAGAAAATGAACGAGCGGGCGCAGGAGCTGGGCGCGCAGGCGAACTTCGTCACGCCGAACGGACTGGACGCGGGCGGACACTCGATCAGCGCGCTGGGGCTGGCGCTGGTGGCGCGGCAGGCGATGACCCTGCCCGACTTTCGCCGCATCGTGGGCACGCAGAGGGCGACCATCCGCTGGCCGGGCAACGACTACGACCGGGTGCTGACCAACAAAAACCGCCTGCTGCGCGAATACGAGGGCGCAACCGGCATCAAGACCGGCTTCACCTCGAAGGCCGGGCGCTGCCTGGTGTTTTCGGCCGAGCGGGAGGGCATGGAGCTGATCGGCGTGGTGCTGAACTGCGGCGCCTGGTTCGACAGCGCCGAAAGGCTGCTCGACTGGGGCTTCGCGAACTACTCGCTGGCCGAGGCGGCGCATGCGGGCGAGGCTGCGGCGCGCGCTGCGGTGCGCGGCGGCGAGGAAAAGAGCGTCGAGCTGCGGGCCGAGGCGGACGTGGCGGCGGCGGTGTGCGAGGGGGATGCCTGGCGGGTGGTGCTCGAGACGGACGAACTGCGCGCGCCGGTTCAGGCCGGGCAGGTCTGCGGCCGGATTGCGCTCGAGGTCAACGGCGAAATCCTCGCCCAGGCCAATCTGCTCGCCGCGCAGGATGTGGCGCGCTGGGACTTCTGGGCCGCGCTCAGGCGCATTTTCAGGCGGTTTTAGCCGCGAACCACAGGCCGGCGGCAAGCTGAGCGCACTCGGACTTAGGCTCCGGCGTGACGCCGCCCTATGCGTGAACGGGGACGAATACGCATCTCTTCTAACCCCTCTCCTTTATAGATGGCCTTGAGCGATAAAAAGCGCCCCCGAGGCGGAAACCCGCTCCGGGAGGCGTTGTACTTTTTCCTTGCTTTACTTGTGGTCCACAGTGTACATGCGCTCGATCAGGTCAAGCACCTTGTTGGAGTAGCCCCACTCGTTGTCGTACCAGGACACGACCTTCACGAAGGTGTCGGTCAGCGCGATACCGGCCTTGGCGTCGAAGATGGAGGTACGGGGATCGCCCAGGAAGTCGGAGGAAACCACCGCGTCCTCGGTGTAGCCCAGGATGCCCTTCAGCTCGCCCTCGGAGGCGGCCTTCATCGCGGCGCAGATCTCCTCATACTTGGCGGGCTTCGCCAGGTTGACGGTCAGGTCGACGACGGAGACGTCCAGAGTGGGCACGCGCATGGACATGCCGGTCAGCTTGCCGTTGAGCTCGGGGATAACCTTGCCCACAGCCTTGGCCGCGCCGGTGGAGGAGGGGATGATGTTGCCAGCCGCCGCACGGCCGCCGCGCCAGTCCTTCATGGAGGGGCCGTCAACGGTCTTCTGGGTAGCGGTGGTGGAGTGCACGGTGGTCATCAGGCCATCGGCGATGCCCCAGTTGTCATTCAGAACCTTGGCGATGGGCGCCAGGCAGTTGGTGGTGCAGGAAGCGTTGGAGACGAAGGTCATGTCGGAGGTGTACTTGTCGTCGTTGACGCCCACCACGAACATGGGAGTGCCGTCCTTGGAGGGAGCGGACATGACAACCTTCTTCGCGCCCGCGTCGATGTGGCCCTGAGCCTTTTCCTGGGTCAGGAACAGGCCGGTGGACTCGACGACGTACTCAGCGCCCAGCTTGCCCCAGGGCAGCTCGGCGGGGTTCTTCACGGCAGAGACGGGGATCTCCTTGCCGTTGACGATGATGCTGTTCTCGGTGGAACCGACGGTGCCATTGAACTGGCCGTGCATCGTATCATACTTGAGCATGTAAGCCAGATAGTCCGGGGAGCACAGGTCGTTGATGCCAACGATCTCAATGTCCGGATGCGCGAAGCTGGCGCGGAAAACCATACGGCCAATACGGCCAAAGCCATTGATACCAACCTTAATCATAGGTCTCATCCTCCTATAGTTTATGGGTCTTTAACGGAATCTATTCTACAGCAAAACCGCCGTTTTGGCAAGTCCTCCCGGTAATACTGAGGTTAATTATGCGCAGACGTCCGGGACAATTTTCGCCCTATGGGCAGTTTATGACCCGCGCGAGATTCCATCTCAGCCATGCCTTCATTATACCCTTCGTTCCGCGCAAAAAAACGACGGCTTTGTTATTTTTCCTATTGCGCGCCGGCTCTTTTTCTGCTATAATTTGGGCGGTATCGGGCGGCGGGACGCCCCCGAACAGGCATTGAGCATTTACCTGCGATAAAGGAGGATCACTCAATATGGAAAAGATTCGCGTAGGCATTATCGGCTGCGGCGGCCGCTGCCAGTCCCACATCCATTCTCTGCTGCAGATGGACGACGTGGAGATCGTCGCCATCGCCGAGCCGGTCGAGGAGCGCCGCCTGGCGGGCTCCCAGAAGACCGGCGCCAAGCGCCTGTATAAGGATCACAACGAGCTCTTCGCGCACGAGAACCACGACACGCTGGACGTGCTGTACATCTGCGTCGAGCCCACCGCGCACACCAATATCGAAGAGACCGCCGTCGAGATGGGCATCCCCTTCCTGGTAGAGAAGCCCATGAACATGGACGTCGCCAAGGCGGAGGCGCTCTCCAAGAAGATCGAAGAGAAGGGCCTGCTGACCGCGGTCGGCTTCCAGGATCGCTATCTCGACCTGATGGAAATGGTCAAGGAGGAGCTGCCCCGGCACAAGGCGGGCGGCCTGGTCTACGGCGCGTGGATCGGCGGCATCCCCGGCGTGTGGTGGTGGCAGAAGAAGTCTACCTGCGGCGGCCAGCTGGTCGAGCAGAACATTCACCTGGCCGACGGCCTGCGCTGGCTGTACGGCGAGCCGCTGTCCCTGTACGCCACCGCCTCCCGCGGCATCGTCGAGCCCGGCGTGGACGGCGTGTCCCCCGAGTATGACACCGACGACCACTCCACCGTGGTCATCCGCTTCCCCCACAACGTGACCGCAACGCTGGTGTCCGCCTGCTACTCCACCACCGTGCGCCCGGCCTGCGGCTTCCACATCACCCTGCCGGACATGGTCATCGACTATCACCTGCGCAACAACGTGACCTTCTTCACCGAGAACGAGACCCGCGACGTGAAGCGCTGCAACGACCAGACCTACGACCTGGACCGCGCCTTCATCACCGCCATCGAGACCGGCGACGCCAGCCTCATCCGTTCGCCCTATGCCGACGCGCTCAAGTCGCTCAAGATGTGCTTCGCGGCCAACGAGTCCATGGAGACCGGCAAGGTCATCTACTTCGACAACTGATTTCGCGAAATAAAATCCTTTTTAGAGGGACATACTACCTCCATCAACACGCATGGAGGTAGTTTTTTATGTCCATTGGACTGATTCTGCTCATCATTGTGGGGCTGCTGGTGGCGTTCGGCGTGGCGCAGCGGGTGCTGGACAGGCTGAGGCTGACCGACCGGCAGGCGCTGCTCTTCGTCGGGCTGCTGTTTGTGGGCGGCCTGATCCCGGACATTCCCATCACGCCGCTGCTTTCAGTCAACATCGGCGGGGCGCTGGTGCCTCTGGGCCTGTGCATCTACCTGCTCGTGAAGGCAGGCAGCGCGAAGGAGGTCGTGCGCGCGCTGCTGGCCAGCGTCATCACCGGCGTGGCCATTCACCTGGTCGGCGAGTGGATGCCCTCGGAGCCTGAACAGATCGTGATCGACCCCAACTACCTGTTCGGCCTGATCGGCGGCGCGGTGGCCTACCTGTTCGGCCGGTCGCGGCGGAGCGCGTTCATCGCGGGCGTGCTGGGCAGCCTGATCGCCGCCTTCTGGGACGCGATCGAGGTCTGGAATCAGGGCGTGCAGCAGACGCTCTCGCTGGGCGGCGCGGGTTTGCTGGACACGATCGTCATTTCCGGCCTGGTGGCCGTGCTGCTGGCCGAGCTGGTGGGCGAAATCATCGAGCGCATGGCCCGCGGCACGCATCGGGACGAGGAACGCGTCTTCGAGGACGGCGACTTTGTGAAGAGGGGTGAGCGCAAATGAAGAAGCTGCTGAGCGCGCTGCTGGCCGTGCTGGCCTGCCTGCTGCTGCTCGCGCCGCGCGCGGGGGCGATGAGCGAGGAGGAAATCGACTCCGAGGCGGTCTATGAACTGTTCGACCTGACCGGCAGGCGGTTGACCGCGCTGTCCCACCGGGTGTATGAAGGCGACGAGTACATCGCTGGCGACAACCAGCTCTACCGCGTGACCGAGGTGGACGACCAGTCCGCCCGCGCCTACGCCGCACCGATGGGCGAGGAGCCCGCGCCGCTTTCCGACCGGCCGGTCGAGGTCTTCTCTGCCCTGGCCAGGGAAAGCAAGCAGACCGAGGGCAAAAAGCTCATCGCGATGTATTCCACCCATTCCGACGAGTCCTATATACAGGGCGACGGCGACTCGTCCCTGCTCAAAAACGCAGGCATCTACGACGTGGATCAGGCGCTTAAGCAGGCGCTCGAGGAGCGCGGCATCGAGGTGCTGCTCGACGAGCGCAGCAGCCTGCCCCACGACTCCGAGGCCTATTCCCGTTCCCGCCGCATCGCGACCGAGCTGCTCAAGAAGACCCCCGACGCGCTGCTCGACGTGCACCGGGACGGCATCCCGGACGAGGCCGAATATGAAACCACCGTCGACGGCGAGGACACCAGCAAGGTGCGCCTGCTGGTCGGCCGTTCCAATCCCAACGCCTCGGCCAACCGCGAATTCGCCAAGCAGCTCAAGGCGGCGGCCGACGAGATGTATCCCGGCCTGATCAAGGACATTTTCATCGGGAAAGGCAACTACAATCAGGAATTGTATCCCCAGAGCATACTGCTCGAGTTCGGCACGCACACCATCGAGAAGGACAAGGCCGTCAGTGCAACCTCCTACATGGCCGAGGTGCTGGACAAGGTGCTCTACGGTTCCTCTGCCTCCGCCGCCGGAAACGACAAAAAGGCCGCCCAGAACAAGGCGGGCGGCGTGGGCATCGTCTGGCTGGTCGTCGTTGCCGCGCTCGCCGTGGGAATCTACGCGCTGATCTCCACGGGTACCTTGAAGCGCGCCTGGGCCAAGGTGGGCCGCGGCGTGAGCGAAACCACGGGCGGCCTGTTCGGTCGGAAGAGACGGTAAAGCCGTTCCGCGGCGGCTGCGCCGCCGCGGA
>CAKUFI010000110.1 GCA_934647305.1 uncultured Clostridia bacterium | reverse complement strand
AACTGCCGACGGCTCAAATCGTAGATTTGAGGCGCGGCACCTGGCCGGGGAGCGTGCTTCCCCGTCCACCAGCTTGGCAAAACCTTTTTTGACAAGCTGGCGGCGGAAACCACTGGTTTCCGCCGCGCTTGCGTATCCGCCCTACTGCGCGGCCCGGTGACTGCGCCGCACGCCAATAAACAGCAGCAGGAGCACAAGAAGCGCCAGCAGCGCGCCCAGCGTGAGCGGGTCGAAGGCCGGGGCGGGCAGCCTGAAGCCCATCATGGCGCGCATCAGCCAGGCGGTGAGCGCCGCCTGAACCGCCTTGCCGGCCAGGTATGCGCGCAGCGGAATGCCCAGCGGCCGCAGAAATGCGTGCGCCTGCAGGCACGAGGACAGGCCGCCCAGGCTCGCGCAGGCGCTGATCAGGCAGGCGCGCAGGGCAAGCGGCCAGGGCGCTTCGGCAATCGCCTGACAGCCGCCCGCAAGCTCCAGACCGGCCGAAATCAGCGCCCGCAGCGCCGTGGAGGTGCCAAAAGCAGCGCACAGCGTGCCGGAAAGCACGGCGAAAAAGGCCATGTAGCCGCCGATCGTCAGCAGGCTTCTGACCGCCTGCCAGACCGCGCCCTCCTGAAGCGAAGAGGCGCGCTCTGTCTGCGCCCGGCCTGAAAGCGGCTCAAGCCGGCGAAACAGGCCCAGGCACAGCGCCTGCCCGCCCCACTGCGCCAGCACCAGTCCCCAGGCCAGCTCCGGCGCGCCCAGCATCCCCCGCGCCACCGCCGTCAGCAGAAACGCGGGGCTCGCGCCCGAGGCAAACCACGCGCATCTCAGCAGCTGATTCCTGTCCAGCGGCGCGACCGTACACAGCCGGTTCAGGCTGGCCGCCCCCGCCGGGGAGCCGCAGATCAGCCCGATGACCGCCGTGCCCGCCATTTCGGGGGCCAGGCCCAGGCGGGGCAGCACGCGCCCCAACAGCCTGCGGTACAGCGCGCAGGCCTCCTCGCCGCTCAGGGCGCTCAGCGCGATCAGGAAGGGCAGGAGCGACGGGGCCAGCGAATTCGCCCACAGGCGCATCGAGTCCCAGGCCGCCCGCTTCGCCTCGTCCGGGAACAGGCAGATGAGCGCCAGGAATGCCAGCGCGGCCAGTGGTTTTGCAAGTCGTCTCATGCGCGTCCCTCCCCTTGCGCCTACTGTATGCGGGGCGGGTGCGGGACTTGCATTGCGTGTGTGGGCAGGCTGAGCCTGCACCCACTTGCTGCCGGCAGGCTGAGCCTGCACCCACTTGCTGCCGCCGGACAGAACACGAAATTGGGGACCATAGATTAGAGTCCCCAATTTCTCCGGTTTTCCGGAATCCTCCGGAAAACTTCCGCTGGCATTGCCGGTCGGCAGCGGAAATGCACGGCGTGGGCACGGCGTGATTTTTGTGCCCGGAAATCTGAGGGATTTCAGCAAAAGCTGCCGATGGCTCAAATCGTAGATTGAAACGCGGCGGGAAAAGAAGAGGCCGGGCGGCAATCGCCGTCCGGCCCGAAGTGTTTGTATGCGGAAACAGGGGATGCGGGAACTTACTTTTGTCTGGCCGCGCGGCGCAGCGCCAGGATGCGGTCGCGCTCCATGTCCTGGACGCGGCGAACGCCTTCGCAGGCCTTGTGCCAGGTCACGAGGGCGTTTTCGGCGCGGTAGTCGTTGGACTCGCTGCCGTAGTAGCCCCAGCACAGGATGGTGCGCGCGCCCGCGTCGTAGGCGGCCTCGTAGGCCTCTACGATGTCCTCCTCGCTGCCGCGCGGGTTGGAGTAGGTCTGAATCCAGAGGTTGTGATCCTTGCCGAAGCGGTCGCTCAGCTCGATGTTCTCGCGGCAGCCGTCGTACACGAAGTCGTACACGTTCAGGTCTGGATTCTTCGCCTTGTGATGCAGCCAGTAGGGGTCGGAGCCGAGGTTGTCCATATAGGGCAGCGCGGCGATGCGGTCGGCCATGGACAGGCTCATGCCGTAGGTGCCCAGCATGACGCATACGGCGTTGGTCATGCCCTTTTTGTGGGAATACTCGGTCATCTCGGCGAAGTAGTTCACGATCGACTGCGCGCCGAATTCGGCTGCCTCGTTGTCAGAGAACAGCGGCATTTCGCGGCCGTACTTCTCGGCGAACAGCTTTTTGCAGCGCGGGCAGGCACAGCCGTAGTACAGGCCGCCGTCCGCCTTTTTGCTGGGCATGTGCGGCTCGTCCCAGAAGATGGCGCGCGCGCCCAGGTCATACACCGCGTCGATCCACTCGCGGGTGAAGCGGCGGAAATCCGGGCTGTTGAGGCAGGCGTGAGAGGGGTCCATCTCGCCGTTTGAGAGGAACATGTGGCTGTCGGGATAGTAGCCCAGGAAGTGGGACTTGTCGCCGGGCGGGCCTCCGAGGCCCCAGTTGTCCATCCAGACCTCCAGGCCCAGGTCGCTTGACATGGACACGATGTCCTTCATGACGCGGCCATGCCGCTCCCAGTCGGTGTGCGAGAACATGTGCACGACCAGATTCATGCCGTGCGACGCCATGTCGCTCAGGTCCTGATACGCGTGATGGGGCATGCGGTTTCCGTGATAGGCCGCGCCCAGACGCAGCAGCTTTTCAGACAATTCATTCGCCTCCCGTTTTTGTAAAAATGCGGTTACAGGCATTATAGCATGCGCGGCGAAGGCCTGTCAATCCGCCTGGCCAAAAGTTTCCTGCATGAACGGGGCGCGCGCGGGGCAGACTGGAGTCAACTCTGGATAGAAGGAAGGCGGACGTATGAATCCCTTTGAACTGAATCCCGCGCCCATCGAGCGCACGCTGCGCGACTGGAACGCGCTGTATCCCAGGCCCTACGACAAGCACGCGGTCGACCCTTACACCAAGACCCGCGTGATCCTGATGAACGGCACCGAGTTTGAAAATGTCTGGTTTTCGCACCAGTTCTCGCGCATGACCGCCGACAATGACCTCAGGCGCGAGCTGGCGCTGATCCGGCGCGGCGAACAGCAGCAGCAGCGTCTGCTGGCCTGCCTGAAGCCGGCCGACGAGAGCATCCTGGAGCACACGATCTCCTATGAGCAGCTGGCCGTCGACCTGACCGCCGAAATGGCGCGCAAGGAAAGGAATCCTGACGTGAAGCGGGCGCTGGACTTTGCGCTGCTGGAGGACTTCGACCACCTGTACCGTTACGCGAACCTGCTGGACATGGAGTACGGCCTGTCCGCGCGCGACCTGACCGGCGGCTATGTCGAGATCACGCCCGGCCGCCCGACCATCGCCGAGCACAGGCATCCCTATGACTCCATCCGCCAGAGCACGGGCGCGGGCGACGCGCTGCTGACCCGGCTGCACGCGGGCATCATCACCGCCGCCGAGCAGCAGACCATGAACTACTATATGAACACGGCGGGCTTCTACCCCAGCGAGGAGGGGCGGAAACTGTACCAGGAGATCGGCATGATCGAGGAGCAGCACGTGACCCAGTACGGCAGCCTGATCGACCCGAACACGACGCCGCTCGAGTGCCTGCTGATGCACCAGTATACCGAGTGTTATCTCTATTATTCCTGCCTGCAGGAGGAGACCGACGCGTCCATCCGCGGCATCTGGCAGCGCTTTTTCGAGGCGGAAACAGCGCACCTGCACCTGGCGGCGAAGCTGCTTGAAAAGTACGAGGGCACCCACTGGCAGCAGGTCATCCCGGGCGGTGAATTCCCCAGTCTGGTTTCGCTGCACTCGAACATCGACTACGTGCGGGGCGTGCTGGCCGCGCAGGTCGACCTGACTGCCAACCGCGAGGCGTATGTGCCGGTGAGCAAGCTGCCCGACAACTCCGACTTCGCGCGGTATCAGGCTATCGTCAACGACAGGGTGGAGAGCGTGCCGTCGCATGTCGTGATCGAGCGCTACATGGAGCGCTTTGGCACCGACTACCGCTTCGAGACCGGCCTCAACCCCATTGAGGCGCTGCAGGATCGCCGCCGCGACAACACGGAGGTGGGCAGGCCGCTGGTGCCCGCCATGCGCTGACGCGTGCTCCCTGCATCCCCTCGGAAAACGCTGTTTTCCGAGGGCGTATCTTTTCGCCGAAAGAGCGGAGCGGGCAGGCTCAGTCTGCCGACCGCATCAGGCGCAGGTTCTCGCGCAGGCGCGGGTCGTCCGGAGCCAGCTCGATCGCCCGTTGAACCGCCTCGACCGCCTTTTCGCGCAAGCCCAGGTGATACTCGGCCAGCGACAGCAGATCCCAGGGCAGCGCGCCCCAGCTTTCCGGCTCGGAGATATAGGTGTCGGGTCGGTTTTCGATGCGCAGGGCGCGCGTCATGCAGAAGGCCACGCCCGACCAGTCCTCGCGCGCATAATACAGCCTGCCCAGCTCGACCCAGCCCTCGCGCAGGTGAGGCGCCATCGCCACTGCGTGCAGCAGATACCGTTCGGCCTCGCCGGCCTGCCCCTGCGCCTGGTATGCGCGCGCCATATAGCGAAAGGAGGCACACTTTTCATCCGCCCAGGTGGCCTCGGGCATGCGCACGTGCCTCTTCAGCGTGTCGATGCACTCCCCGTACCGCCCGCGGAACAGGTACTCCCGCCCCAGGTAGTGCATGTTTCGGTCGTTGTGCGGATCCTCGCGCACGGCCAGCTCCAGAAGGGGCAGATATTGCGCCCGGGACTTGGTCGGGTCGGCATGGTGCTCCACGCGCAGACCGGGCGCGCGGACGATCCTGGGCGCGTGGCTGCAGGAAAGCACCTCGTGAACCGGATTGACCCAGCGAAAGCCGTGACGCGCGTGGATTTTGACTGCCCAAAAGGTCACGCCGTCGCTGCCGTCCGGGTTGAATGACCAGACATACTGGTACTCGAGCTGGTCGCAGTCGTGAAAGGCCTGCTCAATCGCCTGTCGCCAGCCGGGCGAGAGTACCTCGTCCAGGTCGAGACACACGCATGCGTCCGCATCCTCGCTGACCAGCGAAAGCGACCGGTTGCGCGCGGTATCGAACCGCCAGGGCGTGAAGCGTTCCTCGTACACCCGGAAGCCTTTTTCGCGCAGCAGCTCGGCGCTGCCGTCCTGCGAGCCGGTGTCCACGACCACGACCTCGTCCGCGCCCTCGACGGTTTTCGCCCAGCGGTCGATGAACTGACGCTCGTTTTTGCAGATGGCATAGACCGCGATTTTCATTCGCGCCCTCCTTCCTCCTATAAAAGGGGGCCGCCGCGTGCGGCGGCGGCCCGTTCGCTCAGCCCACCCGCACGACGGTGAGGGCAGTGGTGTACTGTACGGCGTTCTCGCCGTTCAGCGGCAACAGGGTCAGGGAGTCGGTCGACCGGTTGCGCAGCGCCAGACTGGAACCCGCCGTCAGAGGTACGACTGTGGAGCCGGTCACCGTCTGGGAGAGGTTGGCGGTTGGAGCGTTGGCGCCGGAAAGCGCATAGGTCGTCGCGCCGTCCTGGGAATCCAGCGAGATCATCAGGTCGCCCGCCGCAGGCAGCGTGCCCGAGACATGCCAGATGACCAGGTACGTGCCGTCAGCCGCCACCGTGACCGCATTGTTCGCCGCGTCGAAGGCCAGGTCACTGCCAACCAGGCGCACGTTGGCCATCGGAAGCACGGCTGCGGGCGCGATGACCGCCGTGCTGTTGGGCAGCTGGTTATAGAGCGCGGAGTTCAGCGCCGGGCCAGTCGGGCCGGTCGGGCCAACCGCCCCCGTTGCACCCGCGGGGCCAGTGGGGCCAGTGGGGCCGATAGGGCCGGTTTCACCTGTTGCGCCTGTCGCACCCGCAGGGCCAGCGGGGCCGGTCGGGCCAACCGCACCCGTCGCACCCGCAGGGCCAGTGGGGCCGATAGGGCCGGTTTCACCTGTTGCGCCTGTCGCGCCCGTTGCACCTGTTGCGCCCACAGGGCCAGTGGGGCCGGTCGGGCCAACCGCACCCGTTGCGCCTGTCGCACCCGCAGGGCCAGCGGGGCCGGTCGGGCCAACCGCGCCTGTAGCACCCGTCGCACCCGCAGGGCCAGCAGGGCCGGTCGGGCCAACCGCACCCGTTGCGCCCACAGGGCCAGCAGGGCCGGTCGGGCCAACCGCACCCGTTGCGCCCGCAGGGCCAGCAGGGCCGGTCGGGCCAACCGCGCCTGTCGCACCTATCGCGCCAGCCGGGCCAACGGGGCCGGTGGGACCCATGGGGCCGGTCGGGCCGGCGGGGCCGATCACTACCGGAGGAGTGGGCGGCGGAAGAGGGCCTCCGCAGCCGCAGGGGCGGTTCACCGGAGGAATGGGCGGCGGAAATGAGCCTCCGCAGCCGCAGGGGCGGTTCACCGGAGGAATGGGCGGCGGAAATGAGCCTCCGCAGCCGTAGGGGTGGTTCATCGGAGGAAAGCAGGGCATGTGAAATGCACCTCGCAAAATAAAAAAGTCGGGCAGGCATACCGCCCGCCCCACATACTATGTGCCCGCCGCCCGCCGCGCTACCACTTCTCCGAGGGATCGCGCGCCTCGTCCGCAAGCGCTTCGTCTTCTGACGGCACCTCGGAGTCAAAGTTGGGCGTGAGCCAGTCGGTCTTCTTCAGGGCCTGCAGCGCTTCCCGGCTGATGACCGTATTCGTGCCCAGGCAGTCCTTGCAGCGCGCGCCGCACTGGGGGCACACGCAGCCCTTCTCAAGCCCCTCCGACTGGGCCATATACGTGCCGCATACGGGACATCCGCATCTCATCCAAATTCCCTCCCGTTCCATGTTCAGCTTCTGTTATTGTACTCCCGGGCGGGGCGCTTGTAAAGGGATATTTTCGCAACGATGTTACGGAATAAAACCGAATGTTCGGGAGAAAAAATGAGAGGAGGAGAGCGATGTGGAGATGATTAAAATAGGAAATAACTTTGTTTGAAAAAGGTTTGACAAAGTGGGATTTCTTTGGTATACTAATCAAGCCGTCG
>CAKUFI010000109.1 GCA_934647305.1 uncultured Clostridia bacterium | reverse complement strand
CCTCTCGAACTTTCAATCGCGCCCAGCGGCGTGTACGGTGGGCACGGGACGGTTTTTGTAAATCTCATTTTCCAGAGAAAAAATCGTTTCCTTGCAGGCTCCGCGCCCGAAAAATCTTCGATTTTTAGCGGAGACTGGTGAGGGGGCAGGAAGGCTGAAAACCCTTTGGGTTTCAGGTTTCGCCTTTGGTGAAACTGCCGACGGCTCAAATCGCAGATTTGAGGCGCGCGCATGGCGGGGAGCTTGCTTCCCCGTCCACCAGCTTGTCAAAATCCTTTTGACAAGCTAAGGCCGCTCCCATTGGGAGCGGCCCCTGTTATCCTGTGTAAAAGTCCCAAGAGTGCCGTCCGGCAGACGCTTTTTCACCCGCCGCTCAGGCAGGGCGGAGACCTGCGGCTGCTTACTGCCTTCCCCTGGCCAATTATGGGGGGCCTGACATCTGCATACCGACCCGGAATCCTTTTGTGAAGATGTGGGTAAAAGCGAAAACCGTGGCGCACACCTCAGGATGAATTTGATTATACCGTCTGACCGTCTTTTTGTCAAGGGGGTAATTGCCGCCTCAGCCCCCAAAGGAGATCAGGTGAAGCTGGGAGGGCGCGCCGACCCGCAGCGGAATGCGGCTGGTTCCGATCCCGTTGGAGACCAGTACGGGCACGTTTTCGACCCGATACAGGCCGCTTACGAGCTTCTTTTTCCCCTCGAGACCCCTGCACTCCATGCCCAAAACGGAAAACGGATTCAGGCCGAAAAGGTTCCACTGGCCGCCGTGCGTGTGGCCCGCGAGCATCAGGTCGGGCCGGCGCGCGCAGCAGGAAAGGTGTGTGTAGGCCAGGCGGGGGTGGTGGGAGAGGAGGATGCACACGTCGCCCTCCTGCGCGTCCTCAAACAGACGCCCGCCGGGAGAGCCGTGCTTCCAGTCGTCCAGCGCGCCGATGGCGAACGCGCCGCCCCGGCAGGGAACGCGCACCGACCGGTTGACCAGCAGGGTCACGCCGTGCGCGCGCATGCACTCGGTCGCATCGGCCAGGTTCATGCCGAAACACTCGCGGTCGTTGTTGCCGATCGCGCCGTACATGCCCAGCGGCGGGTGCAGGCGCGCCTGAACCTGAGAAAAGAACAGCTCCTGCTCTTCCCGGGTTTCGGCATAGTCGCCGCCCCAGAGGATCAGGTCGGGCGAAAGCGAGGCGATCTGGGACAGCAGGCGGGTCAGACGCCTTTCGGGGAGCATCCAGCTCACATGGATATCGCTTGCGAACAGTACCCGAATTTCGCCGTGAAAAAGGGCGCCGCCGGGCGCGTCAGGCCGAAGCCTGCGCACCTGCGAACGCCGGAAAAAGAGCGGACTTTCGATGAAAGCCATTATTCCTGAGCCGCCTTTTTGCGCTCGGCCGCCTCGTTAAGCAGCGCGTTGGTGATGGCGATGGCGACCGGGGCGCCGCCCTTGCGCCCGCGCACCACGATGCAGTTGAGGCCGCTGTCCCAAAGCTTTTCCTTCAGCTCCACGACGCTGGCAAAGCCGTTGGCCGCGGCGATGATGGTGACCTCCTGCAGCGGGTTCTGCTCGTGCATCTGCAGCAGGCGGTTGAGCGCCATGGGCGCGCTGCCCACCACGATGAGCTTGGGGCCGGAGACGGCCATGGCGCGCTCCACGGCCAGCTCGGCGCGGGTGATGCGCTTCTGCATTGCGCCGGTCATGACCATGGGGGAGTCGATGAAGCACTCCATGTTCACGTTCAGCTGACTGGCCGCGCGCCGGTCAAGGCCCGCCAGGATCAGGTTGGTATCCGTGACGATGGTCATGCCCAGCTTCATCTGGCGCTCGATGCGGTTGACCACGCCGGCGCTGAAATGGGTGCACTGGCGCAGAGTGGTGTCGCCGGTCTCGGCTTCGATCCGGCGCAGGAGGTTATCCGCCTCCTGAGAATGGTACTGGCCGCGGGAGTTCATGCGCTCCAGGGTCAGCCGGCTCATTTCATTTCCCGTGCTATGATACATAAGAACATCTCTCCGTACTGATCTGAATCACTCAGGTCTAAATCTTTCATGGGCGCGCAGGCGATGGATTTCTCCGCCGCCTGCGTGCAGGATAATTAAAACTGAAGTGCAGTATATCAGCCGGACATTGTTATGTCAAGCGCCTTAAAATGAAATTCGCGTGGACCATCTCCATTTTACATCAATTCAATCGTCAGTTCACCGTCTCGAACGTCGGCCTTCAGGCGAGAGCGGGGCGGGATATCCTCGGCGAGAATCTTGCGGGCCAGCATGGTCTCAAGCGTCCGCTGCAGATACCTCTTGATCGGGCGCGCGCCGAAGCTGGGATCGTAGGAGTTGTCCAGGATGTAGTCGACCGCCGCGTCGGTGACCTCGAGCGAGAGCTGCTTGTCGGCCAGGCGCTTGTTCAGGCCGTCGATCATCAGCCGGACGATCTGGTGCAGCTGCTCGCGGAAGAGCGGCTTGTAGAACACGATTTCGTCCAGTCGGTTCAGGAACTCGGGGCGGAAGTGGCGATGCAGCTCGGCGTCAACCTGTCTGCGAACCTCTTCCGTGATGTCGCCGTTTTCCTCGATGCCGTCCAGTATGTACTGGGAGCCCAGGTTGCTGGTCAGGATGATGATGGTGTTCTTGAAGTCCACCGTCCGGCCCTGAGAGTCGGTGATGCGGCCGTCGTCGAGCACCTGAAGCAGGATGTTGAACACGTCCGGATGCGCCTTTTCGACCTCGTCGAACAGCACCACGGAGTAGGGATGCCTGCGAACCGCTTCGGTCAGCTGGCCGCCCTCGTCATAGCCCACATATCCTGGCGGCGCGCCGATCAGACGGGAGACCGAGTACTTCTCCATGTATTCGGTCATGTCGATGCGCACCATGTTGTTTTCGTCGTCGAACAGCGCCTCGGCCAGCGCCTTGGCCAGCTCGGTTTTGCCCACGCCGGTCGGGCCCAGGAACAGGAACGAGCCCAGGGGACGGTTCGGGTCCTGTATGCCCGCGCGGGAGCGCATGATGGCGTCGGAGACCTTCTGGACGGCCTCGTCCTGACCGATGACCCGCTTGTGCAGGATTTCAGGCAGGCGAAGCAGCTTCTCGCGCTCGCCCTCCATCAGCTTGCTTACCGGGATGCCCGTCCAGCGGGAGACGATTTTGGCAATCTCGTCCTCACCCACGCGGTCGCGCAGGTAGGTCGCGGTGTTGTTCTTTTCGGCCTGCTCCAGCTGAGCGGTCAGCTTGGGCAGCTCGCCGTATTTGAGCTCGGCCGCACGGCTCAGGTCGTAGTTGCGCTGCGCCAGCTCGATTTCGGCGTTGACCCTTTCGATTTCCTCGCGGATCTTCTGCACGCCGCCGATTGACTGCTTCTCGTTCTCCCAGCGCGCCTTCATGCCGTTAAAGGTTTCGCGCAGCTCGGAGAGCTCCTTGCGAATCTCGGCCAGGTGCTCCTGCGAAATCGCGTCGGTTTCCTTCTTCAGGGCGTGCTCCTCGATTTCGTGCTGCATGATCTTGCGGCGGATGTCGTCCAGCTCGGTAGGCATGGAGTCCATCTCGGTGCGGATCATGGCGCAGGCCTCGTCGACCAGGTCGATGGCCTTGTCGGGCAGGAAGCGGTCGGTGATGTAGCGGTTGGAGAGCACGGCCGCGGCGATGAGCGCCTGGTCCTGAATCTTCACGCCGTGGAACACCTCGTAGCGCTCCTTCAGGCCGCGCAGGATGGTGATGGTGTCCTCGACCGTCGGCTCCTCAACCATGACCGGCTGGAAGCGGCGCTCAAGGGCGGCGTCCTTCTCGATGTACTTGCGGTATTCGTCCAGCGTGGTCGCGCCGATGCAGTGGATTTCACCGCGCGCCAGCAGCGGCTTGAGCAGGTTGCCCGCGTCCATCGAGCCCTCGGTCTTGCCCGCGCCCACGATGGTGTGCAGCTCGTCGATGAAGAGGATGATCTTGCCCTCGCTCTTCTGGATCTCGCCCAGCACCGCCTTCAGGCGCTCCTCAAACTCGCCGCGGAACTTCGCGCCGGCGATCAGCGCGCCCATGTCCAGCGAGAAGATCTTGCGATCCTTCAGGCCGTCCGGCACGTCGCCGGCCACGATGCGCTGCGCCAGACCCTCCGCGATGGCCGTCTTGCCCACGCCGGGCTCGCCGATCAGCACGGGGTTGTTCTTGGTCTTGCGCGACAGGATGCGGATGACGTTTCGAATCTCGGAGTCGCGGCCGATGACCGGGTCAAGCTTCTGCTTGCGCGCCAGCTCGACCAGCTCCTGACCGTACTTCTTCAGCGCGTCGTAGGTGGACTCGGGCGAGTCGCTGGTCACGCGGGTGTTGCCGCGCACCTCCTGCAGCGCCGCCAGGAACTTGTTCTTCTGCACGCCGCATTCGCGGAAAATGCGCTTCGTGGAGTCGTTGGCCTTCTCCATCAGGCCCAGGAACACGTGCTCGACGGACACGTATTCGTCGCGCATGGTTTCAGCCTGGCGCTCGGCCTCGTTGAGGGCCTGCTCCACGTCGGCAGAGATATAGACCTTGCCCGGCTCGCGGCCGCTGCCCGAAACCTTGGGCAGGCGCTCGATTTCGCGCTGCGCGGCCTCCTTGAGGCCCTGCACGTTCATCTTGCGCATCAGCTCGCCGATCAGACCCTCCTCCTGATCGAGCAGGGCGTAGAGCAGGTGAGCCTGCTCAATCTGCATATTTTGATATTCCAGTGCGATCGACTGGGCGGCCTGAATGGCCTCCATCGATTTCTGAGTGAATTTCTGTGCGTTCATTAAATCTCCTCCTGACAGGATGGGATTGTCTCCAAAGTCTTTGACTTTCTTTGACCTTTCTAATTATAGCCAGGATGAACAGGTTGTCAAGTGGATTTACAAATGTTTAACAAATAACTTTTCGCCTATGCCCGCCGAATCGCGGGGAGGCCGGACGAACGTCTTGGGCAGCGGGACATCCTTAATTAAAGGAAGCCTTTGGCACGCAGGGAACGCCTGCGATCTCGTCCATGGGAAAAAAACGGGCCGCGACTCGCTGGAGCCACGGCCCGTTCGGGTTTGATTGATTATCGCCTGGAGAGCACGTCCTTTTCGTACTGCTTGACCTGAGACAGCCACGCGTCGCCGACGGGCACGTTCTGCTGCGCGCAGAAGTAGTCCCACACGGGCGCGAAGGGCAGGGTCTTTCCCTCCTCCATGAGGGCGAGGCGGCTGGTGTAGTCCCAGTTTTCCTCGGCCTGCTTGATGGGGGCGTAGGGCTCGAGGTAGGCCTTGAGCAGCGCCTTGCGGGCGTTGCGCATGCCGATCACCCAGGCGGCCAGGCGGTTGATCGACGCGTCGAAGTAGTCCAGCGCCAGGCACACGCGCTCCTCGTAGCCGCCGCGCACCACCTCATTCATGATGTTCTGCAGCTCGTCGTCCAGGGTGATGACGTGGTCGCTGTCCCAGCGGACGCCGCGGGAGACGTGCAGCAGGATCTTGGGCATGAACTGCAGGATGGCGGAAATCTTGGCGGAAATGACCTCGGTCGGGTGGAAGTGACCCGCGTCGAGGGTATACATGACGTCGTGCGTCAGGGCATAGCCCATCATCAGCTCATGGGAGCCGACGGTGTAGCTCTCCACGCCCAGCGCGAACAGCTTGCTCTCTACCGAGTCGAGCACCAGCTTGGGATCGATCGGTTCGGCGAAGATCCGGTTCAGGGAATCCACCATGCGCTGACGGGGGGCGACGGTGTCGGCGGGGATGTCCTTGTAGCCGTCGGGCATCCAGTGGTTGATGACGCAGGTCTTGCCCAGGCGCCTGGCGAACTCGGCGCCGATCTCGCGGCAGCGCTTGCCGTGCTCGACCCAGAAGGTGCGGATTTTCTCATCCGGGTGGGACAGCGTAAAGCCGTCGGCGGCATAGGGGTGAGAGAAGCAGGTGGGGTTGAAGTCCAGTCCGATCTTCTTCTCAGCCGCCCAGTCCACCCAGTTCGTGAACTGCTCGATGGTGTACGCGTCGCGGTCGACCTTCCTGCCGCCCAGCTCGGCGTAGGAGGCGTGCAGGTTGAACTTGAGCGTGCCGGGGATCATCGACATGGCCAGATCCGCATCCTGACGGATTTCGTCGCCGTTGCGCGCGCGGCCGGGGTAGTTGCCGGTGGTCGCGATGCCGTTGCCCGCGCCGCCGCCCTCGCCCTCGCAGCCCACCACGTCGTCGGCCTGCCAGCAGTGCATGGAAATCGGCACCTGGGCGCACTTCTTCATCGCCTGCTCCACGTCTACGCCGTGGGCGGCATAGACCTCTTTGGCGTATTCATAGCCCTTGAGAATCAGCTGATCGCTCATTTTGAGTAAAGACCTCCTTTTGTTTTGTACAGTCGATATTTGAGAACGCTGCATTTACTCACTATAACTTCATTATACTGCACCGCGGGTGGCTTGTAAATCCGGTATTTGTCGAAATCCGCTCTGGAGTGCGGGCAGACTGTCGCCTAGCGCGCACGGCGGTCGTTTTGCGTAACTGAATCGCCAGAAATTCACAAAAGACGGCTTGCCAAGCGAGTGGAATGGTGCTATAATAAACAGGCTTAAATAAGGGGAGGGTATTTCAATGGAAGCATTGCTTGTGATTATCCATATTTTCCTGATCATTGCCGCGCTGGTGCTGGTCGCCGCGGTTCTGATGCAGGAGGGCAATTCCCAGGGTCTGGGCGCGATCGGCGGCGCTGCGGAGACGTTCCTGGGCAAGAACAAGTCCAAGAGCCTGGAAGGCAAGCTGGAGCTGATCACCAAGGTCAGCGCCGGTGCGTTTGTCGTGCTCGCTCTGCTGATGGTTCTGGTTCAGAACATCGTGGGCTGATTTTTCAGGTTTATCGCAAAAAGGCCGGGATGCAATATCCGCGGTCTTTTGGTGGTTCAATAAAAGCAGCGTCCACGTTTTTCCGGGCGCTGTTTTTGCGCTGCTTTTCAGGCGTCGAGCAGAGATCAAGCGCTCATGCTTTTCTCCGGGTGAGGTGAACGAGCGGTACGGGGACTGAGGAGGCCGCAATCGGTGATGCGCGGCCTTGCTCGCCGCCGATCTGCAGTGCCTGCACCCACTTGCCGATCGACAGCAGACAGCGCTGTCTGCTGT
>CAKUFI010000108.1 GCA_934647305.1 uncultured Clostridia bacterium | reverse complement strand
GAAATAACCCTTGTTCCAACCTTCGTCATTCTGCTTCGGCGAGCCAAGATCTTCCGCGAACGCCACAGTAGCCATGCTCAGCAGCATGAGAACCGCGAGCATCAGAGACAGGAACTTCTTCATGATTCTTTCCTCCTTAATTATTCCCTCTTCTATTGAGACAGCCCGTTCGGCTGCATCTCACCATAGGGTGCGCGGCGCCCTCTTCTCAACCGCCGCGCGTGTGGCGCTGCCCTTACAGCCCGCGCCTGCGCAGGATCGTAATCACCTTGCCCTGCACGTTTTTGATGGGGATTGCCCCGAAGTCGCGGCTGTCCTGCGTGTTCGTGCGGTAATCGCCGAGCACGTAGACGCTGCCCTCCGGAACCTGCTGGGGATACTCCGCGCCCTCGCGGGCGTAGGTGGGGTAGATGATCTCCCCCGACTGCGTCATGCCGTTGACATACAGCGCGCCGCTGTCGCCCATCTGCACGTAGTCGTTTTCCCGCGCCACGATGCGGCCGACATGCGTCTCGCCGTTCACCGTGTACACGATCACGTCGCCTTTCGCGTATTCCCGCTGCAAACGGTACCCGATGATCAGGTCGCCGTCCTTCATCGCCGGGAACATGCTCTGCCCGTGCATTTGCGTGATCAGAAAGACCTGCGTCAGCAGCAGCCACGCAACCACTGCCAGTCCCACCACGCGCATCAGCAGGCTCAGATAGCCCGCCCGCGTACTCGCCGCGCTGCGCCTGGCTGTGATGGTTTCCGAAATCGGTGTTGACCGGGGATCTTTACGCATGATCCACCCGCCTTCCGGGCCGAACCTCTTCCTCATACCGGCCGAAGCGTGCAGTCCGCTCATACCGGGGCGTTTCGCTTCCCGCGGAAGCCGCCTCGGAGCGCGCCTGCTCGATCAGCGCGTCGCACCGCGCGCGTTCCGCCGCCAGTGCAACCTCGTACATGGAGTTCAGTTCGTTCATCCGCTTCCAAACGTCCTGCTCGCTCACGCCGCCGAAAAGCACCCTTCGGAACTTCAGCTTTTTCAGCCACCGCGAAATCTTCAGCTGTTCGCGGCTCAGCGCCACGCGATCGGGGTCAGGCTCGCCCGCCTGCATGCGTCCTTTGGGGGGCGCGGTGCGAACGGCCCGGCTTGCGCGCGCGGAAACTTCCTCTCGTTCTCTCACCATGCCGTTCCTCCTTCGTCTCCGCCAGGCTCAGCCTGCCGGTTTGCGGATTTCCGAAAAAATCGGGGTTTACGCGCTCGTCTCCTGGCCGTCACCTCCTCTATCCGCGCAGGGAAACCCTGCCGCGGCTTGTCGCGCGCGTCCCGGTCGAATCGCCGGTACGCGTGTGGGTTCGTCCCACAAAACCCTCCCCCGGGCGGCGCAAACCGCCCGGCTTCAGGGATGCGTCAGTCAGTCGTCCTCGCGGCTCCTGCGGCGGCGAATCACCACGCCCGCCGCGCCCAGCGCCACCACCGCCAGAATCAGTACATACGGCAGCGAATCGAGGATTACGCCGGTGTCGGGAACCAACGTGTTCTCGTTGGTCACCACGACCTTATCATCTGTCGCTACGGTGAAGGCGTAGCTTCTGTTGACGTCACCCTCAACCCGCTTGGCACTATTCACCGTAAAATACGTCTTGTAGTTCGTCAGGTCGGTGTCCGTCTCGGTAATGGTCAGCTGCGCGCCGATGGGCACGTTCGTGATTCCATACGGCGTAGCACCATGAGCCAGGGTGAAATCACCCGTCGTGGGATTACTATTCTCACCCACCGTCCAACTGTATGTGAAGTGGAATATATGGTTCCTGTCGCCCATCGGGCCCTCAACGACCTTCTTGACCGTCACGGTGGTGGTGAGCTGCTTCCAGACGGCGTACAGGGTGTTGCGGCCCGCGGTGGTGTCTTTGGTGTCGATGATCACCTCGTCGCCGGGTTTATAATACTCCGCTTCGGTCGCGTTCGCAGTCTTCGCCCAGCCGGTCAGCTCAAAGCCCTCGCGGGTGAAGGTTTTGTCAGCGCCGTAGAGCTTCACCTTGGTGTTGTTGGGCAGGTGTTCGGAGTTGTTCTCCTTGTGCAGCACGGTCGCGGGGTCAGCGCCCGGATAGTTGGCGTTGTAGGTGAGGGTGGTGGTGGCGGGCTTAGCGCCCCAGACGGCGTAGAGCGTGATGTTCGCGACGATGGTCATCGTGCCGCCGGGCTGGTATTTCGCGGTGGTCGCGTCCGCAGTCGTCGCCCAGCCGAGGAAGAACTCCTTGCCCTCCGGGGGAGTCAGGCTGCCCTTGTCCAGCACGGTCGCCTGAGTACCGGCGGCGTACTTGTTGGTGTCAGAAGGCGCAGTGCCCGTGCCGCCGTTCGCATCATAGGTCACGGTGTAGCCGTCCTTGCTGCCCACCAGCGCGTACAGCTCGTAATCCTGATAGATTTTCGTCTCGAAGTTGAAGGGCTTGTGGTCATCCATGTTGACCCAGCCGAGGAAGTCGCTGCCCTTAGGCACAGTCACCTTATCCTTCGGCATGTTGCTTTCCAGAATCTTATTGCCAAGCGGGATGTCCGTGAACGTTTCCAGCACCTTCGTCTTGTCCGCGTCGTACACGGTCACAGTGCATACCGGGGCAACCCACTTGGCGTACACGGTGATGTTGTTGGCGGGCATCTTCTTGCCGGTAAAGTCGTACGCCGTCTGACCGGCGGGGTCTTCGTACCAGCCAACGAACACGTAACCCGTCGTGCCCGCGGGGGGCGTAGTCGCCGTATAGGCTCCGCCTGCTCCGCTGATGTCAGCCTCGTACTTGTAGGAGGATTCCTCGTGTTCCTTCACGCCGTTGTTCATGTACACTACCTTGTAGGTGTTGCGGGTGTAGTAGAACTTGGCTCCGTCGTACTTGTCATAGTAACCAGTTAAGTAACTCCAATCTTGATTCGCCGTATACTCTTTAAACGTGAATCCGGTGATCGGGTACTTGTCCTCGTCAGTAACGCTATAGTCAGTGCCGGGGCTAGTATCACTGTGGTGCAGCTTATAGGTAACGCCGTCGCGCACGACGGTATCCTCCGCCTGCTCCCCGGCAAGGATTTCCACATAGTAGTAAGCCGTTTCACTGCCAGTGCCGGTTTTCGGGCCGTAGAATTCGTCGCCGTTCAGCGGCATCGTATCGATGTTGACCTGGAAAGGTCCTTCACTAAGATCCTTTGTCGTCGACCACGTGCTGCTCCCATTATGAGTCGGCCACTTATCACTGATGTTCGCGCCGTACTTCGCCCTAATCGTCAAGTCCGAAATCTCAATCCACTTCCGATTTTTTCTTTCATTAAACTTGACTTCATACACATTCCGCTTGTAGTACACATTCACGATCGTGGAGCCGTCGCCCTTAATCGTCTGCTGAGTGAGCGGTTTGTCTGTAGTATTTACAGTGAAGCCCTGATAGCTCTTTGCTTTGGCGTCGGTCAATGCGCCGGTCGCTCCGAGCTTTGTCTCATTCTCCTTAAAGGAGTACTCGTCATCGTTGGCGTTCTCCCACCAGTGAATCACGGTATACTTTACATTCGTCTCCGCCGTCCACTTGGCGTACAGCGTCATCGCGCTGCTGACCTCAGTCACCGCGTTGCCGGTACATTCCTTATTATCATACCATCCGTCGAACGTGTAACCCGTGCGGGTGGGCACAATGGTTGTCAGATTGAGCGTCTCACCCGTCGCTTTGAACGCGGGCGCGACATAGGAGCCACCGTTGGAGTCAAAGGTAATCCAGTAGCCCTCGCCGATCACGGCCTTCAGGGTAATGTCCTTATCCGCAATCTTGACGGACGTGACGCGATTGCCGCTTTCATCCTGCCAGCCGATGACGCTCTGATTGGCGTCGAGGTTGTACTTCGACACGTCCACGCCGCTGAAGTCGTTGATCGTCTTGCCCTCCGGGCCCTGTATGGTGTCCAGAACCAGACTACCGTCCGCCGTCTTGAAGTACACGGTATAGACCGTTTCGACCACGGCCCTCACGATAACCTCTTTGGTCTCCGTCACATCGTTGATCGTGTCGAACGTCACTGCGGGGTTCCAGCCCACAAACCGCTCGTTCGGGCCGACCGGAACCTCAACCGGTTTCAGCGTATCGCCGTTCTTGACGGACTGGCGGGAAATCTCCGAGCCGTTGCACATGAAGATATAGGTGCGCACCGCCGTGTTGGGGTTAATGATATTGGCCGGGTCCACGTTGTCGCCGATGCCGAAAAGGGACTTCATGTCGGTCTGGGCGGGGGTCTGCGCGGGGGCCTGCGCGGGAAGCTCGGGGGCAGACTCGAGCGCATCGCTCAGCACGAAATAGAAGTCGCTGCCGTCCAGCACGACCGACCACTTCTGCTCGGCGCCGTCGCAGTCCTCGTACTGGATCTCGTCGTACACGCGCACGCGGTCGCCCGCCTTGTAGGTCTTCGCCTCGCTGCGGTCGGTGGGGCCTTTGTAGGCCTGCGCCACAGAATAGCTCGCCTTGACCACGCAGTCCTTCGGCTCGCCGCGAAGCGTCGCGCCGTCCTTGTACACCGCGCGGTTGCTGTCCAGGGTGTACTTGGGCGCCGGGGCCTTCGTTGCCTCGGGCGCGGTCGTCGCCGTCGCCTCGGGCGCAGTCGCCTCGGGCGCAGTCGTCGCCGTCGCCTCGGGTTCAGCCGTCGCGGTCGCTTCGGGCGCTTCCTCCTTGAGCGTTTCAGCCGACTCGGCCTCTTCGCCGCCCTCCGTGGGAGTGGAGGAGGATTCCCCGGTCAGGTCCTGGCCGTTCTCCGCCCCCGCGATGCCCAGGCGCAGCGCGCCGTCAGCCGTCAGCACGCTCGCGTACGGCGTGAGCAGAACCGCCGCCATGCACACGCACAGCAGCACCGCCATCAGTCTTTTCTTCATCTCGTCTCCACTCCTTTTCAAATATCCCCGGCGAACCGCAGCCCGCCCTTACTTACACACGCATGGGCACAGCCTTTATTGTTTGCCCAGTCGTTTTATTATTCGTGCTATATTATACCATCCGTGGTTTCGTCTGTCAACCACCGAGTGGCTCAAAAGCCAATGGTTTTACATAGCAATTTTTGGTGAATTATGTGACAGATGTGACAGTTCTTTGACGCTTTTTCGGATGTACACAGTAATCTGTGTGTCTTTCTCGAAATTCGCTCCGTCCAGCGCAATTCGCCCGTTCAGGCTCAAAAATGCCCGGCGCACAAAAAGTGCGTCGGGCGTGGGAATCGTTCCTAATAATATTAATATTGTCTCATGTCCTGCGCGCCGTGCCGAACTCAATCCGGGGCCGGCACTCCTCCTCCAGCACCCCGCCGTCCGCGGGCACGTACCAGGGGAAGGCCGGATCCTCGGTCAGGCGGTACACGCTGCCGCAGCAGCCAGCCTGCGCGTCGTACGCCCCGAACACCACCCGGTCAAGGTGTGCCTGACCGATGGCGCAGGCGCACATGCCGCAGGGCTCCAGCGTCACGTACAGCGTGCAGCCTTTCAGCCGCCAGCCGCCCAGTGCCTTTGCCGCCTGCCGCAGCGCATTGATCTCGGCGTGGCCGGTGGGGTCGCAGGCCCGCTCGCGCGTGTTGTGCGCCCGGGCAATCACCTCTTCGCCCCGCACAACCACCGCGCCGACCGGGATTTCGCCCTCCGCGCGCGCCTTTTCCGCCTCGGAAAGCGCCAGGCGCATCATCCGCTCGTCAAAGGACTCCATTTACAGCTCCAGCTTCTGATCCTCAGGCTTGATCCAGCCCTTCTTGCGCATGAACTCGGAAATCAGCCAGGTCAGCAGCGCCGGCAGGATGATCTGAATCAGCAGCATGCGGATGATCACGCTCGCCGCACCCTGATCCGCCATCACCGCCCAGGTGCCGAACTGGCCCACCAGGCCGGACGTGCCCATGCCCGCGCTCGAGGAGGCGTTGAGCATCTTGAACACCGTCGTGGACAGCGGCCCCAGGATGGCCGAGGTGATGATCGTCGGCAGCCAGATAATCGGCTTGCGCAGAATGTTGCCGAACTGCAGCATCGAGGTGCCGATGCCCTGCGCGATCAGACCGGAGAAGCCGTTCTCGCGGTAGCTCTGCACGGCGAAGCCCACCATCTGCGCGCAGCAGCCCACCGTCGCCGCGCCTGCGGCCAGCATCAGACCCTGACCCATGACCTCGCCCTCGGGCACCGTGAAGATCATCGCGGCCAGCGCGGCGCTCGAAATGGGCGCGGTCAGCACCATGCCGAAGATGACCGAAATGATGATGCCCATCGGTATGGGCTGAAGCATCGTGGCCTTCTCAAGGAAGCTCTGCAGCGCCGCCACCAGCCAGTTGATGCCCGGCGCCGTCCAGGTGATGACCAGGCAGCCGGTCACGATCGTCACCACCGGCACCACGATGATGTCTACCTTGGTCTTGCCCGCCACCAGGCCGCCCAGCTCCGCGCCGACGACCGCCGCCAGGTACGCGCCGATCGGGCCGCCCAGGCTATAGCCCAGCGCGCCGGTCGCCGCCGAGGAGAACATGACCAGCGGCGCGGTCTTCAGGCCGTAGGCAATCGCCACGCCGATCGCCGCGCCCACCACCGGCGAGGAGGCCGAAACCACCGCGCCGAACGGGGCCAGAAAATTCAGGAAGGAAATCTTCGACAGCTGCGAAATGATCAGACCGATAATCAGCGAGGAGAACAGACCCAGCGCCATGGCCGACATGGCGTCCAGCAGGTATCGCTTGTAGAACTTCCGGAGCAGAGCTTTCGCTTTCATGTGAAATCCCTCGTTTCTGATATTTTAATGGTATTATACACTAGTCCCAGTTAAGTGTAAACCGTGTTTTCGTTAGAGTGTATTTCAGAAAGGACAACATGCGAGTCCATTTTGGATTCCAGTCAGTCGGAGCGCGCTCCGCGGCCCCGCCGGGGGATGCTCTCAAGAGCATACGGCCGGGCGACAGGATGCGAGGCGGCAGGTGGGTGCCGGCCCTGCCGACCGGCGGCAGCGCGCAAACTTCGGTGGGGGTCTGGGGGAGCGTGAAGCGTATGCGGAACCTCCCCCAGTTAACCCCGAGGCGGGCAGTGCCCGCCCGGCAATCCGCAGGAAAGCCTGCGGATTCGCAGACATTGGCCGCTCCAATTTATGGCGGCCGATGGTCGTCGATAGAACCGGCGGCAGCAGGCGGCTGTCGGCCCTGCCGACCCGGCGGCAGCGCGCAAACTTCGGTGGGGGTCTGGGGGAGCGTGAAGCGTATGCGGAACCTCCCCCAGTTAACCCCG
>CAKUFI010000107.1 GCA_934647305.1 uncultured Clostridia bacterium | reverse complement strand
CTTCGGGATTTGTTTGAGTGTATACCTGTAGATGATAGAGAACATGAATTGCTTGCGCGTTTGGTCAAAAACAATACGGAGATAAAGGGCCAATTGTTTACAACAGTAAAGGACATTACTGCCTTTGAGAATATTGAAGACCTAGTACCGGGAGCTTGCCAGCCTGATACAAGAAGATATTCCATCGTCATTTCCACGAGAGCAACGGCGGCTTCATAGGGTATAGACATCAGCACCTGCTGCAGGTTTTCATCTTCCGTGATGGTCTGTTTGGAATGATAACGGTCATTGTAGAAGCATTGTTTCGAGCAATATACCTGCTTTGACTGACGGGGTTCAAATGGCTTTCCACACGCTTTGCAGAGACGCAGTATATCCTGCTCATCAGAACTGTGGCTTTCGTACCATCCGGCCCGGCAGGCATCTGAGCAGAAGTGGTCTGTCGTTTTGATTTCAGCATTGCAAAATATACATGTTCGAATAAGCCGAGGAGCCGATATGCCATGTCTGCTGAGATGTGATTTGATGGTATTTATGGAGATGCCGGTTTCTTGGGCTATGACTGACAGCCCTTTGCCTTCGCGCCGAAGCCGTTCCACAGTGTCGATCTGCGTTTTATTCACTTCTCCAACAGCCTCCTGCATTCAGGACGAAAGATGCATTTATCACTGAAGCCATATTTCTTGACCAGCACCTTGTCCATGCGTCGGTAATCGGCGGGACTGATCAATTCCTGTTCAAGCCATTTCTTCAGATAGTGAACGGAGAGCAGGTAGTGGCTCAGTCGTGTATAAGCGTCATGACGCTCTTTTGCCGTTAAGTGGTGGATAGTGCGGAGTTCCTCACCGCCCATGAGCACGGTCGGTTTCTTCTTTCTGGGCACACGACCACCTCCTTCAGGTGGCGATCTTAGCTCTGAAAGGCGCAGAAGTCAAATCACTTTCTGTAAAAGCTACGGGTGCAAAAGGGTGCACTCTGAAACGCCCGTCGTTTCAGAGTGCACCTGTGGCAGATTGTATCAATATCAATCTGTTGTGCCACAGCGCCGACCTTTGAAAGAGGGTCGGCGCTTTTTGTACAAAGAAAAAGCTGCCGCGTTGCTGCGACAGCTTTCTCTGTTTGCGCGAATCAGCGCGCGAGCACCTCGACCGCCTGGCCGTCCCGCCAGGTGATGTCCACGATCTGGCCGCTGCGGGCGCGTAGGCCGCGGACGCTGCCGTTTTTCCACTTGGCGGGCAGAGCGGGCAGGATCAGGAGGCTTCCGTCGGGCGCGGTCTGCAGCAGCATTTCCGCGATACCCGAGCACACGCCGAAGTTGCCGTCGATCTGGAAGGGCGGGTGCGCGTCGAGCAGGTTGAGGTAGCTGCCGCCGTGCGAGTAGCTCAGCTCGCCCTTGAGCGTGAAGCCGCTGGGGTTGCGCCCCTCGACGGTGATCAGCTGCCGGTCGATCAGCTTGAGCGCCCGGTCGCCGTCGTGCAGGCGAGCCCACATATTGACCTTCCAGCCCAGGCTCCAGCCGGTGCCGTCGTCGCCGCGCCGCTCCAGCGTGCGCCTGCAGGCCTCGGCCAGCTCAGGCGTTTCCGCGGGCGTGATCTGATGCGCCGGGTGCAATCCGTACAGGTGTGACACATGCCGGTGGTGCGGCTCCGCCTCGGGCAGCTCCTCGCTCCACTCCAGCAGCTGGCCCTCGCTGCCCACCTGATAGGGCTTCAGGCGGCGAAGGAGCGCCTGATACTCGACCTCTTCCTCCTCGCCCAGCGCGCGCTCGGCCCTGAGCACATTCTCAAAGCACTCGCGGATGATGGCCACGGTCATCGTCGTGCTGGCCGCGACGGCGTACTGCTCGCCGCCGATCAGGAAATGGTTTTCGGGCGAGGTGGCCGGCGCGAACACCAGCGTGCCGTCCCTGTCCTCGACCAGCAGCGCCTTGTAAAACTCGGCCGCCTTTTTGAGGATCGGGCAGGCGACCTGCCGCAGAAACGCCTCGTCCCGGGTGAATTCGTAGTGCTCCCACAGGTGCCTGCTCAGCCAGCCGCCCGCCATCGGCCAGAAGGCGAACACCGCGCTGCCCTTCCTGTGCGCGCCCACCGGGGTGGTCATGCGCCACAGGTCAGTGTTGTGGTGGCAGACGAAGCCGGGCGCGCCGTAGTACTCGCGGGCGGTGCGTTCGCCGCTCTCGGCCAGCTCGCGCAGCAGGCGCTCCATCGGCTCGAAGCATTCGGGCAGGTTCACCCGGTCGGTCGGCCAGTAGTTCATCTCGGTGTTGATGTTGACGGTATAGTTGCTGTTCCACGGCGGGAAGATCAGGTCGTTCCACAGGCCCTGAAGCGTCGTGGGCTGGGTGCCCTCGCGGCTGGCGGCGATGGTCAGGTACCGGCCGTAGTTGAACAGGAGCGCGTAAAGCGCCGGGTCGTCCTTTCCGTCCTCGTGGCGGTAGAGACGTTCGTCGGTGGGCAGCAGCTTTTCCTCGCCCCCGCCCAGATCGAGCGACACGCGGTCGTAAAGCGCCCTGTGATCGGCCAGGTGCCTGGTGAGCAGCTCGTCATAGCTCCTGCCCGCCGCCTGCTCCAGGTCGTGAAGGCAGGGCCTGATGTACTCCTTTCCCTCCATCACCGGGTGCTTATCCCAGCCGGCAAAGCTGGTGCGCACGGCGAGGAGGATGGTCGCGCTGTCCGCGCCCTCGACCTCGATGCGCCCGCCGCGCTGACTGACCTTGCCGCCCTGGCACAGCACGCGCGCCATCGCCAGATAGCCGATTCCCCGCTCGGCGTCGTTCTTGCCGTACTTGAGCGACTTGTCGAAGTCCCGATCGACCGCGTAGCCCCAGACATAGGTCGGGCAGTTTCCCTCGATCGACTGATAGTCCTGTCCGGTGCGCACCGCCGCGCGCAGTGCGGGCGACAGGCTCATCTCGAACGACACGCTTCCCGGCAGACTGGAAGAAAGCCGCATGACCAGCACCTGATCGGGCTGGCTGACAAACGTCTCCCGGCAAAAGGCCGCGCCGCCCGCGCGGTAGCTCACCTCGTGCACGCCGGTATCCAGCGACAGCGCGCGGCGATAGTCGGTCACGTCCTCGCCGTGGCGCATGGTCAGGAGCATGTCGCCCAGCGGCAGGTATACCTGCGACCACAGGCCGGTAAAGCGCTCCTCGAGCACCCGCTGTGCCTCGGGATATTTGCGCTCGAGCGCCAGTCTCTGCGCCTCTTCATAGGCCTCCCGCGCCCCGGGCGTCTGGCAGTAGCCCGGTCGGCCCGACCACAGCGTGTCCTCGTTCAGGCCCACGCGCTCGCACAGCGCGCCGCCAAACACCATCGCGCCGATACGCCCGTTGCCCAGCGGCAGCGCCTCGTTCCAGGAGCGCGCCTTCTCCCTGTACCACAGGCAATTCGTTCCATCGTTTTTCATGGTTTTTCCTCCCCTCTTTGCAGTCATTATATCACGCGATTCGCCGGATGACAAGCGCGTCCCGCTTGCGCGGCGGGCAGAAATATGCTACAATAGGAAGGGTATGATGGGATTTTGTCTGAATCAAAAGAGGGCTTGCCATGATCAAATCGGTGCAGAAGGCGCTGAGCATACTGACCTTCGTGGCGCAGCAGGACGAGCGGCCGGTGTCGCTGGGCCGCATCGCGCAGGGTGTGGACCTGAACGTCGCCACCTGCGCGCACCTGGTCGAGACGCTGTGCGAGGAGAACTACCTGGAAAAGGTGTCCCGGCGGGAGGGCTACATCATGGGCCCGCAGATGCACGTCAACACCACCCGCCGCCTGTACCACCACCGGCTCATTGAGCTGGCCGCGCCCTACATGGCCCGGCTGTGCCGCGAGCTGGGCGACGGGGTCAGCATCAGCACGATGAGCGGCGACCGGCTGTATGTGCCCTACTCGGTCAACTATCACCCCGAGCGCGTCTCCCGGGTCAAGACGCTGCCCGGCATGCTGTATCAGTCGGCCTCGGGGCGAGTCTTCCTGGCCTACATGACCGACGGCGAGCTATCGCTGATCCTGGAGAAATACGGCCTGCCGGGAGACGCGCGCTGGGAAGGCGTGAACACCCGGGAAAGGCTCGAGGCCGAGCTGGAAAAAATCCGGGTGGACGGCGTGTGCCTGGCCCCGCGCGTGCGGGACGAAACGATTTCCGCGCTCAGTTGCCCGGTGTTTGAAAGGGGCGTGCTGATCGCGGCCATGGGCGCCAGTATGCCCAACGAGCGCTTCGAGGGCGAGCATCTGGACGAGTGCATCCTGAAAATCAAGCGCGCCGCGCGCCACCTGTCGGCGCAGATGACCAGAAAGTCGGAGGAAGCCCTCCGCAAAGAGGAGTAGACATGAGCAATCAGGACATTTCCATCGGCCTGCAGGCCGGTGTGCTGCTGGATAAATACGGGTTCCGCTTTTCCCACTCGCTGGGGCAGAACTTTCTGTTGGACGAGAAGGCCGTGCGCAGGCTTGTTACCTGCGCGGCGGTCAGGCCGGGCGAGCAGCTGCTCGAAATCGGCCCGGGCGCGGGCGTGATGACCCGCTGCCTGCTCGAGGAGGGCGCGCGCGTCACCGCGGTGGAGCTGGATCAGTCGCTGCGGCCGGTGCTGGAGGAAATGCTCGCCGGGCAGGAGGGGGCGCGCCTCATATTCGCCGACGCGCTCAAGCTGGATCCAAGCGAGCTCTTCGGCGAGGAAAGCTATCGGGTCGTCGCCAACCTGCCCTACTACATCACCTCGGACATGATCCTGCACCTGCTGCGCGCCGAAAAGAAGCCGACCTCCATCACCGTGCTGGTGCAGAAGGAGGCCGCCGAGCGCATGGACGCGTCCATGGGCAGCAAAAACTGGTGCGCACTGTCGGCCACCGTGCAGTACTTCGGCGAGTGCGAGGCGCTCATGGACGTGCCCAGCGACTGGTTCACGCCCCGCCCGCACGTCAGCAGCCTGCTCATGCGCATCAACCTCTACGAGCGCAAGCCGTTTCAGGCGCAGGACGAGAAAAAGCTGCTCGAGCTGATCCGCGCGGCCTTCTTCATGCGCCGAAAGACCTTCGCCAACAATCTGTGCGCCGTGTTCGGTATGAGCCGCGAGCGCGCGATCGGGCTGCTCGAGTCCTGCGGCCTGGACAGCAGGGTTCGCGGCGAGGCCGTGCCCCTCGAGACGCTCTGCGCCCTCAGCGACAAAATGTAGCCTCCGTCCGCCTGAAGGGCGCCCCGATCCGCAGTAAAAAGCGCCGTTACAGGCAGGCAGTGCCTGCACCCACTTGCTGCCGCCGGACGAAACACGAATTCGGGAAGCATAAATTGGACTTCCCGAATTCTCCGGTTTTCCGGGCTTTCCCGGAAAACTTCTGTCGGCGTTGCCGGTCGGCAGTGCCGACACCCACTTGCTGCCGCGCATCCTGGCGACGACCATCGGCCGCCATAGATTGAAGCGGCCGAGGTCTGCGCCGGACAGTGCCCGGTTCCATTGGCTGCCGCCGAGATCGCGCGAATCTGTCGGCCATCAATCAGAGCCTCCAGATTCTTCCCGGTCGGAAAACGTGGGCCGCTGCCCCGGAAGAATTACGACGGCCTAACGGCGCTCGGTCGGTTTTTCCGCGGCCTCGAAGCTGAAGCAGTCGGCGCACAGGCCGTGATCAACTCGGGCGCAGTTCGGGCACAGCGGCTTCCCGCAGCCGCGGCAGGGGGTCATGCTGCGGCTGTCGCAGGGTTCCTGGCAGCAGGCGCATTCGATCATGGACATAAAAAAACACCTCCGTACGATTCGCTCCCTTAGCGTAACCGAACGGAGGGTTTTTATGCGAAAACATGCCAGCAGTTGCTAACCTGATGTGCGTTGACAGAGTGCGGATTCTTTGCTATAATGCTGGCGAATACACAGGCAAGAGTGCCTGGCGAAACGGTGAGGATCCTGCATGTATTACAAGATGAGGCATTCGATTGTGTTCGTGCAGCGGGTGCTGTTGATGGTCGCGCTGAGCCTGGCGCTCTTTCTGCCCTTTTCCGTGAGGAATCCCTACCTGCTCATTCCCAGCCGCACGTCGATCATCACATTGTGCACCTTTTACCTGGTGTATTTCCTGATGACGCGGGTGTACGGCGGGCTGGACATCGGCGAGCGCAAGAGCCGCCCCATCGTGTATTCTCTGGGGCTGTGCGTCGCGGCGGCGGACGTGGTGACGCACCTGTACCTGTGCGTGATGAATACGACCGTGGTGCACGGCGGGCGCTTCGTGTATGAGCAGCCCTACCTGCTGGCGCTGGCGTTCGCGCTGCAGCTGGCGCTGATCTGGCTGGCGGCGTATGGCGGCAACGCGCTGTATTTCCACTTTGTGCACCCCAAAAAGACGCTCTTTATCGTTCGCCCGGGCACCGACGCGCAGCGGCTGATCGGCAAGGTCGGGCGCTACCGCCGCCAGTATACGGTGGATCAGGTGGCCTCAAGCGACCAGCAGGACCTCTTCGCGCTCATCGACCGGCATGACGCGATCTTCCTGTGCAACCTGAGTGCCGAGGAACGCGTGGGCATCGTCGAGCACTGCTACCGCCAGAAAAAGGACTTCTACTACACGATGGAAGTCTCCGACCTGGTCTCCATCGGCAGCGAGCGCACGATGTTCGACGACATCTCAGTCATCCATTACAACGCCCATGGCCTGCGCGTCGAGCAGCGCATCGTCAAGCGCACGCTGGACGTCCTCTGCTCGCTGGCCGGACTGATCGTCGCCTCGCCGATCATGCTGGCGGTCGCGCTGGCGATCAAGCTGGACGACGGCGGCCATGTCTTCTACAGGCAGCCCCGCGCTACCTATCGCGGCCGCGCCTTTAACGTCATCAAATTCCGCTCGATGCGCGAGGCGGGCTCCGTGCACCGCTCGGCCAGCAAGGACGACGACCGCGTGACCCGCGTGGGCCGCTTTATCCGCAAGTTCCGCCTGGACGAGCTTCCGCAGCTGTTCAACGTGCTGCGCGGCGACATGAGCCTGGTCGGGCCGAGGCCTGAAATGCTCGAAAACGTCGAGAAGTACACCTCGGAGCTGCCCGAATTCTCCTATCGTCTGTGGGCCAAGGCGGGCCTGACCGGTATGGCGCAGGTTTACGGCAAGTACAACACCACGCCCAAGGAAAAGCTCATGCTCGACATGGTTTACATCGAGCGCTACAGCCTGCTGCTCGACATCAAGCTCATCCTGCGCACCGTCATGGTGCTGCTCACGCCCGACGAGAGCACCGAGGGCTTCGACGCGCCCAAGCCTGTCCCCGCCGTGCCCGAGGCCGAGCAGAAGGCCTCCTGACCTGCCCCTTTCCCCCGGTTCAGGCTGTTCGCCGCAAACTGAATCCCCCGCTGACATGTTCCCGCAATGCACCAATCGGCTCTTCACATGAAGAGCCGATTCAGACTGTCGAAAAACCCCCGGAGAGCTCGAGAGGGTCGCAACCCTCTCGAACTTTCAATCGCGCCCAGCGGC
>CAKUFI010000106.1 GCA_934647305.1 uncultured Clostridia bacterium | reverse complement strand
GGGGTGGGGGTCCGGGGGAGGGGGCGCTTGCGCCCCCTCCCCCGGTGAGTCCCGCGTGCGCGGCTACAGGTTGCGCACGCGGTAGACGTCGTTCAGCGCGGCGATACCGGCGAGCACGTCGTCTGCAGCGGCCTCGTCCAGGTCGAGCACGGTATAGGCGAACGGCCCGCGCGACTTATTGACCATGCTGTCGATGTTGATTCGCTTTTCAGCGATCATCGCGGAGATCTGGCCGACCATATTGGGCACATTGGCGTGGAGCACGCACAGGCGATGCCTGAAGGCGGCGCTCAGCGGGCAGTCGGGGTAGTTGACCGAATGCAGGATGCTTCCGTCGGTCAGGTAGCGGTCGATCTGCCGGGAGACCATATCCACGCAGTTGTCCTCGCTCTCGGGGGTGGAGGCGCCCAGGTGGGGAATAGCGATCACGCCGGGCACGCCCAGCACCGCGTCGGAGGGAAAGTCGGTCACGTAACGGCGGATTTTGCCGGATTCGAGTGCCGCAAGCAGCGCCTGCGCGTCCACCAGTTCGCCGCGCGCGAAGTTGAGCAGCACGCTGCCGGGCTTCATCTTCGCGAACACGTCCGCGCCGAAGCTGCCCTTCGTCGCGTCCATCAGCGGCACGTGCAGCGTCACATAGTCGCTCTTTTCGAGCACCTCGTCCTGACTGGCGGCGTGCTCGACCTGGCGGGAAAGCCTCCAGGCGTTGTCGACCGAAAGGAAGGGATCGTAGCCGACGACGCGCATGTCCAGCGCCGCCGCGGCGTTTGCGACCAGGCCGCCGATGCCGCCCAGGCCGATCACGCCCAGCGTCTTGCCCTTGAGCTCGGGGCCGGCAAAGCGGCTCTTGCCCTTCTCGACCAGCTTGCCGACGGCCGCGCCCTGTCCCTTGAGGGTCTTCGCCCACTCGATTCCGTCCTCCACATCGCGCGACCCCAGCAGCAGGCCGCACAGCACCAGCTCCTTGACGGCATTGGCGTTGGCGCCCGGCGTGTTGAAGGCCACGACGCCCTTCCGGCCGAACTCGTCCAGCGGCAGATTGTTCACGCCCGCGCCCGCGCGGCCCACGGCCAGCAGCTCGGGATTGACCTCGTATTCGTGCATGTCGGCGCTGCGCACGATGATCGCGTCCGGCTGTTCGACCTGCGCGCCGACTTCATACCGATCCCCGGGCAGCACGTTTTTCCAGACCGGGGAGATTTCATTGAGCGTCCTGATTCTACGCATGCGCCTCAAACTCCTTCATAAAGTCGACCAGCCTGCGCACGCCCTCGATAGGCATGGCGTTATAGATGCTGGCGCGGATGCCGCCCACCAGGCGGTGCCCCTTCAGGTTGACCAGTCCGTGCGCGGCGGCTTCCCTGACGAAGGCCGCGTCGGTGTCCTTGTCGCCGGTGACGAAGGTCACGTTCATGCGGGAGCGGAATTCCTTCTCGGCGGTGCCCTTGAAGAGGCGGCTCTCGTCCAGGTAGTCGTAGAGCAGGCTGGCCTTTTCGATGTTGACCTTTTCGATGGCCTCCACACCGCCCTGCTCCTTCAGCCACTTGAGGCACAGTCCGGCCATGTAGATGGCGTAGGTGGGCGGGGTGTTGAGCATGGAGCCGTTGTCGGCCTGTTTTTTCCAGTCCATGACCTTGGGGGTGATGGGCATGGCGCGGCCCATGAGGTCGTTGCGCACGACCACGATGGTCAGTCCGGCCGGGCCGATGTTCTTCTGCGCGCCCGCGTAGAGCACGCCGAAGCGGGTCAGGTCGAACGGCTCGGACAGGATGTTCGAGGAAGCGTCGGCCACCAGCGGCACCTTGCCGGTCTCGGGCAGGCGGGTATAGCGCGTGCCGAAGATGGTGTTGTTGGTGGTGATGTAGCAGTAGTCGGCCTCGGGGTCGAGGTCGGAGTCCCTCCAGGCGGGGATGCGCACGTAGTTTTCCTCGCGCGAGGAGGCGACCACGCGCACCCTGCCGTACTTTTCCGCCTCGACCAGCGCGCCGTGGGCGAAGTTGCCCGAGTCGATGTAGTCGGCCTTCCCGCTGCCGGTCATCAGGTTCATGGGGATGGCGGCGAACTGCGCGGTCGCGCCGCCCTGCAAAAAGAGCACGGAGTAATTCTCCGGCACCTTCATCAGCTCGCGGAAGACGGCCTCCGTCTCCTGGAAAATCTCCAGGTACATACTAGATCGGTGACTCATCTCCATCACAGACATGCCACTTGAGGCATAACAGGTCATTTCCTTCGCGGCGCGCTCCAGCACGGGAAGCGGCATCGCGGCCGGTCCTGCGGCGAAATTGTACACTCGATCCATGGTTTCATCTCCCGAAATTGCAGATTTCATTCCTTTTTTCGTGAAAAGGGATGTGAAATGAATTATACTCCGCACGCACTTGCAATTCAAGCGCATTTTGCGTGAATTTTTACACGCTTTTGCATGAATATGCATTTTCTAATTAACCAGGTAGTCAATTAGCACTGCCATTTGAATGTTACAAGAAAGTGCTTGCAAACGCGCCTCCGTTCGCGCTACAATAAAACTGGATATAAAGAAAAACTGGGAGCGTGCGTCATGCGGTACGACGTGGTATTATTTGACTTGGACGGAACCCTGACCGAATCGGAACCGGGGATCTTAAATTGCGTCCAATATGCAGTAGAGAAGATGGGCTTTCCGGTGCCGCCGCGCGCGGAGCTGAAGAAGTTCATCGGGCCGCCGCTGCTGACCTCGTTTGAGACGACGTGCGGCATGACGGACGCACAGGCCGAGGAGGCGCTCGCGCTGTTCAGGGAGCGCTTCAACCCGATCGGCTGGAAGGAAAACAGCGTGTATCCGGGCGTCGCGCCGCTTCTGCGGACGCTGAAGGCGAAGGGCGCGCGCGTGGGTCTGGCCACCTCCAAGCCGGTGGACTTCGCGCGCCGCATCGCGGACTACTTCGGTCTGTCGCCGTACCTGGACATGATCGCCGCCGCGCCGATGAAGGAGACGCACCACGCCTCCAAAAAGGAACTGATCGCCGAGGCGCTGCCTGAAAAGTATCGCCGCGCCTGCATGGTGGGCGATCGCCTGTTCGACGTGGAGGGCGCGCACGACAACGGCATCGACGCGATCGGCGTGACCTACGGCTACGGCACCCGCGAGGAGCTGGAAAAGGCCGGAGCGGACGTGATCGTGGACTCGGTCGAGGAGCTGACCGACTGCCTGCTTGAGGGCGAGGGGCTGCTTCCCGGGTTCTTCATCAGCTTTGAGGGCGGGGACGGCTGCGGCAAGTCCACCCAGCTTCAGCGCGAGGCCGAGCGGCTGCGCGCATGTGGCTGGAGGGTGGTCGCGAGCCGGGAGCCGGGCGGCTGTCCGATCTCGGAGCGCATCCGGAGCATACTGCTCGACCTGAGCAGCGAGGGCATGTGTCCCGAGTGCGAGGCGCTGCTGTTCGCCGCGGCCCGGGCGCAGCACGTGCGCGAGGTGGTCTGGCCGGCGATTGCGCGGGGCGAAATCGTGCTGTGCGACCGGTTTCTGGACTCGAGCCTGGTGTATCAGGGAGTGGCGCGCGGCCTGGGCGTGGAAAAGGTCTATGAGATCAACTGCCCGGCGGTCGCCGATCGCCTGCCCGACCTGACGCTCCTGTACGACCTCGACCCCGAGACGGCCATCGCCCGGCGGAAAAACGCGACCGGCCTCGACCGCATCGAGTCGGAAAAGGAGGAGTTCCTCCGGCTGGTGCATGAGGGCTTCGCCGCGCGGGTGGATGGAAAGCGCGTCCGCCGGATCGACGCGGCCCGCTCCATCGAGGAAATTGAAAGGGACACCCATGAACAGATCATGCGCCTGCTGGGCGCCGACCTGCGAGAGGAGGAAGTATAAATGGATACCTCGAAGCTTTGCATGTACTGCATGCAGGATAACCAGGGGCAGGACATCTGCCCGCACTGCGGGAAAAATGCCGCCGCGCCCCTGATTGCCAATCACCTTACGCCCGGCGAGATACTGGGCGGCCGCTTCCTGGTGGGGCGCGCCGTCGGTCAGGACCCGATGGGCGTGGTGTACATGGCCTATGACCTGAGGAAGGAAAATCGCCTGCGCATCCGCGAATACCTGCCGCGCGGAATCGCCTTCCGCAACCCGGACGACCCGACCGTACAGGTCACGCCCGGCCGCGAGGAGGACTTTAAGGCGGGCCTGGAGCAGACGCTCGCGCGCGCCGAATCGGCCGACGACCCCTCGCAGGCCATGGCGCACTTTGAGGAAAACGGCACGCTGTACGTCATCCTGCGCCGCGCGAAGGCCGCCAAAACGGAGGATGAGGAAGCCCGTCAGGCTGAAGCGGAGGCCGACGAGGAGGAAGAAGACGAGGAGGAGCAGGAGGAGCTGACGCTGCTTGAAAAGCTCAAGAAGCGCGCGCCCATCCTGCTGGCCTGCACCGTGGTGGTGGTCGCGCTGATCGTGTGCGCCAGCGTGCTCGTCAATCGAAACGGCAACGACCGCACCACGAACGACACGCCTACCCTCTCGCCCTATGACGAATGGAAGGCGCCGACGGCCACCCCCGCGCCCACCGCGGGTACGACCGGCATCGGCGGCATCACCGACGTGAACCAGAACTGGCAGAACCAGCAGGGCGGCAACAACCTGTCCGACGGGCAGGACGCGACCGCCGTGCCGGACGACTACGAGCCCGACTGGCTGGTCAAGGTGACCACGCCTCCGATGAACGTGACCGAGCCGCCCGCGCAGCCTACGAACGTGCCCCAGCAGGCCACCGCGACCCCCGCGCCGCGCGTGACCATCAAGCCGGAGCTCATCAACCGCAAAACCGACAGCGCCGTCATCACGCAGCTGCAGAACCGGCTGATGGATCTGATGTGGCTGGACGCGAAGTTCTCCATCGGCACCTATGACGACGCGACCAAGGCGGCCGTCAAGGCGTTCCAGAAGTACGTGCACGACCATTATGACCGCTCCATGGACGTGGACGGCATCGCGGGCCAGCAGACCATCAACTGGCTCAACCGCGACGACGCGCCCATTAAACTGCCCGACGGCGCGACGGCCACTCCGGCCCCGACCAATACCCCCGCGCCCACAGATACCCCCGCGCCGACCGACACGCCTGAGCCCACCGCGACGCCTTATCTGCCCAGCGTGGATGACGTGCGCCGCGCGCAGAACCGGCTGATCGAGCTGGGCTGGATGGACGCGAGCCAGGCCACCGGCGTGTACGACAACGCCACGCAGCTGACCCTGATCGACTACCAGAACTACGTCAACATCCTTTACCCCAACGCGGCCCTCAACAATCAGGGCGTGCTGGACGAGACCACGATGATGTGGCTGATGTGGAGCGGCGCGCCCACCCGGCCTGAGGTGACGGCTACCCCCGCGCCTACCGATACCGTCGCGCCCACCGAGGAGCCCACCAGCGCCCCCAGCCAGCCCATCGACGAGAATTCCTCGCAGGACGAGATCCTGTGGCTGCAGTACCGCCTGGTCGAGCTTCAGTGGCTCAAGCCCGAGGCCGTGACCGGCGAGTACGACACCTTCACCCGCTCGGCCGTGCAGATGCTGCAGCAGTACCTGATCAAGCGCTATACGCTGACCCTCGAGGCCGACGGCACTGCGGGCACGGTCACGCTGAGCTACCTGAACAACGCCTATAACTCCCCGGTCAACCCCGACCCCAAGACGGCGGTCGGCCCGACTCAGGCGCCGACTCAGGAGCCTACGCCCGAGCCGACCGAGATGCCGACCGACGCCCCCACGGACGAGCCGACGCTGGAGCCGACGGCTGAGCCTACGGACGAACCGACCGCAGAGCCCACGGACGAGCCCACTGAGGCACCTACCGATGAGCCGACCGAGGAACCGACTGCGGAGCCCACAGACGAACCGACGGAAGAACCCACCGAGGAGCCCACGCCCGAACCCTCGCCCGAGCCGACGGACATCCCGACCGACAAGCTGCCCACGGACATCCTGGCGGAGAACACGGACGGTATCGACGCGACCACCGGCAGCTACGACGGCATGCAGGTTTACGCGCTGCAGAGCCGCCTGATCGAGCTGGGCTGGCTGACTGAGAAGCAGGCCAGGTTGGACGACATCGCCGCCTCGATGCTGGGCACCTACGGCGCGTACACCGACTTTGCCGTGGCCGACTTCGTGGCCTGGTGCAACGAGAACTGGCAGGACGACTGGACGGAGCTGCTGGGCGTGGAGACGCTGACCTATATGCCCATGACCGTGGACAGCGCCACCGTGAAGCTGCTCTCCCTGCAGGAGGCCGCGCCGGTGAACCCGAATCCCGTCACCGATCAGTAAACACACAGCACAGAGGCCGGCGAACCGTTCCTGGCTCGCCGGTCTCTTCATGCAGAAGACAGGAGGAAACGCATGGCGCCTATCGTGGTCGGCATGTCCGGCGGCGTCGATTCGTCCGTGGCCGCGCTGCTGCTCAAGCGGCAGGGGTACGACGTGATCGGCGTGTTCATGAACAACTGGGAGGAAAAGGACGAGCGCGGCGTGTGCACGGCGGAAAAGGACTATCAGGACGTGCGCGTCGTCTGCGATAAGATCGGCATTCCCTACTATTCCGTCAACTTCGCGAAGGAATACCGCGAGCGCGTGTTCGCCTATTTCCTGGAGGAATATAAGAAAAACCGCACGCCCAATCCGGACGTGCTGTGCAACCGGGAGATCAAGTTCAACGTCTTTTTGAACTTCGCCCGCTCGCTGGGCGCGGAGAAGATGGCGACCGGCCACTTTGCCCGCCTGGGCGAACGGGACGGCAGGACGACGCTCCTGCGCGCCGCGGACGAAAACAAGGACCAGACCTACTTTCTGTACATGGTGAATCATCAGGCGCTTTCGCAGGCGATGTTCCCTGTGGGCGGCCTGACCAAGGCCGAAATCCGCGAGATTGCCCGGCGGAACGGCCTGGCTACCTCCGAAAAAAAGGACTCGACCGGCGTGTGCTTCATCGGCGAGCGCAACTTCAAGGAGTTCCTGAAGCAGTACCTGCCCGCGCAGGGCGGCGATATGGTGACCGTGGACGGCAAGGTGGTGGGGCGGCACGACGGGCTGATGTACTACACCCTCGGCCAGCGGCGCGGACTGGGCATCGGCGGGGGCGGCAACGGACACAGGTGGTTCGTCGTGGGCAAAGATCTGCAGCGAAATGAGCTGGTTGTGGAGCAGGGCGAGGACTCCCCGCTGCTCTATTCTATGAGCGCGCTGGCCGATCAGGCGCACTGGGTGTCCGGCCAGGCGCCCGCGCCCGAGGGCAAGCCCTTCCTCTGTCAGGCGCGTTTTCGACATCGTCAGCCGCTGCAGCAGGTGTCGATTACCTGCCTGGGGCAGGTGGTGCGCATCGATTTCGCCGAAAAGCAGCGCGCCATCACGCCTGGCCAGGCTGCGGTGTTCTACGACGGCCAGGTCTGCCTGGGCGGCGCGACGATCCTGTAGGCAGGTACTGAAGCGCCATGAAGGCGTGCGAGCCGCGACCCGTTGGGTCGCGGCTCGCTTTGGCTGGGGGAGGCGCGGCTGCGGCCGCGCCCTCCCCCAGACCCCCTCCTACGTTTGCCCCCAGGAACGTGTCCCCGGGGGAGGGG
>CAKUFI010000105.1 GCA_934647305.1 uncultured Clostridia bacterium | reverse complement strand
CGGGGAAGCCCGCAGATTCGAAGAACCCAGCCGCTCTGATATATGGCGGCTGGGTTCGTGTTCTGTTCGGCGGCAGCAAGTGGCCGTCGGCCCTGCCGACCGGACAAACTTCGGTGGGGGTCTGGGGGAGCGCGAAGCGGAGCGGAGCCTCCCCCAGCGGGGGGTGCGGAGGCAATGCCGAGAGATAATCTGCGGGGAAGCCCGCAGATTCGAAGAACCCAGCCGCTCTGATATATGGCGGCTGGGTTCGTGTTCTGTTCGGCGGCAGCGAGTGGCCGTCGGCCCTGCCGGCCGGCAGCCTGTGCCGCTTATTTGGAGTATTCGTCCAGGAAGGAGTGAACCTGTCCCTTGTGCTTGTAGCGGATCACGGTGTCCAGACTGACGTTCTCCATGCTCTTGAAGATGTTCGCTTCGACGGCGGGATTGGTCTTTTTGAGGGCGGCGATGAGCTGCTTGATCTCCATGCGCTTGGACACGGTGCGGCCGTTCGGGTCGCAGGTGGTGCAGGTATCGGTGAAGTGGCAGGCGCACTGTATGAAGTGCAGGTCGTTCGCGTCCCGCCAGGTCTTGATGTCGTCCTCGCGGATCAGATACATCGGGCGAATCAGCTCCATGCCGGGGAAGTTGGTGCTGTGCAGTTTTGGCATCATGCTCTGCACCTGGCCGCCGTAGAGCATGCCCATGAGGATGGTCTCGATCACGTCGTCGTAGTGGTGCCCCAGGGCGATCTTGTTGCAGCCCAGCTCGCGCGCCTTGCTGTACAGGTGTCCCCGGCGCATGCGGGCGCACAGGTAGCAGGGGTTCTTCTCTTCCTTATATACAATGTCGAAGATGTCGCTCTCGAAGATCGTCACCGGGATGCCCAGAAGGCGCGCGTTGTGCTCGATCAGCTGGCGGTTGAGCTCGTTATAGCCCGGATCCATCACCATAAAGGTCAGGTCAAAGTGACATTTGTGGTGCCGCTGCAGCTCCTGAAACAGCTTGGCCATGAGCATCGAGTCCTTGCCGCCCGAAATGCACACGGCGATGCGGTCGCCTTCCTGAATCAGCTCATAGGTCTTGACCGCCTTGGCAAACTTCGAGAACAGGCGCTCGTGATAGGTGCGCCTCAGGCCGATCTCGACCCTCTCGCGCTTGTCTGCGTCGCGCTCGCGCTCCATCTGCGCGGCCAGATACCCCCTGTAGCCGTATTCCAGGCTGTAGGCGTCGAGCCCCGCCTCGCGCAGGCGCTGCGCCGCCTCCAGGCTGATTTCGCCGCGCGCGCAGTACAAAACCAGCTTCTTTCCCTCCCTGGCCAGCGCGGGCAGGCATTCCTGAAGCCTTTCCTCGGGAATCAGCCGCGCGCCCGGTATCGCGCCGTAGGCCGTGTCGGTTTCGTCGCGGATGTCGATCAGCAGCGCGGAGGCCGGGTCGAGCGCTTCACACTGCGCAAGCGTCAGTTCAATCGTGTCGGTCATGGTCAGTTCCCCTTTGTGCGAAGAAATATACCTTAATCATACCGCTGCCGCTGCCCGCTGTCAACCGCGAAAGCGCGTTATTTGTGCGAGGGGGCGCTTTTGCCTGTTCCCTTTGCGCGCGATCTGTGTTATACTGGTAAGGATTGAGGCGGGGCAGGCTTTTTCCGCTGCACCTCGATGGAGGCGGAAGTCGGCAGCGCCGACCGTCAATCCGCAGGGAAGCCTGCCGGATTCGCAGACCTCGGCCGCTTCAGGGTATGGCGGCCGATGGTCGTCGATAGAACCGGCGGAAGCAAGTGGGTGCAGGCCCGGTCTGCCGGAAGCAGGTGGGTGCAGGCCCAGCCTGCCGGATTCGCAGAATTCGGGAAGTCCAATTTATGCTTCCCGAATTCGTCGATAGAACCGGCGGCAGCAGGTGGGTCCGGGCACTGCCCGGTCAGAAAGGCGGCCTTCCCAGCGTTTCCCCCCAAAGGAGGTTTTGTATGGCGAATGAGAAGAAGACCCCGGCGCGGATCATCGCGTTCTGCGGGGTGTGCTGCGCGCTGGCGCTGGTGTTCATGCTGATGGGCAGCCTGCCCTTCGCGGCCTACTGCGCGCCCATGCTGGCGAGCGTGGTGCTGATGCCGGTGCTGGTGGAGCAGGGGGAGAGGATGGCCTGGCTGGCCTACGCGGCGATTGCGCTTTTGTCGCTGATACTGTGCGGCGAGAAGGACGCGGCGCTGCTGTTTGCGTGCCTGGGGTACTATCCCATCGTCAAGTTCCGACACATGGAGTTCGTCAGGTCGCGCGCGGCGCGGGTGGGACTGAAGCTGCTGCTGTTCAACGCGGCGGTGTGCGTGATGTACGGGATACTGTTTCTGACGATGGGCGGCGAGGCGCTGATGCGGGAAATGATCGAAAACGGCTGGTTCCTGACTGCGCTGATGCTGGCGATGGGCAACGCGGCGATGCTTCTGTACGACTGGATGCTCGAGCGGCTGCTGATGACCTACATGGCGCGCAGGCCGGGCGCGAAGAAACGTTGAAAGGCGGAGAATGAGACATGTTTGAGGAAATCCGGCGGCTGATCGAGTCGCACGAAACCATACTGCTCCATCGGCATAAGAACCCGGACGGCGACGCGCTGGGCAGCCAGATTGGGCTCAAGCATCTGATCCTCGAAAACTATCCGGGCAAAAGAGTATACATGCTGGGCGACGAGGCGGGGCGGTACGCATTCATGGCGGACAGCGTGATGGACGAGGTTCCAGATGCGGCCTATACCGGCGCGCTGGCGATCGTGCTGGACACCTCGGCCGCCTCGCTGATCAGCGACGAGAGGTATCGCCTGGCCGAGGCGACCGCGCGCATCGATCATCACCTGTTCTGCGAGGAAATCGCGCAGGTCGAGGCGGTGGACAGCAGCTTTGAGAGCTGCTGCGGCCTGGTCGCGGCGATGGCGCAGGAGTGCGGCTGGAGGCTCAATCCGCTCGCCGCGCAGTCGCTTTACACCGGTATGGTGACCGACTCGGGGCGCTTCCGCTACGACGCGACCTCCGCGCGTACCTTCCGCCTGGCCGCCTGGCTGATGGAGCAGCCGATCGACACGAACGCGCTGTACCGCAGCCTCTACGCCGTCGATATGGAGCAGGTCAGACTGCGCGCCGGGTTCGCCCTGCGCATACAGACCACCGCGCACGGCGTGGCCTATGTCTACACCGACCGCGAGCAGCTGCGCGAGATGGGCGCGGACGTGTTCAGCGTGTCGCGCGGGCTGGTGAACGTCATGGCGGACATCCGCGGCGTGCACATCTGGGTCAACTTCACCGAGTGCGACGAGGGCGTGGCCTGCGAGCTGCGCTCGGACAGCGCCAACATCAACCCGGTCGCCGTGGCGTTCGGGGGCGGCGGGCATCAGAATGCCAGCGGCGCGACCCTGCCCGATAAGGCGGCGGCGATGCGCCTGCTTCAGGCGCTGGACGAGCTGGCGAAGGAGGGAGAAGCGTGAACCTTGAGGCCATGCGGGCGGTGCTGGACAGGATTCGGCAGTACGACCGCCTGATACTCTTTCGCCACCTGCGCCCGGACGGCGACTGCGTGGGCGCAAGCAAGGGGCTAAAGCGTATCCTGGAGCTGAGCTATCCGAACAAGCAGGTGATTCTGCCGGCGGCCGATTGCCCGGACGATCTGCGCTTTCTGGGCGAGGACGACCCGGAGCCTTCCGAATATGCGGACGCGCTGGGCATCGTCGTGGACACCGGCTCGGCCGACCGGATCTCCAACCCCAACTGGACGCGCTGCCGCGAGCTGGTCAAGATCGACCACCATCCCGACCGCGATCCCTACGCGGCGACCTCGTGGGTGGAGGAGGAGCGCTCCTCGGCCTGCGAGATGATCGCGGCGCTTCAGACCGCCTTTTCGGAGGAGCTGAAGCTCGACCGGCAGGCGGCGACCTGCGTGTACCTGGGCATGGTGACCGACTCGGGCCGCTTCCGCTATGCCGGCGTGAACGGCGAGACGATGCGCCTGGCTGGCGCGATGCTGGACGCGGGCGTGGATACCGAGCGGCTGTACGACCGGCTGTACCTGCGCGCGTTCGAGTCCTACCGGTTCCAGTCCCACGCCTACGAGCAAATGAAGATTTCTGCGCACGGCGTGGTCAGCCTGTTCGTCGGCCGGGACACGCAGGAGCGGTTCGACCTGTCCTTTGAGGAGGCCAGCGCCGCCATCGGCTATCTGGACTCCATCCGGGGCTGCCTGTGCGCGCTGGCGTTCATCGACGCGCCGGACGGCTCCATCCGGGTCAGGCTGCGTTCCCGGTTCGTGGAGATCAACGGCCTGGCCGAGCGCTATCACGGCGGCGGGCACGCCTTCGCCAGCGGCGCGACGGTCTATTCAAAGGAGGAAGCCGACGCGCTGCTCGCCGAGGCCGACGCGCTGGTGGGCGAGTACAAGCGGACGCACGACGACTGGCTGTGAACTGAAATGAATAACGCTCCTCGAAGACATCGCTTCGGGGAGCGTTTTGTGTGGATTACAGCGACCTTCGCACCCAGCTGTCGAGAAACGCCAGCTGCTCGGGCGTGTGGAACCAGTGCTCGCCGCCCGGCATGACGGTGAGCGGGGCGTGAATCCGGCTCGCGAAGGCAGCAAAGGTCTGCTGCGAGGTCAGGCTGTCCCGCTCGCCGCAGAGTATGGCCGTGGGCACGCGCCAGGATATCGGGTGCTCGCGCGCGCAGCACAGGTACTTCCAGGACAGCGTTTCGCCGAAGGGCGTGGGAATTTCGCCCCGCGCGCGCAGCTGTTCCTCCGTTACGCCCGCCCAGGCCATCATATCCTCGATCAGCTTCGCCATGTCCACGATGGGGGAAACCATGAGCGCCCGGTCGACCAGGCCTTCATCCAGCGAGGTCATGGAAAAATAGGCCCCGATGCTGTTCGCGATCAGCAGCAGACGGCTGTCGCCCTTTCTGTGCGCCTTAAAAAAGGCAGGGAATTCGAGCGCCGCCTCCCAGGGCGTCTGGGCGCGGTAATCGAAGCCGAGCACCTCGCTTTCGGGAAAAAGGGGCGCGTAATGGGTCGCTTCCTGCGCGTTTCCGCCCTTTCCGTGCACGTAAATCACCGTTTGCTTCATCAAAAAAACACCTCTTCTCACTGAAAGGACTGAAACGACACCGTCAGGTGCGCCGCGCCGAACACGCACATCAGCCCGGCGGCAGGAAAATTGCCCAGCCAGATCGCTGCGCACAGGTAGTAGAGCACCGGGAAGACGGCCAGCGGCATGGGCACGAAGCCCAGCGGTTTTTCTAGCCACTCGACCCGGCGGCCCTGCGCAAAATAGCGAATCCAGACGGCGTAATACAGGCCCAGGAAGGTCAGAGCCAGGCAGAGCTGCTCGCTGCCCCAGTCGAGCGGCCGCTTTCTTACCAGCAGCACCAGCGCCAGCAGATAGGCGACGCGGCTGATTTTCTCGATCCACTCGATCCAGCGCGTGACCGGGGCGGGCGATTTGGGCGCGTCCGCGGGCGGGCACAGCGCATAGACGACGTTAATCAGCATGGGCAGCAAAAACACCACCAGCCCGATCCACGAAAACGACAGCTTCATACGGCGCCCGCCTTTTCGGTGAACTCGGGCTGCCTGGGCGGCGCACCGTAGAGACTGGTCAGTGCCTGGAATTCCCGGCGCAGTGCCTCGCGCAATTCGACCTCGGTCAGATGAAGGTGGCCCGTGTTGGCCAGTATCGCCAGGCCGTAGGAGTAATAGGTCATGTCCTCGTGAAACCTGCGCGCGGTCTCCTCGTCATAGCCGAATTCCTCCTGAATCGTGGCGATAATCTCGGACAGCAGCACATCGCTCTGATATGATTCCAGTTGCTTGCCCTCCAGGTACAGCCAGCGGAACAGTTGCTTTTCCTGCGCCGCGAACTGCACAAAGCCCATGCCGTAGCTGCTGTAGCGCGTGTCGTTGCCCTCGTGCGCCCGCAGCGAGGCGCGCACGCGCTGGGTATGCAGCTCGACGGCGCGCTCGGTCAGCGCTTCCTTGAGCTCGTCCATATTGCGAAAGGACAGGTAGATCGGCTGCGTCGAGCAGCCCAGCTTCTTTGCCACGCTGCGCGCGTTGATCGATGAAAAACCGCCGTCGCGCAGCACATCGACCGCCGCGTCCAGTATGGCCTCACGCGTCACTTTTTTGCTTGCGGGCATCTCGTTCACCTCAAAAATAACAAGATGTAATCAATAACACTGCGTTATTGTACACCTGATCGCTCCGCGTGTCAAGTAAAAAAAGCCGCCCGCAGGCGAAGCGCCTGTGAGCGGAAGAGGGGAGAGGATTGGGTCAGCAGCCGAAGTACTGCGCGATTTCCCGCATCCGGGCCATTTGATCCACATGGAAGGGGCAGCGCCCATTGCAGTGACCGCACTGCACGCAGCCGCCCGCCGTTTTTTCGAGCGTCAGGTAGTGCTCGCGCGCCAGGCCGTCGCCCAGTCTGGTCAGGTCGTAGTACTTGTTGATCAGCGCGATTTCCAGGCCGGCCGGGCAGGGGTGACAGTGCTGACAGTAGACGCACTGCCCGCCCAGAACGCCCTCGGGCGCGTAGGAAGCGAGCACGGAGTAGTCGCGCTCCTCCGGCGAGGCGGTCAGGCAGGTCAGCACCTCTTCCATCTCCCGAAGACTGCCAAAGCCGGGCAGCACCGTGATCACGCCGGGCTTGTCCAGCGCGTACTGAAGGCACTGGGTTTTGGTCAGCGCCGCCTTGAAGGGGGACTTGGCGGCGTCCAGCAGCTGGCCGCCGCAAAACGGCTTCATGACCGAGATGCCCACGCCTTCCTTTTCGCAGCGGCGGTAGAGCGCCAGGCGGTCGCTGCCCGTGCCGATGCCGAAGTCGCCCTGGCCCCAGTCGTAAACCGGGTTGATCGAGAACATTACGACGTCCACCAGGTTCATGTCCAGCACGCGGTTCACCAGCGCGGGCGTGTGCGAGGACAGGCCGAGGTGGCGCACCACGCCCCGCTCCTTCAGGCCCAGCAGGTAGTCCAGCACGCCGTTTTTCTGATAGTCGTCCAGGTCCTTTTCCTCGTCCAGGCAGTGGATGAAACCGAAGTCGATGTAGTCGGTCTGCAGCTTTTCCATCTGCCAGGCGACTGAGGTTTTGATCCGGGCAAGGTCGGTCGTCCAGCCGTACTCGCCGCTGGTGTAGTCCGCGCCGAAGTGCACCTGCAGGTAAACCTGGTCGCGAATACCCTTCAGCGCCTTGCCGTAGGCCTCGAAGATGGCCGCGTGGCCGCCCGCCATGTCGAAAAAGTTGATCCCGTGCGCCACGGCCGCGCGGACGGTCTCGATAATTTCCGCCTCAGGCCGCGCGCCGATGACCGACGAACCCATGCCGATGACGCTGATTTTCTCGCCGCCGTGCGGCAGTACACGATATTCCATGAACAACGACTCCTTTGCCTTTTGCCCATTGTATCGCGCGGGAGACGGGCCTGTCAAGGGCAGGTTTCGGGCAGAAAACAGTGAGGCCGACCCGCGGCAGATGGTGGGTGCAGACTTAGCCTGCCCACAATCCGCAAGGAAGCTTGCGGATTCAGCTTGTCAAAAAAGGTTTTGACAAGCTGGTGGACGGGGAAGCAAGCTCCCCCGCCACTGCCACCCTCACCA
>CAKUFI010000104.1 GCA_934647305.1 uncultured Clostridia bacterium | reverse complement strand
GCCCCGGGCGGCTCCGCCGCCCAGGCGGGGCGGGCTTCTGCCCTCCCCGCGAATCCCCATCGACAAACGCGGCGCGGCCCTGACAAGGCCGCGCCGTCACATTTCCTCACTTTTTCCGATACCCGCAGTCGCAGTAGGGCCCGCCGGAGGCCAGCGTATACTTCCTTTCAAACCGGGACGCACCGCCTGCCTCGCTCATGGTGTAGTCCAGCCTGCACATCGCGGGAGTCAGGTCGTACAGTCCCAGCTCCTTCATCAGCGTGCAGATGCCGCACTTCGAAAAGCGCGCCTCGTAACCGCTGCCGTCCGGGTACTCAAACAGCTCCATGTTCCAGGAATAGGGGTTGCGATCGGCGGCCCGCAGCCGCGCAGTCGCCCGCATGCCCTCCAGATCCTGCGCCGTGAACTTCTTCTTCCCGCTCTTGCGGCAGAACCACCTCATCGGCCCGGTCATCATCGCCTGGGCGTAATACCTGGTCAGGCGCTCGACGTCCGGCCGCCGGGGCATGGAGCGTATAAACGCGCCCAGCATGGCGCAGTTCACGATGTTCATCTTGAACCGGTCGGCCTTCTCGAATTCAGGCAGCCCGGCGATGATCCTGCGATACCTGGGCCTAGCCCGCCTCGCAATCTCCCTGGCCTCGGCCTTGTCGTACCCGAACACGGCCGTCAGCTGCCTGCGAAACGACCCGGCAAACAGCGCCCACATGCCCATGGGCATCCCGGCATACTTCATACGCGCCTGCTCTCCTTCCCCGTCCGTTCATCGAACTCCATGCGCACGATCTGCATCTTCATCACGCCGTCGCCAACCTTCGCCAGGAACCGGAAAAAGCCGCTCACCGACGGATCACGCAGGTCGTTATACCCCAGCATGTATCCCCGACTGGACACGTGCATTCCCTTCGCCCAGCCCGAAAGCTCCTTCCTCGCGTCGGCCACGAAAAAATACGCGCCCACATCCCTGATCTGCGCGTCTTTGATCCAGGTCTTGAGCATCAGCCTGACCGCCCTTTCCCCGGCCGCATCGAAGACCAGCCTGCCGCCCGGAAAGGCCTGCGCCATCGCCTGCACCAGCGCGCGCACCTGCCCGGTCAGGAAGTAGTAAAACACGCCCGCCGCGAAAAACACTGCCCCGCCCGACGCGTCGATCCGCTCAAACCAGGCCGTGTCGTTCAGGTCGCAGCCGATGTTCTCCTCCCGCTCCCCGGCGGGCAGCAGCTGGTCGCGCACCGCGATCACGTCCGGAAAGTCCAGGTTGTAGATCCTGCACCGGCCGTTGTCGCAGGCGCGTCCGGTCGCGTCCAGTCCGCAGCCCAGGTTGACCACCGCCGCGCGCGGGTGCTCCTTCAGGTAGTCCCGCACTTCCCAGGCCAGATCGTTCTGCCGCATCGCCGCCTCCAGAAAGCCGAACCGCGGCATTAGTCCCGCCGCCTTGCCCGAAAGCGCCGAAAAGTCGTAGTCCACCTGCTCAAACAGGCGCACGGCCGTCTCGTCCCTGTACAGGTTTGGGTACAGCTGCGTGCACATCCTGCGCCCGTACAGCGGGATGACCAACGTCTCCTGCACGGTGTTCCTTTCAATGTGGTATTTCACAATTTCCGCCCCCTTCCGCTCACCTGTTTCGCCGGTAGCCCGCCTCGTCGCGGTACTCCGGATGCTCCTTCAGGTACGCGTCCCGGTCGCCGCAGATCGTGTAGTCGCACCGGCAGCCGTTCGCACAGGTGGTTTTGCGCACAAGGCGCGCGTGAAGGTGCTCCATGCCCTCAAAGTCCGGATTGCACAGCGCGGGCATCACCTCCAGCAGGCCGTGCTTCTTCGCAAACTCTGCCGTCGGGCACTCAGTAAATTCATAGTAGATGGGCTTGCCCTTTTCGTACGGCGCCAGATTCATCTTGAAGTCGCCCCACCGGTCACACTGCCTCTTCGCGTTTTTGAAGGCCATGTACATCAGCCGCCGGAACAGCGGCCGGTTGCAGTCCACAAACGCCAGCCTCCGGAAGGCGGGCAGGAACAGGTTGCCCTCCATCTCCTCGATCTCCGCCAGGCTGGTCTTTTCCCGGCACACGACGTAATAGGCCATCAGCGCGATGCAGTCATAGGTGCCGCCCGCGCCGTTGTGGAAGTTTCGCCTGCCGCCCAGGTCTGTGCGCCAGTCGCTCAGGTACGCCTCGTACTGCTTCTGTACCCGCGTCCAGACCGCCTCCCGCTCGCTCTCCGGATAATGGCGCGCGATCTTCGCCTGAATTTCTCGCTTGCAGGGCTTCGTGTACAGTACATGGCAGCTCCGGTCGAATTGCAGCTCGCTGTCCTTCATGCCCTGCCTCCCTTCCGCCTGCCCACGCCCGGCAGCAGGCCTGCCTGCGCCCGCTCGCGCGTGTCGTCCGATTCGTCGTACGCGTCATAGGGCGCGTTCGGGTCGTGCACGCGCTTTCTGAAGGGCGAACACAGTTTGTCTCTGTGTGCAAAGGCAAACTCGAAATCGTCCGTCCAGCCGGTGTGCCCGGTCAGGAATATCGGACACAGGCCCCGCGCCTTCAGCCGTTCCTCGAGCGCCGCCAGCGACTTCTTCGCCAGGTTGTTGTCCTCGGCCAGCGCGGAAATGAAGCTGTAGCCGCCGTCCGCGCCGAACCAGATCGCGTCACCCGTGAACAGATACCTGTCGTCGATCAGGTACACCATGTGCCCCCAGGTGTGCCCGGGCATCAGGAAGCACTCGATCTTCACACCGCCAATCGTTATGACCTGGCCGTCTTTAAGCAGCACCTTTTTGTTGTCAATCGTCACCTGCGGCAGCTTGTACAGGCGATAAATCACTCGCCTGCGCGCTTCGCCCGTCAGGTAGCGGTTTTCCACCTCGCCGATGTACAGCGTCGCCTGGCGAAACAGGCCGGGACTGTCCGCCTCCACCGCGCCCACATGATCGGTGTCCTGATGGGTAATCAGGATGTGCCGTATGCTCGCAGGGTCGATCCCCAGCCAGCTCATCTTCTCCGCCAGTCGGTCGTAGTTGTAGCCCGCGTCGATCATGATCGTGGTCTCGCCCTTGCGGTAAAAGAAGATGTTCGCCACCCACTCCCGCACGCAGGCCACGTGCTCGTCAATCCAGCCGGTATTCAGCGGCTTGAAAATCTCCTTGCCGCGATACATCCTGCTCATTTCGCGCCGCTGAAACTCCGTCGCCTTCTTCGACATGTCGTTCCCTCCTTCAGTTAGATTATTCTAACCGCGTGCCGTAAAAAAACTGCACGCCATGGTACAGCACTCTTTCTACCTGTATTTTATCACGTCACGCGCCGCAAATCAATCCGCCGTTTCCTTAAATTCTCGCGAATCGGGCCGCTCCGCGGCCCGGGCGAGGCGGGCTCGCGCCCTCCCCGCTCCCCTCCACGCCGCGCTCCGCGCGCCGGGCCGCTCCGCGGCCCGGGCGGGGCGGGCTCGCGCCCTCCCCGCACCCCTCCACCACCGCGCTTCGCGCGCCGGGCCGCTCCGCGGCCCGGGCGGCTTCGCCGCCCCAAAAAAAGCACAAGTCCCCGCGTGAAACCGCAGAGACTCGTATTTTATGGAATGAACTCAGACTCTGGTCAGCGCCAGCCGGTTCTCCAGCACCATCGACTCGCCCTGGCTCAGGCCGCGCAGCCCGCTCTCTTCGGGCGGCAGCGGACGGTTCGGCGCGTCGATCATCCAGGTCTGCGGCTCGGGACACATAAACCTGTGCTTCGCGTCCATGTTCCACAGCATCCAGAACCTGAACTGCGGATCGACCGTGTACTCGATCTGCCAGCCCTCGCCCACGTCGCGCAGGTATCCCTTGCCGCCTGTCTGATCCAGGTGAATCGAGATCGGCCCCTTGCAGGGGGTCGCGCCGTCGCCCTTCAGCTGAAGCAGCAGCGGGTCGTCGTCCAGCACCTCGCCGGTCGGGATGATGCGCTCGTCGTACGGGAAGGCGTGCTCGGTCGTCAGAATCAGGCGAATGTCCTCCTCCTTCCCATCCGGCAGGAAGGGCGCGTTGAGCGTCGTGTGGAAGCCCACGCCCACCGGCATCCTGCGCGCGCCGTCGTTGGTAATCTTCACGCGCTGGGTCAGGCCGGCCTCGGTCAGCGTGTCCGTCACCTCGATCGTGAACTCGTGCGGGAATTCGCTCAGGTAGGGCTGCTCGCGGGTGCTCCTGTAGCGGAAGACCGCCCGCGCGCTCCCCTCCTTCGCCTCGAGCCGCATCACCTCGAACGCCGTCGAGCTGATGAAGCCGTGCATGTGATGCCCGTGGTTCTCGTTGATCGGCAGATGGTAGGTATAGCCCTCATAGGTATAGGTTCCATCCTTGATGCGGTTCGGCGGGAACAAAAGCGGCGTGCCGTAGACGTTGGGATTCTCGCGCAGCGTCTCAAGGTCGTCCGGCGTGCGCACCAGGCTCGCGCCCGTCGCCTCGTACACCAGGTGGAAGCAGTTGCAGCCCAGCTGCGGGGCCAGCAGCGCCTCGTACCCGCCCGCCTTCAGACAGACCGCTTCTCCGTCCTTCCAGGGAATCATTCGTGCCATTTCGTTCATTTTCGATCACCTCTGCATCGATTATACCGCAGAAACCGGCTTTTGTCGGCCCGCGGAGTAAAATTTACGTCAAATGTCATCGAATAGCGGTAATTATTTCATGGGCGCTTGCATTTGCAACAGTTTTGTAATATAATAGGGTGGTATCAATGGAGGTGAACTCATGAAACACCACGCGCGAAGAGGTCTGAAGGCGGTTGCCGCGCTGCTCGTGAGCGGCATGCTGGCGTTTTCTCCGCTGAGTCAGGCCCTGGCCGCCTCCGCGACCTACACGGTCAACGCGGACAAGGTCAATATTCGAAAAAGCCCCAGCACCGACGCGGGCATCGTCAAAACCATCCGCAGGGGCGAAGAGGTCACGCTGGTTTCCGGCTCACTGGACGGCTGGCTGCAGGTTTCCTATGGTTCCACGATCGGCTACGTCTCCTCCGACTACGTGACCCTTTCGGCCTTCTCAGGCTCCATGGTCGCGACGGTCATCGGGGCGGACAAGCTGAACATCCGCGCATCGGCCTCCCAGAAGGCCAAGATCGTAAAGGTTGTCCCGCGCGGCAGCGTGCTGACGGTCGACCAGTACGAGGACGGCTGGTTCCACGTGTCGTATAACGGCGCGGAGGGCTACGCCAGCGCCGAGTACCTGATGCTCAGCGTGAGCACGAACGTCACCGAGCCGCCCGCGCCCGATCCTACCCCCGTGCCCGGCCCGGACGACGTCAGCCCCACCCTGCTCAAAAAGGGCGACAAGGGCGAGGCGGTCGTGCTGCTTCAGCAGAAGCTGATCGCCCTGGGCTACCTCACCGGCACGGCCGACGGCGCCTATGGCGACGCGACGGTCGCGGCGGTCAAGGCCTTCCAGAGCGCAAACGGCCTCAAGGCGGACGGCCAGGCCGGCCAGAAGACCCTCGACGCGCTCAACAGCGCTTCCGCCCCCGCCCGGCCCGACGCCACTCCCATGCCCACCGGCGTGCTCAAAAACGGCGACAAGGGCGACGCGGTGCAGTCCCTTCAGCAAAGCCTCATCATCCTGGGCTACCTCACCGGCAAGGCGGACGGCTCCTTCGGCGACGCGACCGAGGCGGCCCTTCGCGCCTTCCAGAAGGCCAGCGGTCTCAAGCAGGACGGCGAGGCAGGCGCAAAGACGCTCGAGGCTCTTTCCCGCGCCGTCGCCGAGCTGACCGACACCACCCTGAGCAAGGGAGACAAGGGCGATAAGGTGCAGACGCTTCAGCAAAACCTCATCACCCTGGGCTATCTTTCCGGCAAGGCCGACGGCGAGTACGGCTCCAAGACCGCCAACGCGGTTCGCGCCTTCCAGCGGGCGAACAACCTGGTCGTGACCGACGAGGCTGACCAGGCCACGCAGGATGCCATCGCCGCCGCGGTGAAGGCGCTGACCAACGCGCCCGCCGCCACGGTGCTCCAGAAGGGCGACAAGGGCGACGCGGTGCAGGCGCTTCAGCGTCAGCTCGCCACCCTGGGCTACCTCACCGGCGCGGCCGACGGCATGTTCGGCGCGGCCACCCGCACGGCCGTCAAGGAATTCCAGGCGGCGCACAGCCTCAAGGCCGACGGCATCGCGGGCCGCGAGACGCTCGACGCCATCGCCGCCGCCGTCAAGCAGGCCACCACCGGAGACGACCCGGATGACCCCTCGGTACTCAAGAAGGGCTCTCGAGGCGACGCGGTCAAGTCGCTCCAGGAAAAGCTGATTTCCCTGGGCTATCTCACCGGCAGCGCCGACGGCATCTTCGGCACAGGCACCATCTCGGCGGTCAAGGCCTTCCAGACGATCAGCGGTCTGCCCGCGGACGGCGTGGTGGGCAGCAAGACGATGAACGCCCTGAACGCGGCCATCAGCAAGAGCAATCCCTCCTCCGAGGTGCTCCAGAAGGGCGACAGCGGCGACGCGGTCAAGTCGCTGCAGACGCAGCTGATCACCCTGGGTCACCTTTCCGGCAGAGCCGACGGCGTGTTCGGCGAGAGCACGAAGAGCGCGGTCAAGGCCTTCCAGAGCGCGAACGGCCTCACCGCGGACGGCGTGGCCGGCAAGAAGACCCAGCAGGCCATCCTCGATGCGATCGCCAAAAAGGCCGGCGACGACGCGAGCAAGGATGAACCGACCGATTCCACGCTGCGCCGCGGCAGCATGGGCAGCGCGGTCAGAGCGCTGCAGAACCGCCTGATCGAGCTGGGCTACCTGCCCGCGGGCAACGCGGACGGCGAATTCGGCACGCTGACCGAGAACGCGGTCAAGGCCTTCCAGAGCAGAAACGGCCTGTCCGTGGACGGCGTCGTCAGCGCCAAGACGCTGACCAAGCTCAACAGCGGCGACGCGGTCAAGGCGAACGCCCCCGTCGTCTCCACCGGCGCGCTGGCCTCCAAGATCATCGCCACCGCCAAGCAGTACCTGGGCTGCCCGTACGTCTACGCCACCCGCGGCCCGAAGACCTTCGACTGCTCCGGCTTCACCTACTACGTCTTCAAGCAGTACGGCTACTCCCTCAAGGGCTCGGCCTATCTGCAGGGCTACAACGACGCCTACCCGAAGATCGCTTCGATGTCCGCGCTCCAGCCCGGCGACCTGGTCTTCTTCAACACCATCGCCGACAACGACCTGAGCGACCACACCGGCATCTACATCGGGGGCGGCGACTTCATCCACGCCAGCAGCGGCGGCGGTCACGTCATGATCAGCTCCATGCTCAAGGGGTACTATTACACCAACTTCAGCTGGGGCCGCCGCGTCCTGAACTAACGGTCGGCAGGCAGGCAGTGCCTGCATCCACCTGCTGCCGCCGGGCAGGCAGTGCCTGCACCCACCTGCTGCCGCCGGGCAGGCAGTGCCTGCACCCACCTGCTGCCGCCGGGCAAATCACGACCCCAGCCGCCATACATTCAAGCGGCTGGGGTCTTCGAATCTGCGGGCTTCCCCGCAGATTTCCTGCCGGCGCTGCCGGTCGGCAGGGCCGACTGCCGCCTGCTGCCGCCGGACAAATCACGACCCCAGCCGCCATATATTCAAGCGGCTGGGGTCTTCCAATCTGCATCGGCAGGGCCGATTCCCACTCGCTGCCGCCGGTCGGCAGGGCCGACTGCCACCTGCTGCCGCCGAACACATCACGACCCCAGCCGCCATATATTTGGACCGTTCCCATCAAAACGGACAGTGCAAAAAAGCACCTCCTGTTGTAGAATAGAAACTACAACAGGAGGTGCAG
>CAKUFI010000103.1 GCA_934647305.1 uncultured Clostridia bacterium | reverse complement strand
GTTTTTGCTGAAATCTAAGAGATTTCCGGGCGCAAAAACTGCAAGGAAACGATTTTTGCTCTGGAAAATGAGATTTTTCGGCGCAAAAAACGTCCCGTGCCCACCGTACACGCCGCTGGGCATGATTGAAAGTTCGAGAGGGTTGCGACCCTCTCGAGCTCTCCGGGGGTTTTTTGACAGTCTGAGCCGCTCTGCATTGCGCAGGGCGGCTGGTTTTGCGTACAGGAAAGGCGCAACCTCCTTCCGGCGTTCGCCATGGCTCTTGTAGGGCGGTATCCCTGAGCTTTCCAAAAACGAAGAAATCAGCCGCTCTAATGTATGGCGGCTGATTTCGTGTTCTGTCCGGCGGCAGCAGGTGGGTGCAGGCTCAGCCTGCCGGCAGCAGGTGGGTGCAGGCTCAGCCTGCCGGCAGCAAGTGGGTGCAGGCTCAGCCTGCCGACCAGGCTCAGCCTGCCCGGCTTGTCTGCGGGCGGCGGATGTGGTATAATGTGGGTATTGGAAAGATCCTGAAGAAAGGCGCTGTGAAGCAGATGATTAAGCAGATGTATTCGCGCTCGGCGGAGTTTCAGCGATTCGAAACCCTGAAGCGCAACCGTGAAAAGCGCACGCAGCAGAAGCTGATGTTTCTGGAGGGCGTGCATCCGATTGAACAGGCGATTGCCCACGGCTGGCAGTTTGCCGCGATGGCCTATGCGGGCGGCAGGCGGCTGTCCGGCTGGGCGCAGGACATGCTGGCCAAGGCGCGGCCCGAGGTGATCTACGAGATGTCGCCCGAGCTGCACGCCGAGCTGAGCGACCGCGAAAACCCGTGTGAGCTGATCGCCCTGCTCAGGCAGCGCACCGACGGTCTTCAGCGCCTGACTCAGGCCGCGCAGTCTCAGCCCAACCCGCTCTTCGTGCTCTTTGACCGCCCGCAGGGGCCGGGCAACCTGGGCACGCTGATCCGCTCGGCCGACGCGTTCGGTGCCTGCGGCGTGCTGACCACCGGCCACGCGGCCGACTTTTACGATCCGCAGTGCCTGCGCGCCACCATCGGCACGCTGTTCGCCCGGCCGTTCGCCGCGCTCGAGTCGATGCAGGACGCGCTCGACTGGGCGGCGTCGCTGCCGGTGCGCCTGAACATCGTGGGCACCAGCGCGCACGGAACCTGCCTGCTCGAGGAGGTCGACCTGACTGGCCCCACGCTGCTGCTCGTCGGCAACGAGACCTTCGGCCTGTCCAAGGGCTGGAAGGAGTACTGCGACGTGCTCGCCAAAATCCCCATCCAGGGCAGCGCGTCCTCCCTCAACGCGGGCTGCGCCGCCTCCATCTGCCTCTACGAAATCGACCGTCAGCGCCGGCAGGCAGTGCCTGCAGCCAACTGCTAGCGCCGGCCACACGTACCCTTCGGCCATAGATTAGAGCCTCAGGGTACTTCGTGGTCGGAAAACTCGGGGTAACTGCCCCACGAGAACTACGGAACAGGCCGGGCAGGCAAGGCCTGCAGCCAACTGCTGCCGGTCGGCAGGGCCGACTGCCGCTTGCTGCCGCCGATTCTATCGACGACTGTCGGCCGCCATCAATTGAAGCGGCCGAAGTCTTCGGATTTCCAGAAACTTTCCGGAAATCACAGGTCGGCGCTGCCGACTCGCCCGGAGGGGGCAAAAAAACCGCGCGGCCTCTTTTCGGAGACTGCGCGGTGAGCGATGCGGGTTGTGGGGGCTAGAGCGCCTTTCTGAGCAGGTAGTTAAGCCAGCTGAGCGCCTCGCGCGCCCGCATCTTCCAGGGGATAAAGAACCCCCTGGGCATTTTTGCCGCCGCGCCCAGCGCCTCGATACCCGCGTCCCGGCAAAGCGCCTTGGCGCGGGCGACATGGTAGGCGTTGGTGACGACGATGGCGGTCGAAAAGCCCTGCTCGTCCATGATCGCTTTGGCGTGGTCGATGTTCTGGCGGGTGTTGAAGGACTGATCGTCCATAAAGACGCTCGCCTCGGGCACGCCGCGCGCGGTCAGGTAGGCCTTCATCGCCGAGGCCTCGGTGCACGGCTCGTCGCCGCCCCGCGCGCCGCAGACGATGAAGCGGTCGGCATAGCCTGCCTCATACGCGGCGAGCGCGGTCTGCATGCGGTACTCGAGCGAGTTGCTCAGCGTGCCGTCCGGCCGCACGCGCGCGCCCAGCACGATGATGACGTCGCACTTTTTCAGCTCGTCTCCGGCATGCGCTTCCTGATAAACCACCCATGAAAGCGCCGCTGCGCCCACCAGCGCGCCCGCGAGGATCACGCACAATATCGCCTTCACGACCTTTTTCATGAATTACTGCTCCTGTAAAAATGCACTCAGTTTGTCGCGGCAGGCCTGAAGATCAGGCACCAGCACCGCCATGCCGCTGACCGTTTTGCTCTGGTAATCGCCGTCGTCCGGCAGGCGCAGCTGATTGATCTGCGCGCCCTTCATGGACAGCAGCGTGGGCAGCAGCGAAATCATGTCGGTCAGGGTCAGGTTGGTATCCACGCGGTCGATGTACCGGCTCACCAGCAGGCTCAGCTCGGTCAGCGACTTTTCCGTGACCTTTTCGTACAGCTTGGAGAGAATTTCGCGCTGGCGCTCGGTGCGCTTGAAGTCGGAGTCGATCTTGCGGTAGCGCCCGTAGGCCTGCACCTGCTTGCCGTTCATCTGCTGCTCGCCCAGTTTGGTCAGCAGATCCGAGTTTTTCGGGCAGTTGAACTGCGCGTTGTAGCCGTCGATCACGCCGTTGATGGCCTTGAGCTGCTTCTGGCTGCTCACCGTCAGCGTCAGGCCGCCCAGATCGTCGATCGCGTCCACCACCATCGTCAGGTCGACCGCCACGTACTCGTCCACCTTCACGCCGAAGTTTTCCTCGATCGTGTCCATCAGCAGCTGCGCGCCGCCGCGGAAGTAGGCCGCGTTGATGCGGTTGTTGCCCACGCCGGGGATGTGCACGTACAGGTCGCGCATGATCGAGGTCAGCTTGATGCACTTGCCCTGCGGGTCCAGCGTCACCAGGATGATGCTGTCCGAGCGGGACTGCTTCTCGCCCGGGCGCGCGTCCAGGCCGACCAGCAGGATGGTGCGCAGGTGATCCTGATTGGCCAGCAGCTCGCCCTCGTGCGAGAGCAGCTCGCGAACCTGTTCGTCCAGCTGCGCGATCATTTCGTCGGTCAGGTCGCCGCCGTCCAGCACGTCCACCGAGCCGCCGCCCTCATCCTGCGCCGGGGCGGGCTCCACCGTCGGTTCAGGTACGCTTGTCGGCTCCGCAGGCGCCTCGGGCGAGGGCGTGGGGGTGATATAGGTCGCGTTGCCCGGCCGCGCGTTCGGGTTCGCGGGTACGGCCTCGGCCCATGCGCAGCCGCACAGGCACAGCGCAAGCGCCGTGAACCATGCAATGATTCTCTTCAAGTTCTTTCACCTCTGCTCGGGAATTCCTCCCGTGAATATATTATTAGACGCACACAGCCGCAAATTCGTTCCCGCCGGGTCGGCAGTGCCGACTTCCACTTGCTGCCGGCAGGCGGTGCCTGCACCCACTTGCTGCCGCGGGGGCCACACGAATCCTTCGGCCATAGATTAGAGCCTCAGGATTCTCCGTTTGCGGAAGACTCGAGGCAACTGCCCCACAAGAGCTACGGGGCGGGCAGTGCCCGCACCCACCTGCTGCCGGCAGGCTGAGCCTGCACCCGGTTGCTGCCGCGGGGGCCGCACGAATCCGGGAAGCATAGATTGGACTTCCCGGATTCTTCGTGGTCGGAAGACTCGGGGTAACTGCCCCACAAGAGCTACGGGGCAGGCTGAGCCTGCACCCACCTGCTGCCGGCAGGCGGTGCCTGCACCCACTTGCTACCGCCGGACGGAACACGAATCCGGGAAGCATAGATTGGACTTCCCGGATTCTTCGTGGTCGGAAGACTCAGGGTAACTACCCCACAACCTACTGCCGGCAGGCAGTGCCTGCACCCACTTGCTGCCGCGGGGGGCCGCACGAATCCTTCGGCCATAGATTAGAGCCTCAGGATTCTCCGTTTGCGGAAAGGTCGGAGAGACTGCCTCACAAGAGCAACTGACCGGCAACGCCGGCTGTCAATCCGCAAGGAAGCTTGCGGATTCGCAGACCTTGGCCGCTTTAATCTATGGCGGCCAATGGTCGTCGGCAGGATGCGCGGCAGCCGGTGCGTCCAGGCTCAGCCTGGTGCTTTCCGGGAGAGCTCGAGAGGGGTCTTCTCAGCGTTCTCTATCGTTCTCCCAGCGCCTCGTCGAGCAGCGCGGCGGCGGAGGCGATGAGGCGCTCGCAGGGGCGTTTGGCGTAGTACTCGGGGGTGCGTTCAGCCGGCGTGGGGGAGACGGGCACGCCCGCGCGGGTGAGCAGCTCGCGGCAGTTCATGGTGCCGTTTCGCTCGATGAAGGCGTTGACAAGCGCCTGCACGCGGGCGTAATACGCCTGCTTCACCTCGAGGTTGTTGGGCTCGTCGTAGCCCATGAGCAGGCCCGCGACGATCAGCATGCCGCTGACCGCGCCGCAGGTTTCTCTCAGGCCGCCCATGCCGCCGCCGAAGGAGGAAGCCAGGCGCACTGCCTGCACCTCGTCGATATTCGTCAGGTCGCTGAAGGCCAGCGCTACCGACTGGGCGCAGTTATAGCCCTTCAGAAAGTATTCTCGCGCAAGATCCGCGTGATTCATGGGTCGTACCTCCGTCATTTTTGCAAAATTTCGTGTTCAGGGATGATTATAGCACGCGAGTATGGTACAATACAATCGCAAATGCTTGGAAAGGAGTCCAAAACATGGCTGAGAATCAATATGCCGAGCGCCTGTACGGCGCGCGCAGGCAGACCGACTGCCTGTGGAGCCTGGGCGCGGGGGCGCTTAATTTTCAGGGAATTCTGATGGATACCGCCCGCTTCATCGAGCGGGAGCAGCTGCTGGACGAGAAACTGTGGACGCTGTTCGTTAACCAATTCCGCCGCAGCGTGGACGACGCGGATCACGGCTGGCGCTGCGAATATTGGGGAAAGATGATGCGCGGCGCGGTGTTTACGTATGAGGTGACCGGGAGCGAGCCGCTTTACCGGGCGATGGAGCGCACGGTGCGCGACCTGCTCACCGCGCAGGACGAGGACGGCCGCTTCAGCAGCTATTCCAGGGAGGTCGAGTTCCACGGCTGGGATCTGTGGGGCCGCAAGTACATCCTGCTGGGCCTGGAGTACTTCCTCGAGATCTGCCGGGACGAGGCGCTCGCCGGACAGGTTCTCGAGGCGATGAAGCGCCACGCCGACTACATTGTCGGGCGCATCGGCGACGAAAAGGAAGGCAAGATCGAGATCAACACTGCGACCGACCACTGGGGCGGCCTGAACTCCAGCTCGATCCTGGAGCCGTTCGTGCGGCTGTACAACCTGACCGGCGAGAAGCGGTACCTGGACTTTGCCGACTACATCGTCTCGCGCGGCGGCTGCACGGAGATGAACCTGTTCGAGATGGCCTATGAGGACAAGCTGGCTCCGTACCAGTATCCCTTCACCAAGGCCTACGAGATGATGAGCTGCTTCGAGGGCCTGGCCGAGTACGCCCGCGTCACCGGCAGCGAAAAGTGGAAGCAGGCGGTCGTCCGCTTCGCCTATCAGGCCGCGAAGACTGACATCACCGTGATCGGCTGCGCGGGCTGCACCCACGAGCTGTTCGATCACTCGGCCGTGCGCCAGCTGGACGCCTCCGAAAAGGGCATCATGCAGGAAACCTGCGTCACGGTGACCTGGATGAAGCTGTGCCTGCAGGTGCTGGGCCTGAGCGGCGACGCGTTCTTCGCCGACTGCATCGAGCAGTCGATGTACAACGCGCTGCTGGGCGCGGTCAACACGAAGAAGTGCGAGACCAACGGCGGCCTGCCCTTCGACAGCTACTCACCCCTGCTGCCCGGCGTGCGCGGACGCATGATCGGCGGCTTCAAGGTGATGGAAGAGGGCGCGTTCTACGGCTGCTGTGCGGCGATCGGCGCGGCGGGCACCGGGTTTACGGGGCGCGTGGGCGTGATGGCGCATAAAAACGGCCTGGCGGTCAACCTGTTCCTGGACGGCAAGGTGCAGGCGAGCACGCCCTCCGGCCAGTTCCTGAGCCTGATTACCCGCACCGGCTACCCGGCAGACGGCCTGGTCGAGACCACCGTGTGCCTGGCGCAGGAGGAGCGCTTCGAGATCTGGGTGCGCGTTCCCGCATGGAGCGGCGAGACCCTGCTTTCGGTCAACGGCGAGACCGTGCCCTGCGAGGAGAGCGGCTATGCCGTGCTCGACCGCGTGTGGAAAAACGGCGACGTGATCCGCCTGTCGCTCGACATGCGCGTCAGGCGCATACTGCCCGAGGTCTACGGCGTGTCCAGCGACGACGCGCCCTACGTCGCCTTCTGCCGCGGCCCGCTGACCCTGGCGCGCGACGCGCGGCTGGGCGAGGACGTGGACGCGCCCGTGCGCCTGACCGACGAGGAAGCGCATCTGACCGCCCCCGTGCCCTTCGCGGCCCAGGTGACGGTCGCCGTGCCGCTTGAGGGAGGCCGGACCATGCGCCTGATCGACTATGCCTCGGCCGGCAAGACCTGGGACTGCCATTCCCGCATGGCCGCGTGGATTCCGGTGGCGCGATAGAAACCTTCAAGGCATCGGCTCAAGACGACACACCAGAACAAGGGAGGCGAACTTCATGAAAACCGGAAAGATGATGACGACCCTGATGGCCCTGCTGCTGACCCTGCTGCTGGCGAACGCGTCCGCGCAGGGCGCGATCGACCGGACGACCGCGGAGGACCTGGCGCTGCATGCGGCGGGCGTTGCCCGGGAACAGGCGACGATGCTCACGGCCGAGCGGGAAAACGAGCGCGGCACAGTGGTGTACGATGTGGAATTCCGCAGCGGCGGCCTGGAATACGAATACTGGATCGACGAAAGCACCGGCGGCTTCCTCAGGCGCGCCTGGGAATTCGACTTCGAAAAGTTGCTGGAGCAGGCGCTGCGGCAGGACGCTTCGGCCGACGCGCTCTCCGAGAGCGACGCGCTGAGCCTGGCGCTGGCCGATGCGGGCGTGGCCGAGGACGCGGCGACGCTGGTCGAGACGACGCTGGATTCTGAAGACGGCCTGCGCCTGTACGAAATCTGCTTCTTCACCGAGGCGGTCGAGTATGAGTACGACCTGGACGCAGTGACCGGCGAGGTGTGCGGCCTAAAGGTCGAGTATTTTGAGGAAAGCGAGTCCCTCCCCGAGCAGAAGGTCGAGGGGCAGGCGCTGACCCGAAGCGAGGCGCGTGACCTGGCGCTGGACAACGCCGGCGTGAGCGCGGAACAGGCAACCTTCACCAAGTCGAAGCTTGACTATGAGGACGGCGTGCTGGTCTATGAGATCGAGTTCGTGACCGACCAGAGCGCGTACGAGTACGAAATCGACGCGGCGACCGGCGAAATCCTCGAGCGGAGCGTGGAGACGCGCGCGTCCGGCGCTTCCGGCGCTTCCGGCGCGAAGGCGATCGACCTCTCCGAGGCCAAACGGATCGCCCTTCGCCACGCGGGCCTGACCGAGGGCGAGGTGACCTTCAGCGAGGCCAAGCGGGAAAAGGACGACGGCGAGGACAAATTCGAGATCGAATTCCGCGCAGGCAATATCGAGTACGAATACGAAATCGACGCGGCGACCGGTTCCATACTGGAGTACGGCCGGGAGCGCGACGACTGAGCCTGGACAGAACGCATATGCCCCTCCGAATGGATGTTCGGAGGGGCGCCAGCTTGTCAAAAAAGTTTTGACAAGCTGGTGGACGGGGAAGCAAGCTCCCCCGCCACTGCCACCCTCACCAGTC
>CAKUFI010000102.1 GCA_934647305.1 uncultured Clostridia bacterium | reverse complement strand
GCACCTGGCCGGGGAGCTTGCTTCCCCGTCCACCAGCTTGTCAAAACCTTTTTTGACAAGCTGAGCTTCTTAAAGAAGCCTTCTTCGCCCTGATGGAAGCAAAACGGGAGAGGCCGCAATCGACTCTCTCCCGTAACGGTTTATGTGTCAGAGCGAACCCGCGCCGCTCAGGGGGCCATGCGCTCTTCTGCGGCGGCAGGTGTTTTCGGGAGAGCCCGGGCGGCTTTTCAGGGCCTCTCGGGCGTTCCTTCGATGTTTTTAGTGCTCGCGGCGGGGACCACGGCGATCGTCGCGGCGAGGCGCGGGACGGCGAACCGGCATGGACTCGTCGTCGTACACGATGTCGTTGCGGATCAGGTTGATGCGGCCCTTCTCGTCGATCTCGGCCACCTTGCACTCGAGGGTGTCGCCGATGTTGACCACGTCCTCAACCTTGTTCACGCGGCCGTTGGCCAGCTTGGAGATGTGGATCATGCCGTCCTTGCCGGGGGCGTACTCGACGAACGCGCCGAAGGGCATGATGCGCGCCACGGTGCCGGTGAACACGTCGCCCACCTGCAGCTCGCGGACGATGCCCTCGATCCAGGCCTTGGCCTTCTGCGCGGCGGCGGAGTCCTCGGTCGCGATGTACACGCTGCCGTCGTCCTCGATGTCGATCTTCACGCCGGTCTCCTCGATGATCTTGTTGATCATCTTGCCGCGGGGGCCGACCACCTCGCCGATCTTGGCGGGGTCGATCGAGAACTGGATGATCTTGGGCGCGTACTTGGACAGCTCGGCGCGCGGGGCGGGCAGCACCTCGAGCATCTTGCCCAGGATGTGCATGCGGCCGTCATAGGCCTGAGACAGCGCCTGGCGCAGGATGGGCTCGTCGATGCCCTTGATCTTGATGTCCATCTGGATGGCGGTGATGCCCAGCGCGGTGCCGGCCACCTTGAAGTCCATGTCGCCCAGGAAGTCTTCCAGGCCCTGGATGTCGGTCAGCACGGCCACCTTGCCGGTGTTCTCCACGTCCTTGATCAGGCCCATGGCCACGCCGGCCACAGGGCGCTTGATCGGCACGCCGGCGTCCATCAGGGCCAGCGTGGAGCCGCAGACCGAGGCTTGAGAGGTCGAGCCGTTGGAGGACATGACCTCGGAGACCAGGCGCAGGCAGTAGGGGAACTCCTCAACCGGGGGAATCATGGGCTCGAGCGCGCGCTCAGCCAGCGCGCCGTGACCGATTTCGCGGCGGCCGGGGCTGCGCACGGGCTTGGCCTCGCCGGTGGAGTAGCCGGGAAAGTTATAGTGATGCATATAGCGCTTGGAGGTCTCGGTGCCGATACCGTCGAGGATCTGCACCTCGCTCATGGGTGCGAGAGTCGCGGCGGTGAGCACCTGTGTCTGGCCGCGCGTGAACACGCCGGAGCCGTGCACGCGGGGCAGTACGCCCACCTCGCACCAGATCGGGCGAACCTCAGTGAGCTTGCGGCCGTCGGGACGCACGCCATTGTCGATGATGTGGCGGCGCATGACTTCCTTTTCAATGGCGTACAGCGCGTCGCCCACCTCGACCTCGCGGCCCTCGAACTGCTCGACGAAGTGCTCGGCGACCTCGGATTTGACCTGCTCCTCGCGCTTGTTGCGCTCGCTGCGGTCGAAGGTCTCAAACATCCACTGCACCTTGTCATAGGCGTATTCGCGCACGGCGGCCTTCACGTCGTCGCCCGGCAGCACCAGCGGGAACTCCTTCTTGGGCTTACCGATCTCGGCGGCGATCATCTCCTGGAAGGCGACCAGCTTCTTGACCTCTTCATGGGCGAAGAGGATGGCCTTGAGCATGACCTCCTCGGAGACTTCCTTCGCGCCGGCCTCGACCATCAGCACGGCTTCCTTGGTGCCGGCCACGGTCAGGTTCATCAGCGACTTTTCGCGCTGCTCGACGGTGGGGTTGATGATGTATTCGCCGTCCACGTAGCCCACGTTCACCGCGCCGGTGGGGCCGGCGAAGGGAATCTCGGATACGCACAGCGCGGCGGAGGAGCCGATCATCGCGGCGATTTCAGGCAGGTTGTCCTGCTCGACCGACATGACCGTGGCCACCACGGACACGTCGTGGCGCATTCCCTTGGGGAACAGCGGGCGCAGCGGGCGGTCGATCAGGCGGCTGGTCAGGATGGCCTTCTCGGCGGGACGGCCCTCGCGGCGGTTCCAGGAGCCGGGGATGTGGCCGACCGAGTAGAGCTTCTCTTCATAGTCCACGCTCAGCGGGAAGAAGTCGATGCCGGGGCGCGGCGCGGCGGCCACGGTGGCGTTGACGAGCACGCAGGTGTCTCCGTAACGGACGAAGGTGGAGCCGGAGGCCTGCTCGGCGTACTTGCCGAACTCCAGGGTCAGCTTGCGGCCGCCCAGCTCAATGGAAAATTCTCTGTACATGATGTCCCTCCTCTTGGGCATTCGTCTATATAGACCTTTTTTAATTGGAAAACAGAATTGTACGGCAGGGGAACGGGCGTCTTCGGGCGCCGGTTTTCAGCGCCTAAAGAAACCGCCGCAAAGGGCGCAACCCCTTGCGACGGCAACACTTTTGCACCGGGGCCGGTCACGGCAGCCAGATAAGCTACGATTACTTTCTCAGGCCCAGCTTCTCGATCAGAGCGCGGTAGGACTCGATGTCCTTTTCCTTCAGATAAGCCAGCAGACCTCTGCGCTGACCAACCATCAGCAGCAGGCCGCGGTTGGAGTGGTGGTCGTTGCGGTTCAGCTTCAGGTGCTCGTTGAGGTGGTTGATGCGCTCGGTCAGCAGCGCGATCTGAACCTCGGGGGAGCCGGTGTCGCCCTCGTGGCGGGCATAGGTGTTGATGATTTCCTGCTTAGTCATGGGATGTTCCTCCTGCTTCTTATTCCCGCCAGCCAAGCAAGCCGTTGGAGAATCGGCAAACTGAGCCACGCGGTTCTTCGGCATTATGATGCCACGTCCACTATTTTATCATACATTGCCTCTCTTGTAAACGCTGAAAAGCGCATTTTGCATTAATTTTGCTGGGCGAACCTTCCATGCCGCCGGGAGGGGATCTTTTTCAGGCAACAGGCCCCGTCGTCCGCCGCATACCCCTTCTAATGCGAAGCATGCGTTAAGAAGCGGCCTCGAGGCGGAACTTTCGGTTATATTAGACAAATCTAACCAAGCCTGAACCGGGAAAAACCTCGCACCCTGTCGAGAGGTGTAAAAAATTAGATGGTTAAATATTCTGAAAATGAATGCATTCATCAGCCTTTTGTGCTATAATGACCCCAAGGACAGCTATGTCTTTATTTCATGTCATCATACCGCTGATGATATATTATCTCTAAGGAGGGGTCAAACCTATGCCGGTCGGAAACCAGGACAAGTATCTCGAGCTTGACAAGGTGATCGAAAGCAACAAGGGCAAAAAAGGCGCCGTGATGATGACGCTGCAGGCTGCCCAGAACATCTTTGGCCATGTGCCGAAGGACGTTCAGATCCGCATCGCGGAGGGCCTGGGCGCTACGCTGAGCGAAGTGTACGGCGTGTCGACCTTCTATTCCCAGTTCGCGCTGGAGCCGCGCGGCAAGTATATCATCGGCGTGTGCCTGGGTACCGCCTGCTACGTCAAGGGTTCCAAGGAAGTGCTTCAGGCTGTGTCCGACACCCTTGAGATCCCCGTGGGCAAGACCACCAAAGACGGTCTGTTCACCATCAAGGACACCCGCTGCCTGGGCGCGTGCGGCCTGGCCCCCGTCATGATGATTAACGACGACGTATACGGCCGTCTGGTGCCCGGCGATATCCCCGGCATCATGCAGAAGTATCGTGACGCCGAAGCGAACGCTTAATTTCGGAGGTGCAACGCCATGAATACCATTAAGGAGCTCAAGGATCTGGAGGCTGTCCGCGAGAGCATGCAGTCCAAGATCAATCTGCGCAGACATCACGAGGGTCCCCAGGTGATTATTTCCGCCGGCGAGTATGAAGAGGGCGGTCTGGCCCGTCAGCTGGTCGCGGCGTTCCTCGAGGCGGCCGCCAAGGCCAACATGCTGAACCTGGCCGTGAAGCTGTGCGACGCGCCCGCGGGCGAAGTCAAAACCATCGTTAACGGCGAGGAAAAGACCTATACCGACGTGACCGTCGACAAGGTCGCCGAAATTTTCGCCACCGTCGCCTGAGAAGGCCGCTTACCTGCACTCTTACTTGCATTCTAAGGAGGAAAACCTGCTATGGAGCTTTTCCGTTCTCACGTGCTCATCTGCGGCGGCACCGGCTGCACTTCTTCCGGCTCTGTCGATTTGCTGCACCGTTTCCAGGAGCTGGTGAAGGAGAATCACCTGGAAAAGGAAATTAAACTGGTTCATACCGGCTGCTTCGGCCTGTGCGCCGCCGGCCCGGTCATCATTATCTACCCCGAGGGCGCGTTCTATAGCCGCATTGAGCTCAAGGACGTGGACACCATCTTCCATGAGCACCTGATGAAGGGCCACGTCGTCAAGGATCTGCTCTACAAGGACGGCATCGACCACGAGACCGGCAAGCTGCTGCCCCTGGACGACACCCCCTTCTATAAGAAGCAGAACCGTACCGCGCTGCGCAACTGCGGCGTGATCGATCCCGAGGACATCAACGAGTACATCGCCCGCGACGGCTATCAGGCCCTGTATAAGGTGCTGCACGAGATGAGCCGCGAGGAAGTCATCGACACCATCAAGAAGTCCGGTCTGCGCGGCCGCGGCGGCGGCGGATTCTCCACCGGCATGAAGTGGCAGTTCACCTATGCCGCCCAGGGCGACAAGAAGTACGTCTGCTGCAACGCCGACGAGGGCGACCCGGGCGCGTTCATGGACCGCTCCGTGCTTGAGGGCGACCCGAACGTCATCATCGAGGCCATGGCCATCGCCGCCTACGCCGTGGGCGCCGATCAGGGCTATGTGTACGTGCGCGCGGAGTACCCGATCGCCGTGCAGCGCCTGCAGAAGGCCATTGAAGAGGCCCGCGAAATCGGCATGCTGGGCAAGAACATCTTCGGCACCGAGTTCTGCTTCGACCTGGACATCCGTCTGGGCGCCGGCGCGTTCGTGTGCGGCGAGGAAACCGCCCTGCTCGAGTCCATCGAAGGCCGCCGCGGCGAGCCCCGCCCGCGTCCTCCGTTCCCGGCCATCAAGGGCCTGTTCGGAAAGCCCACCCTGCTCAACAACGTTGAGACCTATGCCAACGTCCCCCAGATCATTCTGAAGGGCGCCGACTGGTTCGCCTCCATGGGCACCGAGAAGTCCAAGGGCACCAAGGTCTTCGCGCTGGGCGGCAAGATCAACAACACCGGCCTGGTCGAGGTTCCCATGGGCACCACGCTGCGTGAGATCATCTACGACATCGGCGGCGGCATCCCGCACGACAAGGCCTTCAAGGCGGTTCAGACCGGCGGCCCCTCCGGCGGCTGTCTGCCGGCTTCCATGCTGGACACCCCCGTGGACTATGACAACCTGATCGCGGCCGGCTCGATGATGGGCTCCGGCGGCATGATCGTCATGGACGAGGACAACTGCATGGTTGACATCGCCCGCTTCTTCCTGGACTTCACCGTGGACGAGTCCTGCGGCAAGTGCACTCCCTGCCGTATCGGTACCCGCCGCATGCTGGAGATCCTGAACCGCATCGTCAGCGGCAAGGGCGAGGACGGCGACATCGAGAAGCTGGAAGCGCTCGCCTCCTCCATCAAGGCCACCGCGCTGTGCGGCCTGGGCCAGACCGCGCCCAACCCCGTACTGTCCACCATCAAGCAGTTCCGCTCCGAGTACGAGGCGCACATCTACGAGAAGCGCTGCCCCGCCGGCGTCTGCCAGAAGCTGCTTCAGTATGTCATCGACCCCGCCAAGTGCAAGGGCTGCACCATGTGCGCCCGCGTCTGCCCGGCCGGCGCCATCTCCGGCTCCGTCAAGCAGCCCCACTCCATCGATCCTGCCAAGTGCCTCAAGTGCGGCGCCTGCATGGAGAAGTGCAAGTTCGGCGCGATCTCTAAGAAGTAAGGAGGATGCCTTCCATGAATATGATTACGCTTTCGATCGACGGCGTCAAGGTCAGCGTTCCCGCCGGTACGACCGTGCTGGAAGCGGCCCGCGCCGCCGGCATTCGGATTCCCACCCTGTGCTACCTGAAGGGCATCAATGAGATCGGCGCCTGCCGTATGTGCCTGGTGGATACTGGCGCGCGCGCCTGGCAGGCCGCCTGCGTGCTGCCCGTGGAAGCCATCGCGCCCAACCGCGTGACCGGCGAGATCACGGTCAAGACCAACACCCCCGCGCTGCGCGAGGCCCGCAAGACCAACCTCGAGCTGCTGCTCTCCAATCATAACAAGAAGTGCCTCTCCTGCGTGCGCTCCACCAACTGCGAGCTGCAGGCGCTGTGCCGCGAGTACGGCGTGGACGACGAGAACCGCTATGCCGGCTCCACCACCGTCCATCCCGAGGAGAAGGGCTCTGCCGCCATCGTGCGCGATAACAGCAAGTGCATCCTGTGCCGTCGCTGCGTCGCCGTCTGCTCCAAGGTGCAGAAGGTGGGCGTGATCGGCGCGGTGAAGCGCGGCTTCAACACCTCCATCGCTTCCGCCTGGGATATGTCCCTGGGCGAGACCGCCTGCATCAACTGCGGCCAGTGCATCGCCGTGTGCCCCGTGGGCGCGCTGACCGAGCGCGACAGCACCGCCGAGGTGTTCGCCGCCCTGGCCGATCCCACCAAGCACGTGGTCGTGCAGCCTGCTCCCGCCGTGCGCGCCGCGCTGGGCGAGGAATTCGGCATGCCCATGGGCACCCGCTGCACCGGCAAAATGGCCGCCGCGCTGCGCCGCCTGGGCTTCGACAAGGTCTTTGATACCGACTTCGCCGCCGACCTCACCATCATGGAGGAGGCCACCGAGCTGCTGGGCCGCATCAAGAACCAGGGCGTGCTGCCCATGATCACCTCCTGCTCTCCCGGCTGGATCAAGTTCTGCGAGACCTTCTATCCGGAGTTCCTGCCGAACCTGTCCTCCTGTAAGTCTCCCCACGAGATGGAGGGCGCGATGATCAAGTCCTACTATGCCGAGAAGGAGGGCATCGACCCGCGCGACATCGTCGTGGTCTCCGTCATGCCCTGCACTGCCAAGAAGTTCGAGGCCGCCCGTCCCGAGCTGGGTCATGACGGCCTGAAGGACGTGGACATCGTCATCACCACCCGCGAGCTGGCCCGCATGATCAAGAACGCCGGCATCAACTTCGCCCGCCTGCCCGACGAGGACTTCGACAGCCTGCTGGGCGAGTCCACCGGCGCCGGCGTCATCTTCGGCGCGACCGGCGGCGTCATGGAGGCCGCGCTGCGTACCGCCTATGAGGTCGTCACCGGCAAGACCCTGGAGAACGTCGAGTTCGACCAGGTTCGCGGCCTGGAGGACATCAAGGAAGCCACGATCGACCTGAACGGCACGCCCATCTCCGTGGCGGTCGCCCACTCCACCGGCGCGGCGTCCAAGCTGCTCGACATGGTCAAGTCCGGCGAGAAGAACTACACCTTCATCGAGGTCATGGGCTGCCCCGGCGGCTGCGTGAACGGCGGCGGCCAGCCGATCGTCTCCCCCGAGGAGCGCGTCTATAACGATCCCCGCGTGCTGCGCGCCAAGGCGCTCTACGACGAGGACGAGGCCAAGACCATCCGCAAGTCCCACGAGAACCCCGAGATCAAGAAGATCTACGCCGAGTTCCTGGGCGAGCCCAACAGCCACAAGGCGCACGAACTGCTGCACACCACCTACACCGCCCGCTCCAAGTATTAAGCGGTCGGCGCAGGCGCGGACAGCCTGAAAAAAACACAAAAGCAGACCCGAGGAGTATATCTCCCCGGGTCTCAGACTGTCAAAAAACCCCCGGAGAGCTCGAGAGGGCCGCAGCCCTTTCGAACTTTCAATCGTGCCCAGCGGCGT
>CAKUFI010000101.1 GCA_934647305.1 uncultured Clostridia bacterium | reverse complement strand
GCGCCCGAAAAATCTTTGATTTTTAGCGGAGACTGGTGAGGGTGGCAGTGGCGGGGGAGCTTGCTTCCCCGTCCACCGGCTTGTCAAAACTTTTTTGACAAGCTGAGGCCGCACTCCTTTATATGGAGTGCGGCCTGTTTTGCGTCTTCGTCAGCGCGCGTAGGGATCGTCGGTGTTGTCCCAATCGGCGTATTTGTTCGCAGCCTTCTGCGGCTTTGGGGGGGCGTAGGGATCCTCGCCGCCCTCCCAGTCGGCATATTTGTCCGGCCGCTGCTTCTTGGGCTCGGAAGCCTTGGGCGGGGCATAGGGATCGCTGGCGCTGTCCCAGCCGATAAAGCGCGCGGGCTGGGCGGGGCGTTTCGCGGGCTCGGCGAAGGGATCCTCGAAGTCGTCGTCCCTCGCGCTGCGCGAACCATGGAAGCGCTCCACGTCGCGGGGGCGTTCGACGCGCTCCTCTCTTTCGCGGCGCGGCTTTTCCTCGTCCTCATAGATAATCTGCTTTTTGCGGAACCAGAGCCAGTAGGGCCTCCATCGGATCATCCACACCAGCCAGTCGACGACCACGCCGACCAGTATCAGCGTTACCACGATGCCCTTCCAGCTGCCCGCGAACCACTTGCTCAGGCCGGAGGGCGCGCCGGTGCGGAACACGGCCCAGAACCAGTTGACGACCAGCCGCATCCAGCTGAGCATGACCTCGACCAGTTTTTCGGCGAATTGATTGCTTCCCAAGATTCATTCCTCCCTGTGCGGTCAACCGGCGGTGCGGATGGCGACGTGTACGGTCTGCGGTTCCACCTCGAAGGTGACTGAAGGATAGTTGTCGGCGGTCACCTGCACCGGCAGGTCGTACTCGCCGGGGGTCAGGCCGGTCAGATCCACGGCGGCCAGCAGGTGACTTTCGGTCAGCTGTCCCATTTCGGAATAGGCGCCGGTGGCCTTGACGCGCACGGTCTCGTCGGAGAGCTCGGCTGCGCAGCCCTCCCTCAGGCCGCTGACCGACAGCTTGACGTTCTCGAACCGGGCGACCTGGCTCTCCTCCTCGATGTAGACGGTCACGGTGACCTGGCGGGTGGAGACGTACTTCATCGCGTCCAGGGCGTTGACCGTGGCCACGGTGCTGAAGCTCTGCGTGCGGCCGGTCACGTTGACCTGCTCGAACGTGAGCACATCCAGCTCGCCCAGCAGGCTGGGGTCGCCCGCCACGGTGATGGTTTCAGGCTGCACCTCGACGCGGGTGATCCTGTATCCGTCGGGCAGCGTGCCGGTCGTAGCGGTCTCGATGCTCGCATCCACGCTCAGGCGCGCGATCGGGTCGATCGACAGGCCGACCATGACCGAGGAGGTGGGCTTGCTCACCAGCTGCGTCACCTCGTTGCCCTCCTCGTCGAGCAGGGCGTACTTGACCGAGACGTTTCGCCCGGTGGTCATGCCCTCGACGTTGACCAGCGCCTGCGCCTGCGCGATGCGCTGCACCACGCTCGACGCGCCGGAAATGGTCAGCTGCGAGGGGTTGCTCTGGCTGACCACGTAGTAATACTTGTCCTCGTCCTGATTCTGCAGCTCCACGTTGACCGGCACCACGCGGGTGTCCATCGGCTCGATGTCGACCTCGAGCGTGGAGGGCGTGATCTGAACCACCTCGCCGTAGGCGGTCGTGCCGACCAGCTCGACCTCCTGCCGCCCGGTCTGGCGCACCCTGGACAGGTCCAGCTCCACGCTGACGCTGTCGGCGGTCACGCGGGCGTAGTTGGCCTGCGGCACCTTGACCTTGACGCGCACCGAGGCGAGCGCCTCGTCCTCGTCCATGACCACGGCCAGCAGGCGGCTCTGCAGCACCGACTGGCCGCTCAGGGACACGTCTACGCTGCTTAGAACCTTCGTGCGGGTGATGCTGCTGTCCGCGCTGACGATGTAGCTCCACATCAGGATGGCGATGACCACCGACAGAATCTTCCACATCAGGTTGTGCGAGACGATCCGCCACAGCTTCGCGGCCAGCGCCTTGACGGCGGCCCAAATCTGCTCACTTTTCTTCTTCATGCTGCTTCGCCTTCCTTCCCGGCGCCGCCCTGAACATGCCAAGCAGCGTCTTTTTCGAGGAATCCTCAGCCGGCTGGAACAGATCCATCAGCAGCTTTTTGAGCGCCTTGGCGTCAAAGTAGCGGGTCAGTTTGCCTTCGCGCGCCACGGAGATGACGCCGGTTTCCTCCGACACGACCAGTACGGTTGCGTCGGTCGTTTCGGAAATGCCGATGGCCGCGCGGTGGCGGGTGCCCAGCTCGCGGCTGATGCTGTAGTTTTCGGACAGAGGCAGGTAGCAGGCCGCGGCGACGATCCTGCCGCCCCGCATGATGACCGCGCCGTCGTGCAGCGGCGTGTTGGGCTCAAAGATGTTCTCAAGCAGCGCCGAGGAAATCTCCGCGTCCAGCATGGTGCCGGTGGCGATGATGTCGTTGAGGCCGGTCTTGTTCTGGATGACCACCAGCGCGCCCACACGGCGGCGGGACAGGTTGGTCATGCAGTGCACGATCTCGTCCGCGTCGTGTTCGGCGGTGGCGATTTTGTGGCTGCTCTCCAGCAGGCCCGCGCCCGACAGCTTCGACCGTCCGATTTTTTCAAGGCCGCGCCGCAGCTCCGGCTGGAACAGCACCACCAGCATGATGACGCCCGTGTTGATGACCTGCCGCAGGATCCAGTTGAACGCGCTCAGCTGCATCACGTCGCTCAGCCACGCCATAATCAGCACCAGCGCCAGGCCCTTTAAAACCGAGTTTGCCCGCGTCTGGCGCACCAGCGCGATGACATAGTAGACCAGCAGCGCCACCAGGGCGATGTCCAGGGCGTTTCGCCAGCTCAGGCTGGCCCCCAGGCTGAGCACCCGGGTGCTGAACTGCTGCCAGATTCTTTCAATGTAACTCACGTTTGATCGCCCCCCGTTACCCCCTGATTGCAGCTCTATTATAATACAAAACGGCGTCCCTAACAACTATCTTTAGACGCATTTTTTGCAAAAACGTTCCACGCGGTCTTCTGCCTCGAAAAATTCTCCCGGGCGCGGTTTGCCCGCGTTTTTCTTGACTCTCCCTCCCCGAATGGGTATAATAGATAAAAACGGTAAATTTCGGAGGTGCGTGATGGAAAAGGTATCGTTCAGGCGGGAAATTCCGCTTCGGTATGATGTGGACGTGTTCGTGGCGGGCGGCGGCCCGGCGGGCGTGACGGCGGCGGTGGCCGCGGCGAGGCAGGGCGCGAAGGTGCTTCTGATCGAGTCGCAGGGCTGCCTGGGCGGCCTGGGCACGGCGGGCCTGGTGCCCTGCTATATGACCTTCGGCGACGGGGAGCATTTCCTGGCGGCCGGCCTGGGCGAGGAAATCCTGCATCGCCTGTGGAAGACCGGCGGCTATGAGGGCAAGTTCGAGCACTCCACCGCCATCCGCGTCGAGGCGCTCAAGCGCGTGTACGACGACATGATGCTGGAGGCCGGCGCGGACTTCCTGCTGGGCACAAATCTGGTGGACGCGGCGGTGAAGGACGGCAAGATCGAGTACTGCGTCGTCTCGGGCAAGAGCGGCGTGTACGCGGTGCGCGCGAAGGCCTATATCGACGCGACCGGCGACGGCGATCTGGCGGTCATGTCCGGCGCGCCCTATGAAAAGGGCGACGAGAACGGCCTGGTCATGCCCAGCACGCTGTGCAGCCTGTGGGCGGGCATCGACTTTACGAAGCGCGATATGCGCGACGACGACGAGGCCAGCCTGCGCAAAGCCTATGCCGACGGTGTGTTCGAGCAGCTCGACCTGCACCTGACCGGCATCTGCCAGCAGTACGAGACCACCGGCGGCGGCAACATCGGCCACGTCTACGGCGTGGACGGCACCGACGAGCGCTCGCTGACCGAGGGCCTGGTCAAGGGCAGAAGGCTCTATGACCAGTTCGAAAAGTACTATAAGAATTACCTGCACGGCTTCGAACACATGAACCTGGTGGCGACCGGCAACCTGATGGGCGTCCGCGAGAGCCGCCGCATCATGGGCGAGTACAAGCTGGTGCTGGACGACTATCGCGGCCAGGCGAATTTCAACGACGAAATCGGCCGCTACTGCTACGGCGTGGACATCCACCCGGCCAATCTTTCCTGGGACGCGTTCCTGGAGTTCCGCAAGCAGTTCAACGAGTGGCGGCTCAAGCGCGGCCAGAACTACGGCGTGCCCTACCGCATCCTGGTGCCGCAGAAGGTGGACAACCTGCTGGTCGCCGGCCGCTGCATCAGCGCCGACCGGTATCTGCAGGCCTCGCTGCGCGTCATGCCCGGCTGCTACATCACCGGCCAGGCGGCGGGCGTGGCGGCGGCGGTGTGCGTCCAGTCGAACGCCCTTCCCCGTCAGGCCGACGTGCGCGACATCCAGAGCCGCCTGAAGAACATGGGCATGTATTTGCCCAACTACCACGAGTAAGCGGCGGCCGCGGAGGGCAGTCTATGGAGAAAAAGTACGAAATGCCGCGGGACGCGCGCGAATACATGGAAAAACTCGCGGCGCGGATTCGCGATGAAAAGGTGAGGACGCTGTTTCGCACCTGCTACTCAGGCCCGCTGGAGACCACGATCGACCGCCGAGCGGACGGCTCCGTCTTCCTCTATACCGGCGATATTCCCGCCATGTGGAACCGCGATTCCGCCCAGCAGCTGATGCCCTACCTGCCCCTGACGGCCGAAAGCGAGGAGATGCGCGCACTCGTTCGCGGCGCGCTGACCGCTCAGCTGGAGATGATCGGCCGCGATTCCTACGCCAACTCCTTCAACGACGCGCCCGTCGGCCATCACTACGCCGACACGGATACCCCGCGCTGCGGCGACTGGACGTGGGAGCAGAAATACGAGACGGACACGCTGTGCTATCCCATGCGCCTGGCCTGCCTGTATTACGCGCACTGCGGCGACGGCCAGGTATTCGACGAGCTGTTCGCGCGCACCTTTGCAAGGATCATCGATCAGTTCATCCTCGAGCAGCGTCACGAGGAGCAATCCGCCTACACGCACTCGCGCAAAGGCGCGACCTGGCAGGATACGCTGCAAAACGGCGGCCGGGGCTACCGCGTCAATTACACGGGCATGACCTGGCAGGGCTTCCGCCCGAGCGACGACGCGACCGTTTTCGGCTATCACATCCCGTCCAACCTGATGATCGCGGCGGTCGTTCGCCAGGTGCTGGCGGTCAATGAAACGCTCGGCTTCCTTTCCGGGGAAACTGCCGCCAGAGCCGCCCGCCTGCGCGAGGAAATTCTGCACGGCGTGGAGACCTTCGGCGTCGTCGACCACTACAGGTACGGCAAAATCTACGCCTACGAGACCGACGGCTTCGGCAATCACGTCCTCATGGACGACGCGAACGTACCCAGCCTGCTGTCGCTGCCCTACCTGGGCTGCTGCGCGGCGGACGACCCGATGTACCTGCGCACGCGCCGCTTCATCCTCAGCGAGGATAACCCGTACTATTTCAGGGGCAGCTGCGCCTCCGGCGTGGGCAGCCCGCACACCCCGAGCCAGTACGTCTGGGCGATGGCGCTCGCCATGCAGGGCTTTACCGCCGCGACCCGCGAGGAAATGAAGCACTGCCTTGACCTGCTCGTCGTCAGCGACGGCGGCCGCGGCCGCATGCACGAGGGCTTCGACGTAAACGACCCCACCCGCTACACCCGAGAGTGGTTCACCGCCTCCGACGCGTTCTTCGCGGAGTACGTGGAGTTCTGCGCGGAAAAGGGAATCGTGTAAACGTTCACAGGAAAGCGAGGACACATCCCATGAAATACGACCTGAAAAACGGCCTGGGCGAGGAATTCGTCTACGCCGCGTCCGGCAAGGTGCCCTACCGCCCGCCCTTCTGGCAGGAGGCGGACGGCGTAAGCAACGACTATCCCACCCCGCCCGAGGGCTGGGACAACTATCAGTACGTCTCCGCGGTGCTGAAAAGCCCGGTGAAGCTGCCCGTCCGCCTGGCGATCGACACGCGCTTCGATTCCTACGGCGCGCCGCTGATCGTGTTCGCCGAGAAGCTGGACACGCTCCCGGACGGCCGCCTTCAGTATGGAAAGCACTACGAGGCCGTGCTCTACGAGGGCGGTATAAACCTCTGGCAGATCGAGCCGCAGGGCGGGGATCAGCAGCGAGTGACCGCGCTGTGCAAGGCCAAGCTGCCCTTCCCGGCCAATACCTGGACGCGCCTTGAGTGCGAGATCACGCCCAATGGCATCGCCGCCCGCGCGGGCGAGCTGACGGCTCAGGCCCAGTGCGCCCTGCCCGAGACGCTCTTCGTGGGCTTTACCGCCTGCGAGGGCATCAACCACTTCCGTTCCTTCGAGGTCGAAGAGAAAAATTAACTTGACCGGAGGAACTGAACAGGCTATAATAAACCTTGTGCTGTGAAAACAGCTTTGTGCCATAGACAGCAGGTGCGTGAGCTTAAAGACCGTCGGTCGCCAGCCGAGGCGTAATGGGTTTGTGACAGATGATTTTTTGTCGCCCTTGCGTCGTGTGCGCAGGGGCGTTTTCATATGCCGTCAATGATCGGACGGAATGTGAGGTGTTTACAAATGTCCAACAATCTCGAACTGAAGAAGGCTGCCGTTGCGCAGATCAAGGAAAAGCTGACCACCGCGCAGTCTGTCGTTCTGGTTGACTATCGCGGCCTGAACGTGGCCGAGGTGACCGAGCTGCGCAAGCAGTTCCGCGCGGCCGGCGTGGAGTACGCCGTGCTCAAGAACAGCCTGGTCGGTATCGCCGCGAAGGAAGCCGGCATCGAGGGTCTGGATTCCATCCTGGAAGGCCCCACCGCCCTGGCTTTCGGCATGACCGACGCGGTCGCTCCCGCGAAGATCATCGCGGAGTTCGCCAAGAAGAACGACAAGCTGAAGGTGAAGGCCGGTATCCTGGATGGCGCCATCCTGGATGTCGCGGGCGTGGAGAAGCTCAGCGCGATCCCGTCCAGAGAGGTCCTCATCGCCAAGGTCATGGGCAGCATGATGTCTGCCGTGTCCAAGTTCGTCTACGTCCTGGAGGCCATCCGCAAGCAGAAGGCCGGCGAAGAGGCGTAACGATTCCCCGCGTCGCCTGACGCGTACTCACAAAAATCATTACATTGGAGGTCAATATCATGAATCGCGAAGAGATCATTTCCGCTATTGAGTCCATGACCATCCTTGAGCTGGCTGACCTGGTCAAGGAAATGGAAGAGAAGTTCGGCGTTTCCGCCGCTGCCCCTGTCGCCGTTGCCGGCGGCGCCGCTCCCGCTGCCGCTGAGGCCGCCGAGGAGAAGACCGAGTTCGACGTCGTGCTGAAGGAAGCCGGCTCCGAGAAGATCAAGGTCATCAAGGTTGTCCGCGAAGTCGTGGCTGGCCTGGGCCTGAAGGAAGCCAAGGAGCTGGTCGAGGGCGCGCCCAAGACCCTCAAGGAAGGCGTTTCCAAGGAAGACGCCGAGAAGATCAAGGAGAAGCTGGCCGAGGTCGGCGCTACTGTCGAGATCAAGTAATTCATCATACGATGTTCCGGCATGGCAGCAATGCTGTGCCGGTTTTTCTGTATCGGCAGGTACGCTTCTTTCGCCGCCCCCGTTCAGTTTGCCTGAGTCGTCAGCCTGAGTCGTCAGCACCGACCCGTGATTTCCAGAAAATTTCGGGAAATCCGCAGACTTCGGCCGCTTCAGTTTATGGCGGCCGACAGTCGTCGAAAGAACCCGCGGCAGCAGGTGGGACCGGGCCCTGCCCGGCCGCAGAATTTGGGAACTCTAATGTATGGTTCCCGAATTCGTCAACAAAACTGGCGGCGGCAAGCGGAACCGGGCCCTGCCCGGCCGCAGACTTCGGCCGCTCTGATTTATGGCGGCCGATAGTCGTCGATAGAACCCGCGGCAGCAAGCGGAACCGGGCCCTGCCCGGCCGCAGAATTCGGGAACTCTAATGTATGGTTTCCGAATTCGTCGCCAGAACCGGCGGCGGCAAGCGGAACCGGGCCCTGCCCGGCCGCAGACTTCGGCCGCTCTGATTTATGGCGGCCGATAGTCGTCG
>CAKUFI010000100.1 GCA_934647305.1 uncultured Clostridia bacterium | reverse complement strand
GCGGGCAGTGCCCGCCCGGCAATCCGCAGGGAAGCCTGCGGATTCGCAGACATTGGCCGCTCCAATTTATGGCGGCCGATGGTCGTCGATAGAACCGGCGGCAGCAGGCGGCTGTCGGCACTGCCGACCCGGCTTATGCGTGCGACAGCGTGGGGAACATTGCGCCGCGCGAAAGCAGCGCCTCCACCGCGCGCCCCCTGTAAAACAGCGTGGTGTCCTCTTCTCGATACGCCTCGCAGGCAAAGCCCGCCGCGTCCGCCGGGGTGTAGCCCAGCCTGAGCAGCCTCACGCCCGCAAAGCAGCCCGCCGCCCACTCGGGCGAACGGTCGGACAGCAGCGCGTGCAGCGTCAGCACGTCGCCCTCCCGACCGGCGACCGCCAGCCCCGCCCGCTCCGGCAGCTCGTACAGGCATCTGCTCATCGGCCCCAGCAGGTAGAACAAATACAGCTGCGGATTGTCCAGCAGAGACAGCGCCTCGCCCGGCCGGGGGAGACTGAGCACCGCCTCCAGCCGCGCGCGGTTTTGGGGAAGCGCCGGGTCGAAGGGCCTGGCCGACTGAGCCTTCGCCGGCTCTACCGCGCGGACGCACTGCCGCTCCGTCCCCTTCCTGAAGCCGAATCGCGGGTAAAAGTCCAGCACCGAATCGTTGGCGAACAGGTATACGTCCTCGGGCAGGCGCGAAAGCACCTCCCGCATCAGCCTTCCTGCCAGGCCGCGCCCCCGAAAATCCGGGTCGGTCATCACCGTGCCCAGCTGGCATAGCGCAATCTCCCGGCCGAAGGCCTGAAAGCGCAGCCTGTTCACCGACACATTGGCCACCACCCGGCCGTCCAGTACCAGCGCGTGCGGGCAGTACCGCTCCGTCCACAGCCCCTCCGCGTCCCAGGCGGCAAAGTCAAACCCGAACACCTTCCGCGTCAGCGCGTTGAAGCTGTCCCTCAGTTCAGGCACGTCGTGCACCCGGTCGCAAAATACGTATTCCATCGCAGTCCTTCCCTTTCCGTCGCATGAAAAGAGAGGCCGCCCTTCGTTCATAAGGCGACCTCCCGAATCCTAGAACTTGTCCGCCCGGTTGATATAGTACGGCAGGGGCGCCCAATTGCGCAGGCGCCTGTCCGGCAAAACGCACAGGCCGGAAAGCGAGAAGAACAGGCGCTCGGCCTCGAGGTGCTCAAGCTCCAGCTCCGGCGTGCAGTCAGTCGTGAAGACCTCGGCCCTGCCGTCCCGCACGCGAATCTCGAACGTCTGGCCGTCCACCCTCAGGCAGACCTCGCCGTCCTCCAGCGGCTGATACAGCGCCTTGAGGTTCAGCAGCGCCTGCAGCACGCGCGGCCAGTTGAGCACGTATACCATCTCACAGGTTTCGATCGAGCAGCCCTCGCTCAGCGGATCGATCAGCTCCATCCGGCGCTTCTCGTGCGGCGCGACGTCCAGGCTGTTCTCGCCCGGATGCTCGGTCATCCAGGCCTTGAGCACGGCGGGCAGGTTTTCCTCGTCCGCAAGCAGAATCTCGCCGAGCGACGCGCCGCCGGAGGTGTACAGCGTGCCCAGGAAGTCCTCCCCGCGCAGCACCGCGTAGAAATTGCCCTGCCAGGAATGCATGATGTGCAGGTAATTGTCCCTCGGGCGCGCGCCGGTCACCACCTGGTTCGCATACAGCTCAGCCGCCCTGTCCAGCAGCGGATCGTCCTCGCGGGTGATCTCGGCAAAGCGAATGCCCGCCGCGTCCACGTCCCGCGCGCCGTGCCGCATGCTGGCCTCGTTCAGGCTGTAGCTGTACACCAGCCCCGCCCGCTCGAAGCCGAAGTGGTTGTAGCGCTGCCGCTGTCCGCCCAGCGCCAGGACGTCCGCGCCCTGCGCGCGCTGATCCTCGATCATGTCACGCATCAGCCGCTTCATGTGACCCTCGCCCCGCGCGTAGGGGTGCACCGACACCGTGCCCACCAGGCCGAACTTCAGCTCGCAGCCGGCAATCGTCTGCTTCATGGGCAGCGCCGCCACCATCGCGCGGATGCGGCCGTCCACCTTGGCCAGGTAGTGGCAGAAGGTCGTATCGCGGTCGTCCGCATAGCCCTTGGGCAGCAGGGTCTTGAAGTTGTGCGGGCGGTGTGCCTGACTAAACACATAGTTTCCGAAATCGACGATGTCCGCCTTGTCCGCGGTCACGCCCTTGACGTATTCGAGCATAGTATGTTCTCCTTCCTATTTTAAAGGCCCCGGTCGGGCTTCTGCTTGGGAAACGCAACCGGGGCTTTTTATCGTAACGTCTTCTTTTCGGCACGCCCCCTTCGGGCCGCGCCGGGCGGGGATTTCTTTCCCCATTCCGTCCGGCAGCCACGCTGCCGGGAGCGATTACCTGCCGCGGCCGGCTCCGCCCCCGCGGAAACCGGAACCGCCGCCGCCGCCCGAGCGTCCTCCGCCGAAGCCGCTGGGCCTCGAACCGCCGCTGGGACGGCTGAAGCCGCCGCCGGGGCGCGAACCGCCGCTGGGGCGGGAGAAACCGCCGGATCTCGGGCCGCCAAAGCCGCCGAATCCGCCAGGTCTGGGGCCGGGATGGGGGCCGGGGCCGGGCCTCGGGCCGTCGTCAAAGGGCATGTGGCGAGGCGGGCGCGGAGGCCTTGGGCGCATGAACCACGGGTTCATGAAGATATGCCTGGGGCCCGGCCGCACGCCGCGCCACACGGCTCTGCGCAGCGCGTTCACCACAATCAGTATCACGATCAGCGCAATGACCCAGCCCACAAAACCGCCTCCTCCCGAATCCCTTTCCGTGCCGGGCACGTAGGAATTCGCCTGATCCTGCAGCTCCTTCGTCGTCTCGTAGCCTTGCTCCTGCGCGGCGACATACTGGCTGTAGAGCGTATCGTCCAGGCGCACGTCGGCCTTTTCGATCTCACTCACCCGCTCAAACAGCGCCGAGAACAGCAGCCGCACGCCGGTATCGTAGTCCTTTTTCGCGAAGGACGGCTCCAGGTACCGGTTCGCCAGCTCGGACAGATCGCCCGCGGTCAGGTCGTCCTGCAGTCCCACGTCGTCGGTGAGCCAGTAGTCGTCGTCCCCGATGGCCAGCAGCACCAGCACGCCGTTGTTTTTGTCGCTCGAGCCGATCCTCCACTGCCTGAACAGCTGGTAGGCGTAGGTCTCTATATCGGTCGAGCCGGTCGTATCCAGCGTGACGAACACGATCTGCGCGCCGCAGGCCTCCGCGAGCTTGTCGTTGTTGAGCACGATCAGACCCTCGGTCTCTTCCGTCAGCACGTTCGCCTGATCGTTTACGTAGAAATCCTCAGTCGGCTCGATCACCGACGAGGCCGCCAGCGCGCAGGCCGGGCAAAGCGCCAGCATCAGCGCGCAGAGCAGGCAGAGTATTCTTTTCATTCTCGTCTCCTTTTTGGGGTCAGTTGAAGGGCTCCAGCCCGTCCACGCCGCACACCCCGCCGATCAGTTCGGCCGGGAAGCCGCCGCGCAGCTCGTTAAACTGGGCGGCCGCGTCGTTATAGGGGTCGTGGGAGATGCGCAGGTTGGCCGAGGTGAAGTTTTTGTACTTGTATCGGAAGTCGTCGCCGTCGCTGCCCTGCATCGTGACCTGGCCGCCGGCGGTGTACAGGTCCTCCACGCAGTCGGTCAGCGCGCGCTTGGCCTGATACATTTCGCCGATCGAGCCGGAATCCATGGCCTCGCGCAGGCCGTCGATCGCCTGCTGGGTGCGCTCCGTCAGCGCCTCGTCGATCCCCTGATAGCGCTTCGCGATTCCCAGCATGACGTAGGCGTTGTCGGCCAGCTCGGCGAGGTCGGCCGAAATGCTCTCGCTCGCCGCGAAGAACTGCTTCTGTACCTGGCTTTTTTCACGCGCCAGGCCGATGCCGCCGCTGGTCAGCGTGCAGCCGATCACCACCGCCGCCAGCACCGTCCAGGCCAGGGGCCGGTTTTCCTTGATAGACATGCGTCCTCCCTCCTTGGGGATTACTTCTTGTTATTGATCTCCAGCAGCTTGCTCCTGAGCTCGCCCTCGATGCGGGCCAACTCGCCCTCGGCGGCGCGGCGCTTCTCGCGGCCGTCCTGCTGGATGGCGAGCACCTCGTCCATGGTGTCGATCAGGCGCTGGTTGGTCGCGGTGAGGGTCTCGATATCGATGATGCCGCGCTCGGACTCCTTGGCCACCTCGACGCTGGCGGTGTGCAGGCGCTCGGCGTTGCTGCGGAGCAGGTCGTTGGTCAGGTCGGACACGGAGCGCTGCGCCTTCATGGCCTCCTGCGCGTGGTGCAGACCCAGCGCGATGACCATCTGGCTCTTCCACAGCGGGATGGTGTTGACCATCGTGGACTGGATCTTCTCGGCCATAACCTGGTCGTTGTTCTGGATCAGGCGAATCTGCGGGCCCATCTGAATGGCGATGTTGCGGGTCAGCTCCAGGTCGTACAGCTTCTTCTCGAACCGGTCGCACTTGTCGGCCAGATCCTTGGCGGCCTGCGCGTCCTCGGCCAGGCCGGACGCTTCCGCGCGCTTGGTCGCCTCGGCCAGGTCGGTCGCGCGAACCTCCTCCAGGCGCTTCTTGCCCGCCGCGATGTACATGGACAGCTCCTTGAAGTAGTCCAGGTTCATCTCATAGAGCTGATCGAGCGTGGCGATGTCCTTGAGCAGCGTCACCTGATGGCTCTCCAGCGAGGAGACGATCTTGTTGACGTTGACCTCGGCCTCGTCGTAGCGCGCCTTGAGCAGCGTCATCTTGTCCACGTTCTTGCGGATGAAGCCGAACAGGCCCTTCTTCTCGTCGGGATCGGCGTTGAAGCCCTTGAGCTCGGCGACCAGGTTGGCCATCATGTCGCCCACCTCGCCCAGATCCTTGGTCTGCACGCTGGCCAGCGCGCTGTCGGAGAACTGCGCGATCTTCTGCTGCGCGCCCGCGCCGTACTGGAAGACCAGGTTGGTGTCGGTCACGTCGATCTTCTTGGAGAACTCGTCGATGGTCTTCTGCTCCTCGGGGGTAAAGACCGGCTGGGCGGGTTCGGGCACTTTTTTCTCAGGCATGATTTCCTCGGCGGTCTGGGTGGCGGCGGCAGGGGCTTCGTTGCCCAGGGTCAGCTTGATGTCAGACATGGTATTTTCTCCTCTCGTTCATCGGCCCGCCTGCGCGGCGCCTTTGCTATCCTTTTTCAGTTCGGCGGCGGAGTCGGTCAGGCCCTCGCCCGCCATCATGGTCTCCAGCACCTGGATGTCGGTGCTGATGTCCAGCGCCTGATCGCTGAACAGGTTATCCAGCTGCTTCTCGAACGCGCAGGCGATCATCTCCAGACTGTCCTCGATACACTTCTTGGACTTTTCCATGTTTTCGCCCGAGATGCCTGCGCCGTCCAGGTCGCGGTAATGGCCAAGCAGCTTGACGCAGGTGGGCAGGTAATAGTTCATGAACCTGCGAACCTGCAGCGCCTTTCTGGGCTCCTGCTCAATGCGGTCGAAAATCGCCCGCGCGGCGCGCTCCATACGATCCAGCTGCGCGGAAATCACGGGCGACTCGATGTCGTCGTTGGCCGCGCGCAGCTCGGCGAGCGCCCTTCTGCCCTCTTCGATCTGCCGGTCGACCTCGGCGTCGCCCGAGCTGGCCTTCTCCTCGTACTCGACCACCCGGTCGGGGAACAGCCTTCTCCCCGCCAGGTATCCGGCCGCCGCCAGCACCGCCGCGATCAGCAGCCCGGACAGCTTATACATCTTCAGGAACAGTGATGCGACAAGCCACAGCGCCGCCGCGCAGTATATTGGCAGCGCCGACTTGACGGTCTTTTTCTTGAGCATTCACATACCACCCCACTTTGTTCCTATTATACGGCAAAATCTCCCTCCGGTCAAGTGCCGGTCGGCCGGGCAGTGCCCGGTTCCACTTGCTGCCGCCGGTTCTGGCGACGAATTCGGGAAGCATAAATTGAACTTCCCGAATTCTCCGGATTTCCGGGCAGGCTGAGCCTGCACCCACTTGCTGCCGCCGGTTCTTTCGACGACCATTGGCCGCCATAAATTGGAGCGGCCAATGTCTGCGAATCCGCAGGCTTCCCTGCGGATTGCCGGGCGGGCACTGCCCGCCTCGGGGCTAGCTGGGGGAGGTTCCGCATTCGCTTCACGCTCCCCCAGACCCCCACCGAAGTTTGCGCGCTGCCGCCGGTCAGCAGAGCCGACGCCCACCTGCTGCCGCCGAGGCCACGCGAAATTGGAAACCACAGATTAAAGTTTCCAATTTCTCCGTGGGCACATAGCCTGAGCCTGTGCCCCACAAGAGCAACGAACCCCACCGCCCGCGCCGCGGGCGCCTCCCCTTTCAGGGGAGACACGGTTAAGCGCGATCAAGGCTCTCATAAAAGGGGCGCTGTCTGCGAAGGAGACTGAGGGGTAAACTGAGCCGCGCCCGATTCCGCCTGCCGCCGCCTCAGGGGTTACGGTCTTCTCGCGTTCTCGAGGCTGCGCCTGAGCGCCCTGACCTTGGCCAGCATGCCCTCGACGGCTCGCCTGCGGTCGGCGATTTCGCCCTGCACCCACAGGTCGGCCAGGAAATTGTCGCTCACGATGTCGAAGAACTTCGTGAAGCCGTCGATGCCGTCCATCTGCACGTCGATCGCGCCCTCCCCGGCGTTGAGCGCGCGCCTGGCGCTCTCCAGCTTATACTTCGCGCTCTGCACGCACTGCGTCGCGTCGTCGATCTTGCCGTGCTTGACCAGGCTCGTAATCAGCCCGCCCGCAAAAATATCGAACAGGCCCCAGCTCCGCGCGCTGCTCAGCTTTTCCTGCGCCTCTTCCAGATCGTCCTGCGCCCCGGCCACCAGCCGGATCGCCTCGTCAAGGCCCGTTTGGTTCGTCATTTGTCCATTCCTCCTCTCAGGATGGTTCTATTATACGATACTTTGCCCTGCCCCGCAAGACCTGCGCGCCGAAGGATACGCGGGGGCGTCTGAAATGTCGCCCGGGGGCGCGCATCGCCTCGCCGCGCGCGAAATATACCCGAAAAAGCATGCTTTTATGAGGAAAAAGCATGCCCAGACTGTCAAAAAACTCGGGAGAGCTCGAGAGGGCCGCAGCCCTTTCGAACTTTCAATCGTGCCCAGCGGCGTGTACGGTGGGCACGGGGCGATTTTTGCGCCGGAAAATCTTTGATTTTTAGCGGAGACTGGTGAGGGTGGCAGGGAGGCTGAAAACCCTTTGGGTTTTCAGGTTTCGCCCTTGGCGAAACTGCCGACGGCTCAAATCGTAGATTTGAGCCGCGGCACCTGGCCGGGGAGCTTGCTTCCCCGTCCACCAGCTTGTCAAAACCTTTTTTGACAAGCTGAGCATGCTTTTATGAGGAAAAAGCATGCCATTCAAACTCGTTCCGCATGGAAACTTTTCTGTAAGTTTTCGCAAAAGCTATTGATTTTAGCGGGTGACTGGTTTATCATACTCACAGAAAACCATGCTGGGGGAAGGTGTGTTCCGCACCGCGCCCCACGGCTGGAATATTCCAAGGAAAGAGGTTGCTGAAGATGTCTGAACTGAATCTGACGAAGTATGGCATTACCGGTACCACCGAAATCGTACACAATCCCTCTTACGAAACGCTGTTCGCTGAGGAAACCAAGCCCGAGCTGGAAGGCTATGAAAAGGGCCAGGTGACCGAGCTGGGCGCCGTGAACGTCATGACCGGTATCTACACCGGCCGCTCCCCCAAGGATAAGTACATCGTCGTGGACGACAACTCCAAGGACACCGTGTGGTGGACCTCCGACGCGTACAAGAACGACAACCATCCGATGACCGAGGAAACCTGGAAGGCCGTCAAGGAACTGGCCACCAAGGAGCTGTGCAACAAGCGCCTGTTCGTCGTGGACGCGTTCTGCGGCGCGAACAAGGACACCCGCATGGCCATCCGCTTCATCGTCGAGGTTGCCTGGCAGGCTCACTTCGTCGAGAACATGTTCATCAAACCCTCCAAGGAGGAGCTGGAGAACTTCGAGCCCGACTTCATCGTTTACAACGCTTCCAAGGCGAAGGTTGAGAACTACAAGGAGCTGGGTCTGAACTCCGAAACCTGCGTGGCCTTCAACATCAGCAGCCGCGAGCAGGTCATCATCAACACCTGGTACGGCGGCGAGATGAAGAAGGGTATGTTCTCCATGATGAACTACTACCTGCC
>CAKUFI010000099.1 GCA_934647305.1 uncultured Clostridia bacterium | reverse complement strand
TGAGGCGCGGCACCTGGCCGGGGAGCTTGCTTCCCCGTCCACCAGCTTGTCAAAACCTTTTTTGACAAGCTGAGGGGAGGGACGCACTGCGCCCCTCCCCCGTTTTTTCAAATGTCCGCGTACGATCCGCTTACTCGGCGGAGTTGATCAGCTCGAGCACGCGCTCAAAGAAGGCGGCGCGCGCCTCGTCGGTCTGAGCGCTCAGGCGGCTGAGCAGCAGCTTCTGCTCGGAAGCGGTCTGCACCATCGCGTCCACAATCTGGGCAAGACGCGCCTCGTCGGCGGGCTCCATGACGGCCGCGCCGGCGCTCGCCTCTTCGATCAGCTGCTCGTACTCTTCGCGAAGGGCTTTGATCTCGGCCTCGTGATTGGTTCCCAGGTCGATCAGCTCCTGCTCCTTGGCCGCGAGCGCCGCGTCGCAGTCCGCCTGCAGCTTCTCAAGCTCGGCAGCGTGCTCCTCCTGCAGGCTGGCGACGGCCTGATCCTTCTCATCCAGCGCTGCCTGATACGCCTTCTGCGCCTCGGCGAGCGCCTTTTCCTGCTCGGCCAGACCTTCGTCGTAGGTCTTCTGTACCTCGGCAAGAGACGCTTCGGCGGCGGCCTGCGCGTCGGTCAGGGCCTGATCCTTCTCGGCCAGCTGGCTGTCGAAATCGGCCTGCGCCTCGGCAAGCGCCTGTTCACTGCTGGCCTGAAGCGCAGAAAGCTCCTCATCCTTGGCGGCAAGCTGGGCGTTCAGCTCGATGTTGGCGGCCTCCAGCGTGTCGTTCTTATCCCGCAGCTCGCGGTTCTTGCTCAGCGAGTTGCCCGCGAGAATGAGCGCGACGATGACGACCACTGCCAGAATGTACATGACGACGTTCTTCTTGTCCATGAATTGACCCTCCTTGTTTTTTCCTTTTACAATAATATACCACACGTTTTCTCATTTAGCAACAGTTTCTTCTCAAAAATCTTTTTGGTGACAAATTTCCCCGGATGCGTTATAATGGAAAAAACGCATTCAGGAGGTTTTTTACAATGAGCAATATTCCCACTCCGCATATCAGCGCCCAGGCGGGCGATTTCGCCGAAACCGTGCTGATGCCGGGCGATCCGCTCCGCGCGCAGTACATCGCGAAGGAATTCCTGACCGGCGCGCAGCTAGTCAACAACGTGCGCGGCGTGCAGGGCTACACTGGACTGTACCAGGGCAAGCGCGTGTCCGTCATGGCCTCGGGCATGGGCATGCCTTCGATCGGCATCTATTCCTATGAGCTGTACAACTTCTATGACGTGCAGAACATCATCCGCGTGGGCTCGGCGGGCATGATCAGCCAGAAGCTGCGCATCCGCGACGTGGTGGCGGGCGTAAGCGCCTACACCAACTCCTCCTTCGGCCGCCAGTTCGGTTTTGACGGAAACCTGGCGCCCTGCTGCTCGCCCGAACTGCTGGTGAAGGCGATGGAAACCGCCAAATCGCGCGGCGAAAGCCTGGTGGCAGGCCCGATCTTCTCCTCGGACACCTTCTACGACGAGTCTAACCCGGCCGGAAAGCTCGAAAAGCTGGGCGTGCTGTGCGTGGAGATGGAGGCGGCAGCGCTGTACCTCAACGCTGCCCGCGCGGGCAAAAACGCCCTGGCCCTGCTGACCATTTCGGACAACCCGGCCACCGGCGAGGGTTTGTCCTCCGACGAGCGGCAGCTGTCCTTCAACCAGATGATCGAGCTGGCACTGACCATCGCCTGAGGCCTGTCATGCGCTATCAGCACTTTATCTGGGACTTTGACGGCACGCTGTTCAACACCTACCCGCGCATGGTCAAGTGCTTCGATCACGCGCTCAGGCAGTGCGGCGTGGTCGAGAGTGAAGAGGAAATCCTGCGCCGGATAAAGGTTTCAGTCGGCAGCGCGCTGAAGTACTTTCAGGAAAAGCACGCCATCGACCCGGCCTTCGACTTCATGGCGGCCTACTACGCCTATGAGCGGACGCTGCCCGCCGACACGATGATCCCCTACCCCGGCATGCCCGAGCTGATCCGCGAGACGCACGAGCTGGGCGCGCATCATCACCTGTACACCCACCGCGACCGGGCCGCCTTCGAGGCGCTCGAGCGCTATGGCATACTGGACTGCTTCGAGGGGCGCATCACCTCGCAGGACCCCTTCCCCAAGAAGCCCGCGCCCGACGCGCTGCTCAGTCTGATTCAGCGCGGCCTGGTCAATCCGGCCTCCGCCTGCATGGTCGGCGACCGCGACATCGACGTCGAGGCGGCGCACAATGCGGGCATCGACGGCTGTCTGTTCGACCCGGAGCACTTCTACGAGGCCTATGACACCCCCTACCGCGTGCAAACCGTGCCCGAGCTGCTCGCCTGGATGGCAGGCTGAGCCTGCACCCGGCTGCTACCGGTCGGCTGTGCCGACGGCCACTTGCTGCCGCGGGTTCTATCGACGACCATTGGCCGCCATAGACTGAAGCGGCCAAGGTCTGCGATTCACAAGAACTACTTACAGAGTTCTGTCGGCTTCGCCTCCGCCGCTGCCGCTGGTTAGTTATAAGAAACGTAAAGTGCCAGCAATGGCGCGAGCAAACGGCCGTTTTTTTGAAAAAGGCGCCTCCCCAGACCCTTCCCGGAAAACACCTGCGAGACAGGGTCAACACCTCTCGCACAGGTTCTCTCGTACGAAAGGCTTCAAAAAACCGGTAATCCCCCTCGCGCTCTGTGAGAATAGAGACGAGGGGGTTTTTCAGGTTCACACTATCGTTCGGCTCCCTTTTGACAGACCTGAGGCGGCTGGCAGATTCAGGACATTCCCTAAAACTTCCTTTTCATGCGATACTGTTCCGGTGTTGTCTGCATGACCCTGCGGAAAACTGTCGTAAAATAGTCCACGCTCGAATACCCGACCATGCCGGCAATCTCATACGCCTTCAAACCGGTTTCCGCCAGCAGACGCGCCGCTTCCTGAATTCTCAGTTTTTGTAGCCATTCATTCACTGTGCTGTCGTTTTCCCGGCGAATAATCTTCGTGATTGTCCATTTTGACAGGCCGGTTCGCTCGACAAGCCAGGGTAGGCTCACCTCATTTAGATGCCCTTCCACCGCTCTGCAGATCCGGGCATAGTCATCGTTCAGCTTTCTTTGCTCCCGAGACAACGTATGCAGGGTTTGCAGTCCCGTAATCAGCACCTCGCAAATCCGGTCGGCTCTGTCACAGCCTATCAGCATCATACTGACTCGCTTGCGCCATGTCTCATAGGTATCGTATGGCCACGCTGACCGACTCGCTGTACATGATGGACAAATACATCTACCGTGAAAAAAAGGTCACCATGGCAGAGTACCTGAACGCTATCGAGAATAACTGGACAGGAAACGAGGAACTGCGCGCCGCCATCTGGGCCGATCCCGAGAAGTATGGCAATGATCTGCCCGGGCCGGACGCGCTCCTCAAGCGCATTACGGACTGGCTGGCACCCTATGTCAACGCCATCCCTGCCTCGCGCGGCGGATTCTACAAGACCAGCTACGAATCCATCAACTTCTGCTACATTTTCGGCGAGAAATGCGCCGCCAGTCCGGACGGACGCCGCGATGGAGAGATTATCTCCAAGAACCTCAGCGCCACCGTCGGCCAGGACCGCAATGGCATCACAGCCTTCCTGCATACGGTGACAAAGATTAACACAGTGAACAGCCGTGCCAGCGCGCCGGTCGATTTTGTGCTCCACCCCTCTGCCGTGCAGGGCGAGGAGGGACTGGACGCCCTGGTCGCGCTGGTTCGCACCTACATGAAGCGCGGCGGACTTTCCCTGCAGGGCAACGTCGTCAGCGCAGAAACGCTGCACAAAGCTCAGGAACATCCCGAGGAATATGCCAACCTCCAGATTCGCGTCTGCGGCTGGAACTGGTACTTCAACAACATGACAAAGAAGGATCAGGACTGGTTTATCCGGCAGGCCGAAGCCATTTAATTCCATGCCGGCGTACGGCGAGCCGGGTATTACAAAAGAGGATCTGTCGCCCTTTCGGGTTCCAGATCCCCTTTTATGGCTTTTTGCGCGCTTCAAATGCCCAAAACCCTTTCGTAGTAGCTGCCGCGCTTGATATACATCTTTTGATCGCCCATGACGCCCTTCACGACGAAGTTCTCAGGATTGGGACGCCTGAGCCGATCCTCCCGAATGCCCAGCGCGTCGCACAGCACATGATTTACCCGACCGCCGATCAGCGCGGTGCCTTCCGCCGTGTAAAAGTGCGTCTGGTCAGAATGCAGCGAACGCGGCGCATCCTTAAGCAGCCCATACAGGTCGTTGACGAGGCAGCCGTAGTGCGCGCAGATCTCGCAGGCAATGCGATTGTACTCCTCAATGTCCCGGTTCGTGCGGTATTCAAACTCGGTAATAAACCCTTCCTCAATCACAGGCGTGGAGGTAGCAAAAATGATCTTTGCTCCCGGAAAGAGGAAAATCAGGCGCCTGGTGACGCGTTCTACATAGTCGGCATAAACGTCTGGCTTCGAAAAGGGCTCGTCGCCATAGATGCGCAGAGTGTCCCACAGACCGGCATTCCAGTGCACGGCGTCGGCACGATCAATATGCAGATCGTCCTTCCAGAAATGGACGTTGCGAAGTATATAAGAAGCAAAGCGACAGTTCTCAGACGGATAAAAGACCTCCGCCACATTCTCCATGCTCTCCCTGACATAGGCGTCGTAGCCGCAGCGAATAGAGTCCCCGAGCAAGAAAATTTTCTTCATGTTTTTTCCTCCTTTGCCGTGTTCAAACAAGCTCCATGTACAGTAACCGCCGTCAGCACAATCGCAAAGCCAATCAAAGACAATGCCGGGGGCGCTTCGCCCAGAAACAGGAAAACCCAGACCGGATTTCCTACTGGCTCGATGTTTGAGATAATCGCCGCCGTAACCGGCTGAACGCCCTCGCTCAAGCCTTTTGCAAAGGCCGCGTAGCCCAGGCCAACCGTCAGACCCATCAAAGCCGCGGAAAGCACATTCAGCGGCTTGAAATCGAACGACGGATCGAACGGTATGGCCAGCAAGAACAGAAGACACAGAAGGTTTCCCGTATAGCTGTAGTCTTTTGCGTCGACATGCAGGAGCTTCCCGGCTGAAAAAACGCCGGCATAAGTAATGGCCGAGAGCAGCGCCAGTCCGTCTCCAAGCAGATTGCCCTGCCCTGTGCTGCCGGAAGCGCACAGGAAAACTCCGCTCAGCACGCACGCGCTGACCGCGATTTCGGCGGCGGTTGGTTTTTTGCGCAGGAAAATTACACCGAGCAGCATCACAAAAACCGGCATTGTATACTGGAGGATGATGGCATTTGAGGCCGAGGTCAGCTTATTGGCGCACAGAAACAGGAGCGCCGTCAAGGCGACAAACGTGCCGGCGATCCACTCGGCAGGCCGTTTGGGGAGCCGAAAATCTTTTCGTACACAGCCCAGAACAAAGCTCGCAAAAATCGCCCGGACGCCCACCAGAGAAAGCGAACCCCAGGTGCCAGCCTTTCCCAGCACCCCCTGAGCGCTCCACAAAAGCGCCGCGAGGGCAATCATTCCCATGCCCTTCCAAGACTTTTTCACACAAATCCTCCACGTCATTCGCAAGATGGCAATTCTCAGAAGTATTCTCAGCGTTGTTCGCGCTTCTGAGAATCGCCATAGATTATTTTGGATTATATCATAGCCTGCGCCGACAAAAAATAGATATTCCCGTCCCATTTGTCAAAAACGAATTTGATTCACATGCTCACTGTGGCGGCCGCAGGGCGTTTGACGCCGCCTCGCGCTTTTTTCAGGCTCACTGCGAGGCTCAGCCGCGCCTTTTACCAGAGCCCGAGCCGGCACGGCCGACCGGAAACCCCTGTGGAGCAGCATCCCCGGGTTCTCCGGAAACGAAGAATCCGGGAGCTCGAATCTATGGTTCCCGGATTCGCGTGGCCCCGGCGGCAGCAAGTGACCGTCGGCCCTGCCGACCCGCAGCTCTTGTGGGGCGCATGCTCGAGTTTTCCGAAAACGAAGAATCCGGGAGCTTGAATCTATGGTTCCCGGATTCGCGTGGCCCCGGCGGCAGCAAGTGGCACCGGGCACTGCCCGGCGGAAAAAACGTGATGGTAACATCAGCGCGGTTGACAAGAAGAGGCGCTTTCATTAGAATAGATCGGTAAAGTCAAAACTGGGATATACTATTGTGTGAGGAGTCTTTCACCTTGAATATTGTCAGAGAAGACCTGAGAAACATCGCCATCATTGCCCACGTCGACCACGGCAAGACCACCCTGGTGGACGAAATGCTCAAGCAGGGCGGCGTGTTCCGCGAGAACCAGCAGGTGGCCGACCGCGTCATGGACTCGAACGACCTGGAGCGTGAGCGCGGCATCACCATCCTTTCCAAGAACACCGCCGTGCACTACAAGGGCGTGAAGATCAACATCGTCGACACCCCCGGCCACGCGGACTTCTCCGGCGAGGTGGAGCGCGTGCTGAAGATGGTCGGCGGCGTGCTTCTGCTGGTCGACTCCTTCGAAGGCCCGATGCCGCAGACCCGCTTCGTGCTGAAAAAGGCGCTGGAGCTGTCTCTGCCGGTGGTCATCGTGGTCAATAAGATGGACCGCCCGGACGCGCGCTGCGACGAGGTGGTGGACGAGACGCTGGAGCTGCTGCTCGACCTGAACGCCACCGACGAGCAGCTGGACAGCCCGATCGTGTTCGCCTCCGGCCGCGACGGCACCGCCACCCTGGACTGGAAGCAGCCGGGCACCGACCTTCGCCCCCTGTTCGACCTGATCCTTGAGCACATTCCCGCGCCCCAGGGCGATCCCGAGGGCGACCTGCAGATGCTGGTCTCCACGATCGACTATAACGACTACGTGGGCCGCATCGGCGTGGGCCGCATTGAGCGCGGCACGATCAAGGCGGGCGACATGGCCGTTCGCTGCTCCTATCACGACGACGTGGTCAGCGCGCCGACCCGCCTGTCCGGCCTGTTCGCCTTCGACGGCCTGAAGCGCGTGCCGATTGAAAGCGCCAAGGTGGGCGACATCGTGGCCATCACCGGCTTTGAAAACATCATGATCGGCGACACGCTGTGCGTGCCCAGCCATGTCGAGCCGCTGCCCTTCGTCAAGATCGACGAGCCCACCGTGTCGATGACCTTCTGCGTCAACGACAGCCCGTTCGCCGGCACCGAGGGCCAGTTTGTCACCTCCCGCCACCTGCGCGCCCGCCTGTTTAAGGAAATGCAGACCGACGTATCGCTGCGCGTGGAGGACACCGAGACCACCGACGCATTCCGCGTGTCCGGCCGAGGCGAGCTGCACCTGTCCATACTGATCGAGACCATGCGCCGCCAGGGCTATGAGTTCCAGGTGACCAAGCCCGTGGTGCTGTTTAAGACCATCGACGGGCAGAAGTGCGAGCCCATGGAGAAGCTGATCTGCGACGTGCCCAGCGAATACGCCGGCAGCGTCATTGAGAAGATCGGCCGCCGCCGCGGCCTGCTGATCTCGATGAATGGCACCGACCGGGTGCGCCTGGAGTTCAGCGTGCCCTCCCGCGGCCTGTTCGGCTACCGCAGCGAGTTCATGACCGACACCCGCGGCGAAGGCGTCATGAACGCGATTTTCGACAGCTACGAGCCCTACAAGGGCGATATTCCCACCCGCGTCAACGGCTCCCTGGTCGCCTTTGAGACCGGCGAGACCACCAGCTACGCCATGTTCGACATCCAGGAGCGCGGACTGCTGTTCCTGTGGCCGGGCACGAAGGTATACACCGGCATGGTGGTGGGACGCAGCTCGCGCCCGGGCGACATCGACGTCAACGTCTGCAAGAAGAAGCACCTGACCTCGATCCGCAACGCCGCCGGCGCCGAGGAAGCGCTCAAGATCACCAACGTGCGCATTCCCACGCTGGAAGAGGCGCTCGAGTTCATCGCCGAGGACGAGCTGGTCGAGATCACGCCCAAGTCCATCCGCATGCGCAAGAAGATCCTGAACGTGGAAACCCGCAAGAAGCTGGCTTCCCGCGCCTCCAAATAAAAAACGCCCGCGCACATTTTCCCGATGATTCGCGTCATCGGGATTCTTCATAAACGGAGGATGCGCCATGAAAAAAAGCAACGTGATCGGCGTGCTGTCGCCGGACAGGCGCGAATGGCTGATGTGCCTGCGGAGAAAAGACCCGTATAAGGGACTGTACAACCTGGTCGGCGGCAAGGTCGAGCCGGGCGAAACCGGGGAAGAAGCCGCCTACCGCGAGCTGGCCGAGGAGACCGGAATCGGCAGGGCGCAGATCGAACTGACGCACGTCATCGATTTCACGTATTACCTGGACGATATCCTGCTCGAATTCTGGGCGGGCAGGCTGAAGAAACCGGCCGCGCTGCGCGAGGAAAAGAACCCGCTGCGCTGGTTCCCGCTCACCGAGGATTTCTTCGACGCGATCCGCTTCGCCGGAAACGGCAACATCGGACACATGCTCCTGGAGCTGCGCGCGGCAGGCATGGCATAGAAATCCCCGGTCGGGGAGGGGCTACCGCCCTCCCCGCACCCCACCCGCCGGCCGCGCCGCGAC
>CAKUFI010000098.1 GCA_934647305.1 uncultured Clostridia bacterium | reverse complement strand
TGGTGAGGGTGGCAGTGGCGGGGGAGCTTGCTTCCCCGTCCACCAGCTTGTCAAAACCTTTTTTGACAAGCTGAGGCTTTTCTCAGAAAAGCCGTCTCCCCAGCGTTCCCCCCGTCTCCCCATCACCCCAGCAGCTCGATGGCCTTGGCGAGGGTCTTGCCGCCCAGGCGCGCGGCCTTGTCGCCGCCCGAGCCGCCCTCCTCGACGACGACCGCGACGGCGTAGGGATGCTCGGGCTCGTCGACGAAGCCCACGAACCATGCGTTGGTGGGCACGGTCTTGTCGTCGCTGGTCTCAGCGGAGCCGGTCTTGCCGCAGATTTTATGGCCTGAGACCTGGGCGCGGGTGCCCGTGCCCGACTCGACGGCGGCGTACATGTAGTCGGCGATCACGTCGGCCGTGCTCTGGCTGACGGCGCGTTTGTAGGTTCCGCCCGCGGTGCGCAGCCTGGAAATGCCGCTTGAGCCGGACACCTGCGCGATCAGCGTGGGCTTCATCATCAGGCCGTCGTTGCCGATGGCCCCGGCGATCATCGCCATGTGCAGCGGCGTGACCAGCACGCGCCCCTGCCCGACGCCCGACCAGGCCAGCTCGCCCACGGTGGAAATGTCGCTTGGGAAGGTGGACTGGTACAGGATCAGGTCCTGAAACTGGAAGTTGTCGTTGAAGCCGAACGCCTCGGCGGTCTTCTGCAGCGTGGACGCGCCCAACTCGTAGCTCAGCTGCGCGAAGGTGATGTTGCAGCTCTTCATGAAGGCCTGCTTGAGCGACATCTCGCCGTGTACCGTACCGCCCGCGCAGGTCACCGGCACGTTGTCGAACAGCCTTGAGCCCTCGCAGGAATACAGCACGTTGCTCACGCCGGTCTTGTTCTCCAGCGCGGAGGCCAGCGTCACGATCTTAAACACCGAGCCGGGGGCGTACTGGCCCTGCAGGCAGCGGTTTAAGTAGGCGGTCTCCACTACGCTGCGGCTCTCCACCTGCTCGGGGTCGTAGTTGGGAAAGGAGACCATTGAGAGCACCTCGCCGGTCTGGTAGTTAATGACTGCCGCCGCACCCACGTAGCCCTCGGGAAACTGCTCGGCGATGTACTGGCTCAGGCGGGAGTCGATGGTCAGGCGAATGTCGTCGCCGCGGGTCTGCTCGCCGGATACCCACTGCCACGCCCGGTCGATGATCGAGCCGGACAGGCCCAGCAGAATATTTGCGTGGAAGGTCTCCACGCCCGTGCCCGACATGCTCAGGGGATCGCCCACCGTCTGCGACAGCGCCCGGCGCACGATCGGGGAGGCGGCGTAGGCGCGGTTGCCCTCTGCGTCGGTGCTGGCCAGCGTGACCCCGTTTCGGTCGGTCACGCTGCCCATGGCGACGGTCTTTTTCGCGGTGGTCAGGCGCCGGTTGTACTGGGTGGTGATCCAGCGGGAGCCCTGCGTGTACACCGTGACGCTGAACCAGCCCGCCACAAACAGGAACAGGCACAGCAGCAGCACGCCGATCAGGCGCATGTTGCGCCGAAGCTCCTTCATTCGCGAATCACCTCCAGCCATTCGGCGCGCTCGCGCTGCTGCTTCTCGCGTTCGCGGTTGACCGAGGCTACGCCCATCAAGAGGCCCATCGCGCCCATGTAGCTGATCATCGAGCTGCCGCCCGAGGCAATGAAGGGCAGCGTCACGCCGGTCAGCGGGATCAGGCGGATGTTGCCGCCCACGATCAGCAGCGTCTGAAGCCCCAGCATGGACACCACCGCAAACGAGAGCAGCGCGTGGAAGCCCTGGTGCGCGTTCATGGCGATGGAAATACCGCGCATGACGATCAGCACGTACACCGCCAGGATACCGACCGCGAACAGGCAGCCGAACTCCTCGCAGATGGCCGCGAAGATAAAGTCGCTGTGGTACAGCGGGATGTTCCTGGGTAGACCCAGGCCCAGGCCGCGCCCGAACGTGCCGCCCGAGGCAATTGCGATCAGCGACTGGACGATCTGCAGGCCGCCGTCATACGGGTCGGCCCAGGGATTCTTCCAGCCGGCAATGCGCTTTTTTACATAATCGAACAGGTAATAGGCCGCGACCGAGCCGCCTGCGCCCGCGCCCAGCGCCGCAAGCGTCAGCGGCAGGTTGCTGGTGGCCAGGAAGAACACGATCACCGTGGTCAGGAAGTACAGAAGCAGCGCGCCCAGGTCGCGCTCGTATAGCAGGATGCCGCACAGCATCGCCGCGAACGTCAGCGTGAAGGCAATGCGCCCCCGGCTGCTGCGCCTGGACAGACTGGCCGAGAGGATGACCATCAACGAGACCTTGACGAACTCGCTGGGCTGCAGCGAAATCGAGCCCTGCTTGATCCAGATCCAGTTTTTCGCGCCGCCCTTCCAGCTGCCCAGCGCGATCGGCGAAGCCAGAAAGGCTGCGGAAAGCAGCATCAGCGGCAGCACCCACTTCTCAGGCCGCCGTACCAGCCGCACGAACAGCATGCCCGCGACCATCGCCGCCAGCCCGCAGAGCATGTAAATCGCCTGATTGCGCGGCGTGATGGGCGACTTGGCAATCGCCTTGAGCGTGACCAGACTGACCGAGCACAGCATCAGCGTCAGGCTCAGCAACACGCCGTCCGCGCCCAGATACTTGGGCAGGGCGCGCGTCAGAAGGCGGGTCACGAGCGGCAGCGCAATGGCGAAAATCAGCGCCTGAACGTCGATCGGGCTGGTTTTGAAGGCCAGCAGACCCATCGCGCTCGCCTGAAACAGCATTACGCCCAGCGTCAGCAGCGACACGTCCGCGCCGCTTCCCCTGCGCGCCCTCTCTCGCTTTCTGTTCATGACTCGTCTCCTTTCCATGTTGAAGATTTCGGTGTCTGAGGCGCTTCTCAGCCCCAGAATTCGTCGTCGTACTCGATTACGCCGTTTTCACCCCTGCGGGCGCGCGGTTTGGGCGCAGGCGGAGGCGGGGACTGCGGCTCCTCGGGCTCGGCGATTTCCTGCGCGTCGTAGAGCACCAGCGTCATCGTCAGCGGGCCGATCTCCAGGTTGTCCCCATCGCAGAGTATGAAGCGGCCGTCCTGTGTGCGCGGGGCGGAAAAGTCGGCCTTGCCCAGCGCGCGAACGGTCAGATAGCCGTCCGAGTACTTGAGCCACAGGTGCCTCCGGGCGACCGCGCGGCACTTGATCCGCACGTCGGCGACCCGCGCGCTGCCCAGCATGCCCTCCGCGGGCACCGGAAAGCGCTTGCCCTCCAGGCGGCCGTGATCCTCGTCGCGAATCACCAGCAGCTCGCCCACGCAGCTCGCGTCGCCGTTCTTGCCGCGCAGGAGCTTCCCTCTCCGGTTGTCGGTCACGCAGGCGTGCCAGCCGCGCGCCACGATCAGCGCGATCAGCAGCACGAACCAGTATCTGGCCGCCAGGGCCAGCAATTCATAGGCTCCTTCGCTCATGGCCTTCTCCCTTTCCGTCCGGGACGCACCCGTATACTCATCCATATTATAAAGTATACCACAACTCCTGCGCGTTTGCATTAAGAAATTTCGCGAGAGGCTTTTGTGTCACGGGCGGCGCGGGGGTTCCCCGAACGCGCGTGAAAAAATAACCCCGGCAGTCTCATTACAGACTGCCGGGGGAAAGGATGCGTCCGAAAGGCGCTTAGCCGGGGAACTTGGCCTCCGCGCGGCTGCGGTCGGAGATATAGGCCTGCTCCATCAGCTCGGTCAGCTGGCGGCCCTCCTGCAGGCCGAAGCGGACTTCCTTGCCGTACAGGATGGAGTCGATCCACTGGCGCAGGGGCATGGGCAGATCGGCGTCGATCTGAGGCGTGAACCAGCCGCCCTTGATGAGCTTCTGGCTGTCCTCGGTGATCATCTTGATGTCGTCATTGACGGCCATGATGACGCCCCTGGTGCCGTAGACCTCGAGAATGGCGGGCGTCATGGGCGAAACCAGGCTGGTCTCGGAGATGGCGATGGCCTTGTTCTCGAACTCAATCGTGCAGACCGAGTTATCCTCGACCGGATGGGGCGTGAGGTTGTTGAACATGGACTGAATGCGGGTCGGCTTGCCCAGCATCCAGCGGGACAGGTACATCGGGTGCGCGCCCAGATCCATCATCGCGCCGCCGCCGGTGGTTTCCGGATCGTACCAGTAGTCGGGCAGCCAGCCGGCCAGCGCGCCGTTGTGGCAGTTGCGCACGCGCAGCAGGGTCACGTCGCCCAGCCTGCCCTCCTCGATCATGCGCTTGATGAACAGGTTGCGTCCGCTGCAGCGCTGAGGGAAGGAGATGGTGAACACCACGCCCGCTTCCTCGACGGCCTTGATGACCTCGTCGCAGTCGGCAACGTTCAGGCACATGCACTTCTCGGTGAAGATGTGCTTGTGCGCGCGGGCGGCCTTGAGCATGATCTCCTTATGCATGTTGGTGGGGGTGTCGATGGCCACCGCGTCCACGTCCTCGCGGGCGAGCAGCTCGTCGTAATCGGCCACGAAGGGCACGTTCAGCTCCTTTGCCCAGGCCTGGCCGCGCGCCGCGTCCTCATCCCACACGCAGGAAACACAGGCGTCCTCGCAGCCCTGAATGAATTTGGCGTAGCCCGCCGCGTGCACGTGCCACTTGCTGATCATTGCAACTCGAAGCATGGGTTATACCTCCCTTTAAATCTCGGGGATCTCGACCTTGACCTCTTCGTGCAGCGCGCTGGAGCGAATGATGCCGTCGATGATCGCCTGGTTGTAGATGATCTCCTGCCACGGAATGGGAGAGGGGCCGTTGGTCTTGATCGCGTCGCAGAAGGCACGAACCTTCTGGAAGAAGAAACTCTTCTTGTCGTCCTCCTGCTTCTTGGGCACGTGGATCTCGACCTGATTGTTGTCGATGTCGCGGTACATATAGACCTCGCCGACGCCGCCGTCCCACGCGCCGCCCCAGTTGACCTCGGGATGCGGGGACTTGACCTTGAGACCGCCCTCGGTGCCCAGGAACAGGGTGTCGCCCATGGTATCCATATGCATGGCCCAGCTCATGCGGAAGTCCAGCACCAGGCCGTCCTCAAAGCGGATGAGCGCGCAGGTGAAGTCGTCCACGGAGAACTCGCCGCCGCCCTTGATGGGGTCGTAGTACTTGGGGTTCTTTCCGAAGTAGTCGCTGGCGTAGGCGGACACGGTCACGGGCTTTCTGTAGCCCACGGCGTTGAGCGCCATGTCCAGGCCGTAGCAGCCGATGTCGGCCAGGCAGCCTACGCCCGCCAGATCCTTCTGCACGAACGTGCGGCCCGGGATGCCGCGGCGACGGCCGCCGCCGGTCTGCACATAGTAGATGTGGCCCAGCTCGCCCGAGCGCACCAGGCTCTTGATCATCTGCATGTTCGCGCCGTAGCGGGGCTGGAAGCCGATTGTCAGAATTTTGCCGGTCTTTTTCTGGGTGCGGGCCATCTCAACGGCCTGATCCAGCGTCACGGACATGGGCTTTTCGCACAGCACGTGGATGCCCGCCTCCATCGCGGCGCAGGCGCAGGTGTGGTGCTGGGTGTTGTAGGTGCACACGGACACGCCGTCGGGCTTGAGCGCGAACAGCTCGTCGTTGTTCTCAAAGGCCGGAACGTTCGTCAGGCCGAATTCGTCCAGGAAGGCGCGCGCCTTGCCGGGCACAATGTCCGACGCGCCGACGATTTCCACGTCGTCCATCTGGATATACTGGTTCATGTGAGCGTGCGCGATGCCGCCGGTACCCACGATGCCGATACGAAGTATGTCTGCCATAAAAAACACTCTCCTTTTCTTTACATGGGGTTGCTGCCTATATCATAGCACAAACCGCGAAAAGATGATATAATGTCCGTGCGCAAAAATATCATTTTTTTGAAGGCGAGGGGATTCCATGGAGGTATCCGTCGAGCCGAAGCTGGCTGTAAACGGCGTCGTCTACCCCTTTCACTGCCACGAAACCGGGCGCGACGGGCCGGGCAGGCTGGCGGGCGCGCACCTGCACAACTACATCGAACTGCTCTACTGCACGCAGGGCTGCGCGGAGCTGCTGATCGGCGAGAGCGTCTGCCGCTTCACGCCAGGTGACCTGGCGCTGATCAACTCCCACGAGGTGCACAGCGTCGAGGCGATCGATCCGGTGCGCACGCATTACCTGGTGCTCAAGTTCGAGCCGGAGCTGCTCTTTTCGGCCGAGCAGAGCGTGTTCGAGCTGAGGTACATGCTGCCCTTCGTGCTCCGGCAGACCCCCTATGAGAAGGTCATTTCCGCCCGGGCGCTGGAGGGCACCGGCATTCCGGAGCTGCTCTACGACACGCTGGCCGAGTACGAGAAGAAGGACTACGGCTTTGAGATGGCCATCCGCGCCAACGCCTGCCGCGTATTCCTGTGGATTCTCAGGCGCTGGCACGTCATGCAGCCCGAGGCGGCCTGGGGCGCGGATCTGGACTCGGAGACCGCGGCGCGGCTTCAGCGCGTGATGAGCTACGTCGAGGAAAACTACGCCCAGCCCTTCGCCATGAGCGACGTGGCCGACCGGCTGCACATGGGCTACAGCTCCTTCTCCCGCTTCTTTTACAAGTATACCTGCCGCAGCTTCGCCGACTACGTGAATTCGGTGCGCATCCAGAAGGCCGAGTTCCTGCTGGCCACGACCGACATGAACGTGACCGAGATCGCCATGGCTACCGGCTTTTCGTCCGCCAGCTACTTCATTCAGCGCTTCCGCGAGGCCAACGCCGTCACGCCCAAGCGCTTCCGCGCCCGCTTCGCCCAGCGTGCAGGCGGTGCGCAGGGGGAATGAAAACGCCCCGCACCGATGTTGTCGAACATGGTTTTTCATCCTTTCTGTTTTGTGCTGCTGATTCGCTTTTTGTAGGCTTCAAGCGCGGGATAGGCGCTTGGGGCGGTGTGTGCGGGGCGCAGCTCGGCCCGGTCGCCTTCCAGCCAGAAACCGAGAGCGTAGAGAAGATAATGAAACTTTACTTCCATCAAAAAAAGCCGCACAAGGAGCATGCGATGATGTCCAGGCCCATAAACGACAGAAAATAGACGCCGCTTATCGCGAGACCAACCCAGTGGAGAAACCTGCATTTGTTTCGCAGCAGCAAAAACAGTAACGATGTGCAGGGAAGAAAGAGAAGAAGCAGGAGATAAAGCAGCGCAGTACAGGTACTATAATCACATAAAAACGAGATAAGTATGTTTGTGCCTGTGATGATCAAAGCCGGGTAACGCCGTCCAGTCAGATCAAGCACAAACGATGCACAACAAAGCAGGGCAGAAATCACCCAGAAAAGGATATCATAGAATGATCCTCCGTCGATAACACCCATGACGGTGGTAGAAACGAAGGCCAGTACAGGCATTGCAATCAACATGTATCGATGCCGCCGCTCAATGGACGCAGGGATATTGACCGTATGATCCTTTCCGATTCGCAGATAGATTGGGGCCAGCGCGAGGGCGATGGCTGAGAAAGAAAAAAACCATGTAAAAACGATCCTTACCTTTCTGAGAAAAAGCAGATATTGGACCGAATAGAGGACTGCTGTCAATACGCCGATACCGCCCATCATCCACAGCTTCTTTTTATGCCGCCTTCTCATAAAACGCACCCGCCTTACTGCTTTATGATAATATCATACCATGATTCATAAAAAACGCAAGGCGCTGTGCCCTTATACGTCAAAAATCCCTGCCGAAGGACGGCAGGGACGGGATGAATTACTTCTGAGCGAACCGCTCGCACACCTCATGGTAGCTCTGCGGGGTGCCGATATCGATGCACTCGCCCTCAAAGGGGTACACGCGCACCTCGCGGCGGGGGTAGAGCCAGACCGGGAAATGGCCGGGCGCGTCGGGCGGGTTGCCCTCGGCCAGGTACTGAGCGAACAGGGGCAGCGTGTCCCGCTTATAGAAGTACAGCGCGTACACGCCCAGGTCGCTCTTCGGCTCGGCGGGCTTTTCCTCCAGGTGCGTCACGCGCAGCTGCTCGTCCACCGTGGCCACGGCGAAGCGCCGGAGCAGGTCGCGGTCGGCAAAGCGAGCGGCCAGCAGCGTGTCGCAGTTGTTTTTCTGAAAGGCCTCGTAAAAGCGCATCAGCGGGAAGGTGAAGAAGTTGTCGGATGCGGCGACGAGCAGGTCGTCGTCGAGCTTCGCGCTTTCCAGCACGAACTGGATGTCGCCGATCGCGCCCCTCTTGTCCGCGTCCGAGGTGGTCATGTCGTCCCAGATCACGAAGCGGAAGCCTGGGTACCGCGCGCGCGCGCCCTCGGCCCACTCCTCGAACGGGCGGATGAAGCGGTGGTTGGAGACCAGGTGGATTTCGTCCAGGTCGGGCAGCGTGCAGATTTCCTCCACCAGGTAATCCAGCATGGCCTTGCCCGCGATGGGCAGGAGCGCCTTGGGCCGGTCGATGGTGAGCGGATACAGCCGGGTGGCGTAGCCCGCCGCCAGGATCAGAGCCTTCATAGGTTGTTCCTCCGTTATTCAGGCCGCGCAGGCGAGCGCAGTCGGCTCGTCCGTGCGGCTGTATTTAATGGCTCCCCTGAGAAGGGAGCGGTCGCCAAGGGCGACTCAGACTGTCAAAAAATCCCGGAGAGCTCGAGAGGGCCGTAGCCCTTTCGAACTTTCAATCGTGCCCAGCGGCGTGTACGGCGGGTACGGGACGCTTTTTGCGCCGGAAAATCCCATTTTCCAGAGAAAAAAGCGTTTCCTTGCAGTTTTTGCGCCCGGAAAT
>CAKUFI010000097.1 GCA_934647305.1 uncultured Clostridia bacterium | reverse complement strand
CGTGGGTGGGGTCTGGGGAGGCGCGCGCCGTTCGGGCCGCCCTCCCCAGCGTCCCGCCCTGCGGCGGCGCTGCCGCCGCAGGGCGGTTGGGGGATGTTCTTGAATAGCGCATAGCCTGACGATAGAATGCGCGGCAGCAAAAGGCCGTCCCGACGTCCCCCGTCCCTTTATTGTACCTCACCGGGCGCGTCCTGTAAAGCCTGAACGGCGAGTTCGATGGCGCGGGCGGCAAACTGGGCGGTGCCTTCGCCGCCGGCCTGATCGATGCGCTCGGTGATCTTGCCCCCGCCGCTGTAGAACGCGCCCAGGTAGGAGAGCATCTGCGGGGTGCAGTCATAGAAGTGTGCGGTGATGAAGGCGCGCAGCTCGGCGATCAGCGCCTGAGCGGCCGGACAGCCCGGGTCTTCGCGGCGCAGCTCGCCCAGGCGGCGGAAGAAGTCCGTCATCTGTTCTTCGAGCGCCTGCTTTTCCTCTTCGCTCGTATTCCGCATCCGCTGTTCGGATTCGCGGTAGGCGTCGGTTTTGTTCCACAGGGCCCTGGCCTGGGCGCAGCAGTCGTCGAGCCTTCGGGTGTCGAAGGCGGTAAAATCCGTGTGGTTCACTCCCATGAACAGGATTCCCTTCGCCAGGGTAATCAGGTTTTCCGTGTGCTCCTGCTGGAGCGTCAGCAGCTCGATCTGCTGCTCCAGCGCGCGGTTGCGCTCACAGTCCGGGCTGTCCAGTATCCGGCGAATCTCCCTGAGCGGGAAGCGCAGCTCGCGGAACAGCAGGATCATCTGCAGTCTGCCCAGCGCCTGCTCGTTATACAGTCGATAGCCCGCCTCGGTGACGCGGGTTGGGCGCAGCAGGCCCATTTTGTCGTAGTGGTGCAGTGTGCGCACGCTGACGTGGGCCAGCTCGCTGACCTCGTGAACGGTCATCATTTCGGCGTTCCCCCTTTCTATGAACCCATGATACACCCTGACGCAGCGTCAGAGTCAAGTCTTTTTTGCACTCTACGCCGCGTGGAGTGCTTTTTTCCGCGACTCTACGGTTCAAAAAGCGATCGTAGAGCGCCCGTCACGATTCAGGGGTGGTCTTTTCGCGCCGGGCGGGCTATACTCAGGCCATGACAAACGACCGGGAGGAAAAGACTGATGAAACGAACGAAGCTCAGGGATCGCGTGCTGCCCGCCTATACGCGCGGCGAGGAAATCTTCAACATGGTGTCGCACATCGTGGGCGGCGCGCTGGGCGTGGCCACGCTGGCGCTGGGTGTGGTCATCGCGGCGCTGCACCACAATGCCTATGCGGTCGTGGGGGCGGCCATCTACGGCGCGAGCATGGTGATCCTGTACACCATGTCCAGCATCTATCACGGCCTCAGGCCCAACCTGATGGCCAAGCGCGTGTTCCAGGTGATCGACCACTGCAGCATTTTCCTGCTCATTGCGGGCACCTATACCCCCATCGCGCTGGTCGCTCTGCGCGCGCACTTTCCGGCGCTGGGCTGGTCGGTGTTCGGCGTGGTGTGGGCGGCGGCCGCCGTGGGCATACTGCTCAACGCCATCGACCTTGCCAGGTATCGCGTCGTGTCCATGATCTGCTACCTCGCCATGGGCTGGTGCATACTCTTCGCCGCGCCCCAGACCTACTACGCCCTCGGCCCCGGCGGCTGCGCGCTGCTGCTGTGCGGCGGCGTGCTCTACACCGTCGGCGCGGTCATCTATCAGCGCGCCAAGGGCCGACGCTACATGCACTCCGTCTTCCACCTCTTCGTCGTGGGAGGCAGCGTCTGCCACGCCCTGTGCATCCTGCTCTTCGTGCTGTAGGAAGTACGTTCGAGAGGCGGCTTTTCTGAGAAAAGCCCCTCTCGAGCTCTCCCGAAAAGCACTTTGATCCGCATAACAAGACGGGAACAGAGATGTGATTCCCCGAATGCAGCGTGGATTTTTCGCGCAAGACCTGCCAACTGCTCCATGCGCACCGAAAACCTCATGGCACTGCCGACTCCCGCTTTCGGAAGGCACTATGATCCGCACAGCAAAACGAGAATAGAGATGTGATTCCCCGAATGCGGCGTGGTTTTTATTCGCGCAAGACCGGCCAACTGCTCCATGCGGCTGTGTGGAGCGTTTTTTTGCGCTTTACAGGCTGCCAGCTCCCGAATGCGGCGCTGGCGAAGACACCTTGCGAAGCCCTCTTGCAATCGTGAGTGAAATACGTTACAATAAGAGCGGGAATTCACTGGAAAGGTGGAACGCAGATGAAGGAGCAGTTATTTGGCGCGGTGCGCGCGAAGGTGAGCATGGAGGCGCAGATCAGCCACAGCCAGACGCGGGAGGGCGCGCGGGTGAAGCACGTCTTTTCGCTGACCTGGAACCCAGAGGACGCGATGAAGGCGGAGAAGCCCAGCCTGACGCTCGAGTGCGTCAAGGAGCTGGTGGACATTCAGTATCAGTGGCACACCTCCTGTCATACCGACCGCGCGCTCAAGCCCGACTGGGGCTGCCTGCAGACCAGCAAGATCTCCTCGCAGGCGCCGATTCAGGTCTTTTACAACGACGCGGGGATGAACCGTCTGACGGTGGCCCTGGACGACTGCACGACGCTCATCGAGCGGTATCTGGGTGCGGTGGAGGAAAACGGTCTGCTGAGCATGCGCTTCGTCATCCCGCTGGACGGCACGGGCGAGACCAACAGCTATACGGTCACGCTGTGGCTGGACGAGACCGACTGCCGGTATGAGGACGCGATCCGCGCGGTCTCGAAGTGGTGGGAGGAGAAGTACCCGCCGATGCGCGTGCCCGAGGCGGCGAAGCGTCCCCTGTACTCGTTCTGGTATTCCTTCCATCAGGAGGTCTACGAAAAAGAGGTCGAGGCCGAGTGTGCCCGCGCGGCCGAACTGGGCCTGAAGACGGTGATCGTGGACGACGGCTGGCAGACCGAGGACAACGCCCGCGGCTATGCCTACTGCGGCGACTGGCAGCCCGCGCACGCGAAGATCGCGGACATGGCGGCGCACGTGGCCCGGGTGCACGACATGGGCCTCAAGTATGTGCTGTGGTACAGCGTGCCCTTCGTTGGAAAGTACTCCGAGGCGGCCAGGCGCTTCGAGGGCAAGACGCTGGAGTACATCGACCGCCCGAGCGCCTACACGCTCGACCCGCGCTATCCCGAGGTGCGCGCCTACCTGATCGACCTGTACGAGCGCGCGCTCAGGGAGTGGGATTTGGACGGCTTCAAGCTGGACTTCATCGATTCCTTCCACATGACCGAGAATACGCCCGCCTTCCGCGAGGGCATGGACTACGTGATTCTGGAGGACGCGGTGCGCCGACTGATGGTGGACGTGATGAAGACCCTGACCGCGATCAAGCCCGACGTGCTCATCGAATTCCGCCAGAGCTACATCGGCCCGGTCATGCGCGAGTTCGGCAACATGTTCCGCGTGGGCGACTGCCCGTTCACCACCTCCACCAACCGCATCGGCATGGTGGACATCCGCCTTCTGTGCGGGGATACCGCCGCGCATTCGGACATGCTGGTCTGGCACGTCAACGATCGGGTCGAAAACGCGGTCTGCCAGATCGAAAACGTGCTCTTCAGCACCGTGCAGTTCTCCGCGCGCCTGGATCGCGTGCCCGAGGAGCACGTGAAGGCCATCCGCTTTTGGACCGAATTCATGACCCGCGAGCATGAGCTGCTGGTCGATACGCCGATCTGCGCCGAGTGCCCGCAGATGCTCTACCCCGCCGTGCGCGCCCAGAAGAACGGCCGCGCCGTCATCGCCTGCTACGAGAAGGGCTACCTCGTGGAGGTGCCCGAGGGCCTGCGCGAGGTCACGCTCGTCAGCGCAAACGCCGGACGCGAGCTGCTCGCGCGCTTCCCCGAGAGCGCCCAGTGGAAGGCCGTCGTGCGCGACTGCACCGGCGAAATCGTCCGCGAGGAAACCCTCTTCCTGGACGGCCTCGTCTCCCTGCCCGTGCCCGAGTGCGGCCTGATTCAGCTGACGAAGGAATAACCGGGAAACCGCCCCATGCGATTGCGTGGGGCGGTTTTGTCGTGCAGGCGGCAGGTGGCTGTCGGCACGGTCGACTCGTCGATAGAAGAACCATGCTCTTACCAGTTATGGGGTACAGCCTCGAGTTTCTGACGAACGAAGAATCTGATGGCTCTGACTTATGGCCGACAGATTCGTTTGGCCGGCGCGTGATTTCCGGAGGACTTCTGGAAATCCGCAGACTTCGGCCGCTTTAGTTTATGGCGGCCGACAGTCGTCGATAGGATGCGCGGCAGCGAGTTGTGGGGCAGGAGCGCAGAGTTTTCAGACCACGGAGCATCCTGAGGCTCTGGTTTATGGCCGAAGGATGCGCTTGGCCGGCGCTAGCACCGCCTGCAGGCTCAGCCTGCATTAGCACAGGATTGCGAAAAAAACGGCGTATACTAGCTTTTTTTTGCGGGAAACTACTTGCATTACTGGAGAATTGTGTTATAATGAAGAACGTAACACGAAATACGAGGTCGAAAAGCGACACTCCTGCGGTAGGCACCGCAGAAAACAAGGAGGAAATCGAATGCCTGACAAGTATGTGTACCTGTTTTCGGAAGGCAACGCACAGATGAAGAACCTCTTGGGCGGCAAGGGCGCGAACCTGGCCGAGATGACCGGACTGGGCCTGCCCGTCCCTCCGGGATTCACCATCACGACCGACGCCTGCACGCAGTACTATGCCGACGGCCGCCAGATCAACGCGCAGATCCGCGCGGAGATCATGGAGTACATCGGCAAGCTGGAGCAGATCACCGGCAAGAAGTTCGGCGACCTGCATAACCCGCTGCTGGTTTCCGTGCGTTCCGGCGCGCGCGCGTCGATGCCCGGCATGATGGATACCATCCTGAACCTGGGCCTGAACGACGAAGTGACCAAGATCATGGCCAAGAAGTCCGGCAATCCGCGCTGGGCGTGGGACTGCTATCGCCGCTTCATCCAGATGTATTCCGACGTGGTCATGGAGGTCGGCAAGAAGCACTTCGAAGAGCTGATCGACAAGATGAAGGCCGAGCGCGGCGTGACGCAGGACGTGGAGCTGACCGACAAGGACCTGCGCGAGCTGGCCAACGAGTTCAAGGCTGAATATAGAGACAAGCTGGGCGAGGAGTTCCCCCAGGATCCCAAGGAGCAGCTGATGGGCGCCATCAAGGCGGTCTTCCGCAGCTGGGACAACCCCCGCGCCATTTACTACCGCCGCATGAACGACATCCCCAGCGACTGGGGCACCGCCGTCAACGTGCAGATGATGGCCTTCGGCAACATGGGCGACACGTCCGGCACCGGCGTGGCCTTCACCCGCAACCCCGCCACCGGCGAGAAGAAGCTCTTCGGCGAGTTCCTGATGAACGCCCAGGGCGAGGACGTGGTGGCCGGCGTGCGCACCCCGCAGACCATCGACCAGCTGGCCGAGGTCATGCCCGAGGTGTATCAGCAGTTCGTGGACATCTGCCATATCCTGGAGTATCACTACCGCGACATGCAGGACATGGAGTTCACGATCGAGAACAAGAAGCTGTTCATGCTCCAGACTCGCAACGGCAAGCGCACCGCCGCCGCCGCGATGAAGATCGCCTGCGACCTGGTGGACGAGGGCATGATTACCGAAAAAGAAGCGGTCGCCATGATCGACCCCAAGAGCCTGGATTCCCTGCTGCATCCCACCTTCGAGCCGGCCGCCCTCAAGAAGGCCACCCCGATTGGCCAGGGTCTGGCGGCTTCGCCCGGCGCGGCCTGCGGCAAGATCGTCTTTACCGCCGAGGACGCGGTCGATCAGGCCAAGAACGGCAGCAAGGTCGTGCTGGTGCGCCTGGAGACCTCGCCCGAGGACATCGAGGGCATGCACTACGCCGAGGGCATCCTGACCGTGCGCGGCGGCATGACCTCCCACGCGGCCGTCGTGGCCCGCGGCATGGGCGCCTGCTGCGTCTCCGGCTGCGGCGCGATCGCCATGGACGAGGCCAACAAGACCTTCACCCTGGGTGGCCGCACCTTCCGCGAGGGCGATTACCTGTCCCTGGACGGCTCCACCGGCAACATCTACGGCGAGATGATCCCCACCGCCGAGGCCGCCATCTCCGGTGAGTTCGGCCGCATCATGACCTGGGCGGACAAGTTCCGCGTGCTGCAGGTTCGCACCAACGCCGACACCCCCGCCGACGCGCATCAGGCCTTCACCTTCGGCGCGGAGGGCATCGGCCTGTGCCGCACCGAGCACATGTTCTTCGAGCCCGACCGCATCTCCGCCATCCGCGAGATGATCGTCTCCACCACCACCGAGCAGCGCGAAAAGGCGCTCGACAAGCTCGAGCCCATGCAGCAGGCTGACTTTGAGGGTATCTACGAGGCCATGAAGGGCCGCCCGGTGACCATCCGCCTGCTGGATCCGCCGCTGCACGAGTTCCTGCCCACCGATCCCGAGGATATCAAGGCGCTGGCCGAGGAAATGCACCTGTCGGTCGAGCACCTGAACCACGTCATCGCGTCGCTGCACGAGTTCAACCCCATGATGGGTCACCGCGGCTGCCGACTGGACGTGACCTACCCCGAAATCGCCAAGATGCAGACCGCCGCGATCATCAAGGCCGCGCTGGCCGTGAGGGCCCGCCGCCCCGCCTGGAAGATCGTGCCCGAAATCATGGTTCCGCTGGTCGGCGAGGTCAAGGAGCTGGCCTACGTCAAGAGCATCATCGATCAGGTCGCGCATCGCATCATCAGCGAGGCCAAGTCCGACATGACCTACAAGATCGGCACCATGATCGAGATTCCCCGCGCCGCGCTGACCGCCGACGAAATCGCCAAGGAGGCCGAGTTCTTCTCCTTCGGCACCAACGACCTGACCCAGATGACCTTCGGCTTCAGCCGCGACGACGCGGGCAAGTTCCTGGCCGCCTACTACGATCAGAAGATCTACGAGTCCGATCCCTTCTCCAAGCTGGATCAGAACGGCGTGGGCAAGCTGGTCAGGCTGGCCGCCGAGCTGGGCCGCAGCACCCGTCCGGACATCAAGCTGGGCATCTGCGGCGAGCAGGGCGGCGATCCGTCCTCCGTGGAGTTCTGCCACAAGGTGGGCCTGACCTACGTCTCCTGCAGCCCCTACCGCGTCCCGATCGCGCGCCTCGCCGCCGCGCAGGCCGCCATTAAGGATCAGGCGGAGTAAACCGCAAACAAAATCACAGCGCCTGCCGCAGAATCGACGTTCTGCGGCAGGCGCAGCTTTTTCAGTTTACACCGCCCGCTTCGGTATGCTATAATGAACCCGAAGCGCATCATCAAGCGTTCATCAGAAGGAGGGCCTGTGCCATGAGCAAACTCCCGGTGTCCATCATCATCGACGATCCGGCTCCCGGTATTCATGTATACTATCACCATGTCCCCGGCCACACGCTGGCGGACGGGCAGAAGCTGCTGCCCTTCGTCCCCAACGACATGCTGTATGACTTTTGCAGCCTGGTCGAGGAGTACGGCCTGGGCGGCAAGTTCTCAGTAGTGCCCATGCCCGGGTGCCAGGGCGACCTGGTTCACGGCCTGAAGGGCGTCAGCGAGGAAACGCTGGTTGACTGGATTTCGACCGTCCGCACTCGAATCATGCCGTATTTCGACATCTGCCCCGAGATTCTCACCCACGCGGGCGCCATTGACCTGGCCACCGGTGAGATCCTGCCCATGAATGAAAAGGAATGGTGTGTGGGGCAGACCCGCGAAACGCTCACGCCTTATATCGCCCGGGCGGTTGAGCTGCTCGATCAGGCCGGACTGACCCCGACCGGCGTGACCTCCCCCTGGGACTTCGGCAGCACCAACGAGGGCGAGTATCAGCAGGCAATCTCCCGCGCCTTCGATCAGGTGCTGGGCGTGAAGGACGCGTGGTACTTCCTGCACAGCCGCCGCCACTGCCCCGAGGCTCGCCCGCAGCTGGTGCTCAATGAAGACGGCAGGCGGCTGGTGTCCATTTTCGGCACGTTTACCGACTACTTCTGGTCGTGCATTGACACCACGGATACGTCTGACGAGCTGGTTCGGCGCACCGCCGACCACTACATCACCGCGGACGGCAAGGCGGGCGATCTGATCGAGCTGGTCGAGGCCGGCTGCCCGCCCGTGCTGCTCACCCACTGGCAGTCCCTGTTCTCCAACGGCCGCAGAACCGGCCTGCGCGCCCTGCGCCTGGTCTGCGAGCGCATGAGAACCCACCTGTCCGACCGCGTGGAGTGGGTGAACATGTCCGAGCTCATGCGCCGTACCCTCAGCGGCACGATCTGAGTCTCCATACAGCAAAAAACAGGCCCCGGAACATATGCTCCGGGGTCTGTCTGCGTCATTTTTTGGGCTCCTGCGCGGACTGCTGCGCCTCCAGCTCCTCGCGCTGACGGCGGCTGCGCTCGTTCAGGTTGGCCAGATAGATCAGTATGCCCAGGAAGGTTGAAATCCCGAAGCACAGGAAGGCGGCCGGCAGGTTTCTCATGAAAAACAGGCCGATGCTGACCAGGTACAGCAGGATCACAACAAGGCACAATAGAGGCAAAAATCGTTTCATAGGATACTCCTTTCGCGGGAGATATAGTGCGGCGGGCTGGGGGAGGCTCCGCATGCGCTTCGCGCTCCCCCAGACCCCCACCGAAGGAACCGGCCAGGCGCGGCGGAATGCGGGTGCCTCTCGTCAGATGCGGCAGGAAGACGTAGCCTGCCCGACGCTGCGGCGATATTGCCGCTCAGCGTCGGGGATACTGGGGAGGGCGGCCTGAACGGCGCGCGCCTCCCCAGACCCCACCCACAGGCCTGACGGCCTGCAGGGAAGCGATTCCCCTGAGG
>CAKUFI010000096.1 GCA_934647305.1 uncultured Clostridia bacterium | reverse complement strand
TGCACCTCCTGTTGTAGTTTCTATTCTACAACAGGAGGTGCTTTTTTGCACTGTCCGTTTTGATGGGAACGGTCCAGTTTTGTTATAATGATAACGTATGCGAATGGCATTTTGAGCAAAAAACACTTGCAATTAGAAGGCACGGAGCGTATAATGACAGTAACATGGAAAGGAGGGATTCCTGTGGGAAAAAGCAGTACAGATACGTGTTGTCTGACGCTGCCTCTAAAATTGGAGAAATGGCAGGAAGACCGACTTGCCAAGAGATTTGAGATTGCTCGACAAATCTACAATACGCTGGTTCACGCAGAATTGAAAAAGCTGGAGCGAGTGAAGCAACTGCCGGAATACAGGAACAACCAGAAAGAAATTCAATCACTAGACTGGAAAAATCAGGCAGATAAACCAAAGCTGAAGAAACTGTACAAAACCCAGAGACATATTCTGCAAAAGCAGGGTTTTACAGAATACAGCTTTAAATCGGACATCAAGTATTATTATAAGCATTTTGGGGCGAATATCGGATCGAGCGTTGCGGTACATGGTATTGCATCCCAGGTTTGGAACGCTTTTGATAAAATGCTGTTTCAAAAAGATGGAAAAGTCGTCCATTTTAAGAAGCATGGCGATGTTCGTTCATTAAAAGGAGCTTCTGTTGCCAATAAAAGCGGCGGTGCAGAAATTATGTTCCGCGAAACCTACATTGAGTGGAAGGGCTTGAAACTGCCGCTCAAACTGTCGCCTGACAATGCCTATGAAACGGAAATGCTCTCCTACCGTGTGAAATATGTTCGGATTTTGCGCAAACGTGGAAAGACAAAAGACCACTGGTATGCGCAGCTTTCTTTGGAAGGAAAACCGGTGATAAAACGTGATTCAAGCACTGGGAAACCAATACATCCAGTCGGAAAGGGAGCAGTCGGACTTGATATTGGCCCACAAACACTGGCATATGCGGCATCAAATGAGGCGAATCTCGTAGAATTGGCAGACCGTGTACAGAATATTGAGCAAGAAAAGCGCAGACTTCAGAGAAAACTGGATCGCAGCAGAAGAGCGACCAATCCGGATAATTATGACGAAAAAGGCATGATTCGGCGAGGCGTCAAATTGACCCACAACAAATCCAAGCGATATTGCGCCTTGCAGAAGGAATTGAGCTGGATTCAGCATTATCAGGCTGAGACCCGAAGACGGCAGCATATAGGACTGGCAAATCATCTGCTTTCGCTTGGAGATTGCTTTTATGTGGAAGACATGGAATGGCCGGCGCTGACCCATCGGGCAAAAAAGACAGAAGTTTCCCCTAAAACAGGAAAGATTAAGCGGAAGAAGCGATTCGGCAAGTCTATCGCCAATAAGGCGCCGGCTTCATTGATTGGCATTTTAAAGCTGAAATGTATCGCTCTCGGGCTTCCTGGAGTTGAGAAAGTCCCAACCTCGCTCAAAGCCAGTCAGTATAACCATCAGTCAGGAGAGTATACGAAAAAAGCACTTTCTCAACGATGGAATGATATGCCAGATGGGAAGCGAATCCAGCGTGATCTCTACTCAGCGTTTTTACTGCAACATTACAATCCGCAATCGAAGAACTTCGATCAGGAAACCCTTAATCGAGATTATCCGCAGTTTGTACGACTTCATGACCAGACGATTGAACGGTTGTCCACAGTGCCGAAAACCCCATCCAGCATGGGGATTCGGCGAAGCGTAAGCTAACAGATTTTTCAGGTGTGGTTCGCACCGCAAAACCGGTCGATTGCCCGTCCGAGACTGTCGATAATGGCAATATAGATTGCCTTGACAGTAGAAGAGCGTGGGAAAATAGTCAGCGCAGTGTTGCTTTTGCAGCGTCTGAAAAGCTATCTACCACCTTACGGCACATTGCACGATTTCATAGCATTGTATCCGCGCGTTTTTGCTGATGCAATCCGTGCGGGATGTGCTGAGGCAAAGGTCTACGTGCTTTGCCAGCGCATCGCGCGGGTTGGATGCAATCCGTGCGGGATGTGCTGAGGCAAAGATCGCGGCCTCTTCGGTTTCCACCTCGTCGCTCGCGATGCAATCCGTGCGGGATGTGCTGAGGCAAAGCAGATTCAGCGCGGCGTGGAGGTCGAGGTGCCCGAGATGCAATCCGTGCGGGATGTGCTGAGGCAAAGCTTGTGAAAGCATCGTATTCATGGTTGTCTTGAAGATGCAATCCGTGCGGGATGTGCTGAGGCAAAGCGGGTACGAGATCAATCCAACGCCGGACAGATACGATGCAATCCGTGCGGGATGTGCTGAGGCAAAGGTCTACGTGCTTTGCCAGCGCATCGCGCGGGTTGGATGCAATCCGTGCGGGATGTGCTGAGGCAAAGATCGCGGCCTCTTCGGTTTCCACCTCGTCGCTCGCGATGCAATCCGTGCGGGATGTGCTGAGGCAAAGTACCTGTACGCGATTCCGATGATCTTGGCGTTCAGATGCAATCCGTGCGGGATGTGCTGAGGCAAAGCCGGACGGTTGCTGCCGTCTGGTTTGTAAGTATGAAAAAAGGGAGGGCGCGCCTTGCGTCCTCCCTCGCGTTTGGCCTTTAGCAGTAGAACTCCATGGGGTAGACCAGGTACTCGTTGGGGGCCAGCTGGTCGGCGGTGACGTAGCCGGCCGGGGCGGCGAGCAGGCTGGGCAGGCGGTTGACGATGGTCGCGCAGGTGTGCTCGACGGTGGCGGGCTTGACTACGTGGAACTCGGTGTCCGGCTCGCCGCTGATCTTCCAGTCGCACATGTCGCCGTCCTCGGGGCCGTAAACCTTGCCGATGGTCTCCTCCTCGACGGTGACGCCCTGCAGGGTCTCGATCGTCACCACGGCGGACATGCCGATGCAGCGGCCGGCCGGGATGTTCTTGCCCAGGGTGGAGGAGTAGATGTCGTGGTCGATGACGCAGGGCACGTGCTTCTGCGAGATGGACTTGATGGTCAGACCCAGCTTGTTGCAGATGGCTTCGCTGGCGTTCCAGGCGTAGGAGGGCTCAAAGGCCTCGGGATGGGCGATCTTCTGCTCGAATTCCTCGACCGTCAGGCCGCAGCCGTGCGCGTTGGCCAGCGCCAGGCCGTACTCGTCCACGTTGTAGCTGTACGCGCCCTTGATCTTTGTGATCTTGTGGCAGCCGCCGGCGACCAGCGCCACCATGTTGATCCAGAAGATGTCCTGCATGCCGCTGCCGGTGATGGTGCAGCCGGTCTCCTTGGCCAGCGCGTCCAGGCGGTTGATCTCGGCGGCCGAGGTCGTCCAGGGATAGATGGCCTCCTCGCAGGTCGTGATGACGTTGATGCCGCGCGCCACGCACTTCTCCACGTGCTTGTAGATGTCGCCGATGAAGCTGAACAGCGTCACAATGGCCACGTCCGCGTCGCACTCGTCGAGCACCCTGTCCGCGTCGTTGGAGATGATCACGCCGGTTTTCAGGCCCAGTCCGGCGAAGTCGCCCACGTCCTGGCCGACCACCGCGGGGTTGACGTCGATCGCGCCCACGATCTGCGCGCCGTGCTCGTGCAGGTAACGAAGAATGTACTTGCTCATCTTGCCGCAGCCGTACTGAACAACCTTAATCTTTTCCATGATGTGTTTCCTCCTTTTATGAAGGGACGCCGTGCGGCGTGCCCCTTACGTTCTGACATTATTATAAACTCTCATCCTGCTTGAGAGTCAAGTAAAATCTGCCAGGAGGAAATGCGGCAAAAAACAGGCGCCCATTCAGAACTTCACCGGGGCCTGAAGCCGCAGGAACATGCTCCGGTGGTCGCTGTCGAAGACGTTGAACTCGGTCATGACCTCGCACAGGTAATCGCCGCACACGTGCCATCCGTTCTCCCGGCAGTGGGCCAGCAGGCGCTCGGCATAGGCGATTTCCTCGTCGTAGCTGTCCAGGTAGATGCAGGCGTACATGCCGCTGTCGAGCAGCTGCACCCCGCTCAGCTGATCCTTTTCGCGGTAGTCGATGAACACGAACGTGTCCTTGGCGATGAAGCGCCCGGCGGCGAAATCCTCCTGCGCAATCGAGGTGCCCACGTTGTAGGAATGCGGCTGAGTGAAGCCGTTGTCCAGCAGCGCCTGCCGCAGGGACAGCAGCTCCTGCTCGAAGGCGCGGATGTCCTGTTGATAGAAATTGCTCCTGCAGGGCAGGCCCCACAGGTAGCGCCGGTCAATGTACTCCAGCGCGATCGTGCCTCGCGCGGGCGATTTTCGATAGCGTTCGATCGAGGCGATGGCCCGCTCCACCGCGTTGTGGCGGGCGTGCAGCGCGCGGATCTGCTGGTGCAGCTGTTCGTTTTTCTCGGCCAGCAGGGTCTCGATGCGGGTGATGTCCTCCTGCCGCAGCACCTCGCCGATTTCGGCCAGGCTCATGCCCAGCTCCTTCATGTACGCGATCATGTCCAGGCGCGCGTTCTGGGCGATGTCGTAGTAGCGATAGCCGGTTTCCGGGTCCTTGCAGCGCGGCTTGAGCAGGCCCAGCTCGTCGTACAGCCGCAGCGTCGCCACGCTCAGGCGGTTCATTTCCGCCATCTTTCCAATGGACAGCAGGTTGGTATCCATGGAATAACCCCCTCAAAAACTCTCATCCTCAGGTAGAGTTTACCAGATCGAAGGGCGTCTGTCAAGGCGTCCCCGCGGGACGAAAAACGCCCGGGAAAGCGTCTGCAATCCCGAGCGGGTGTTTTTTTGGAGGGCGGAAAACGCCGCGTTTCTCTCATTCCCACTCCACCGTTCCCGGCGGCTTGGAGGTGATGTCGTACACCACGCGGTTGACGTGCTCGACCTCGTTGATGATGCGGCTGGAGATGCGGCCCAGCAGCTCGTAGGGAATCCTGGCCCAGTCGGCGGTCATGAAGTCGTCGGTGGTGACGGCGCGGATGGCGATCAGCTCGTCGTAGGTGCGCGCGTCACCCATCACGCCTACGGTCTTTACGCCGGGCAGCACGGCGAAGAACTGCGCCAGGTGCTCGTCGTAGCCGCTCTTGGCGATTTCATCGCGCAGCACCCAGTCGGCCTCCTGCAGGATCTTCACGCGCTCGGCAGTGACCTCGCCGATCACGCGCACGCCCAGGCCGGGGCCGGGGAAGGGCTGCCGCCAGACCAGCTCGTGCGGAATGCCCAGCTTTTCACCCACGCGGCGCACCTCGTCCTTGAACAGGTCCTTGAGCGGCTCGATGACGCCGGCGAAGTGGATGTCGGCGGGCAGGCCGACCTGGTTGTGGTGGGTCTTGATGGTGGCCGCGTCGCCCTTGCCGCTCTCGATGCGGTCGGGATAGATCGTGCCCTGGGCGAAGAAGCCGCCCGAGCAGCGCGCGCGAACCTCGTCCCAGAAGACCCTGTAGAACTCGGCGCCGATGGTCTTGCGCTTCTCCTCGGGGTCGGTAATGCCCCTGAGCCTGCTCAGGAACTGCTCCTGGCAGTTAACGCGCACGAAGTTCATGTCGAACAGGCGGGTGAAGGTGGCCTCGACGAAGTCGCCCTCGTCCTTGCGCATCAGGCCCTGATCGACGAACACGCAGGTGAGCTGCCTGCCCACCGCGCGGGAGAGCAGCGCCGCCGCGACCGAGGAGTCCACGCCGCCCGACAGACCCAGCACCACGCCCTTGTCGCCGATTTCCCGGCGCAGGCGGGCCACGGTGTCCTCGATGAAGCTGTCCATCACCCAGTCGCCCTTGAGATGGCAGACGTTGAACAGGAAGTTGTGCAGGATCTGCCGGCCGAACTGGCAGTGCGTGACCTCGGGGTGGAACTGCACGGCGTAGAGCTTCCTTTCAGGGCACTCCATGGCCGCGCAGGGGCAGCCGTCGGTGTGCGCGGAGACGGTGAAGCCCTCGGGCGCGCGGCTGATGTAGTCGGTATGGCTCATCCAGCAGACGCTCTTTTCGGGCATGTCCCTGAAGAGCAGGCTGTCCGTGTTGACGGTCATTTCAATCCGGCCGTACTCGCGGTTGGGCGCGTGGGCGATCTCGCCGCCGCCCATGTAGGCCATCAGCTGCGCGCCGTAGCAGATGCCCAGCACCGGCACGCCCAGCTCCAGCACCTTCTCGGTGTAGTGGGGCGATTCCTCGAGGTACACGCTGTTCGGGCCGCCGGTGAAGATGATGCCCTGGCAGCCGCACGCGGCGAGCTCCTCAAGCGGGGTGGTGTAGGGCTTGATCTCGCAGTAGACGTGCTGATCCCTGACCCGGCGGGCAATGAGCTGATTGTACTGCCCGCCAAAGTCCAGTACGATGATTTTTTCCATGCGTTACCCTCTTTCAGTTTACATGCGTTCGGGGGCGGCAATGCCGATCAGGTTCAGCGCGATGGCCAGCACCTGGCGCGAGGCGTCAGTCAGCAGCAGCTTGGCCTTACGGGCGGACAGGTCGTCGTCCAGTATGCGGCACTCGTAGTAGAACTTGTTGAACGCCTGCGCCAGATCGACGCAGAAGCGCGTGACCATCGAGGGCTCGTTGCGCTCGACCGCCTCGCGCAGCAGCGCGGGGAACTGCTCGATACAGCGCACCACGTCCTGCGCCTCGGGGGCGGAGAGAGCCGAGTAATCCGGCTCCGCGCCGCACTCGCCCGCCTTGCGCAGGGCGGAGCAGCAGCGCACATGGGTGTACTGCACATACGGGCCGGTTTCGCCCTCGAAGTTGAGCGCGCGATCCCAGGTGAAGTCGATGTCCTTGATGCGGTTGTTGTACAGGTCGAAGAAGATCACCGCGCCCACGCCCACCTGGCGGGAGACCTCGTCCTTGTTTTCCAGGTTCGGGCTCTTCACGTCGATGATTTCACGCGCCTTTTCGACGGCCTTGTTGAGCAGGTCCTCCAGGTACACGACGTGTCCCTTGCGGGTGGACAGCGCCTGACCCTCGTAGCTGACCATGCCGAAGGCCACGTGCTCCATGTCCTTCGCCCAGTCGTAGCCCATGAGCTCGAGCACCTTGAACAGCTGCCTGAAGTGCAGATCCTGCTGATAGGCGACCACGTACAGGCACTTGGCGAAGTCGTAGGTGTCCTTGCGGTAGAGCGCCGCGGCCAGGTCGCGCGTGGCGTACAGCGTCGCGCCGTCGCTCCTGAGGATGATGGCCGGGGGCATGCCGTAGGCCTCGAGATCCACGATCTGTGCGCCGTCCGACTCGACCAGCAGGTTCTTTTCCTTCAGCTCGTTCACCACGCGATCCATCTTGTCGTTGTAGAAGCTCTCGCCCGCGTAGGAGTCGAACTTCACGCCCAGGATGTCGTACACGCGCTCGGCGTCCTTCAGCGTGACTGACTTGAACCAGTTGAAGATCGACAGCGCTTCCTCGTCGCCATCCTCGATCTTCTTGAACCAGGCGCGGCCCAGGTCGTTGAGCGACTCGTCCTTCTGCGCCTCCTGGTCAAACTTGACGTACAGCGCGACCATCGCGTCCACGCCGCCCTTTTCCACCTGGTCATGGTCGCCCCAGAGCTTGTAGGCCGCGATCATCTTGCCGAACTGCGTGCCCCAGTCGCCCAGGTGGTTGATGCCCACGCACTTGTAGCCCAGAAAGTTGTACATGTGATATAGCGCGTTGCCGATCATGGTCGTGGACAGGTGGCCGATGTGGAAGCGCTTGGCGATGTTGATCGAGGAGTAGTCCAGGCAGACCGTTCTGCCCGCGCCCTCATTTCCGCTGCCGTAGCTCTCGCCCATCTCGCGCACCTTGCTCAGCACCTCGCGGGCGTAGGTCGCCCGGTCGATGTAGAAGTTCAGATAGCCCTTAACCGACTGCACTTCCTTCAGGAAGGGCGCGTCAATCACCGCCCTGAGCGCGTCGGCGATCATCGGCGGGCCCTTGCGCAGCGTGCGCGCCAGCCGGAAGCAGGGGAAGGCGTAGTCGCCCAGCGCGGTGTCCGGCGGGATCTCGATCGCCTGGGCAATCTCGGCCGCGGACAGGCTGGTCTCGCCGAAGGCCACCTCCAGCGCCGACACAATCTCCGAGGCGATGCTCATCTTGAAATCCATAGTTTCACCTCATCCGTTCAGTGTATGGCGTAGTTATATCACATTCCCGGCCGTCAGTAAAGCGGATTCGTGTTATTTTAGCGCCAGGCTGAGCCTGGAGGCGGAGCTAGCGCCGGCCAAGCGCACCCTTCGGCCATAGATCAGAGCCTCAGGGTGCTTCGCGGTCGGAAAACTCGGGCATATGCCCCACAACCTGCTGCCGCGCATTCTATCGACGACCATTGGCCGCCATAAATTAGAGCGGCCAAGGTCTTCGGATTTCCAGAATTTTTCTGGAAATCATGAGGCGGCGCTGCCGCCTCGGCTGGGGGAGGCTCCGCTTCGCTTTGCGCTCCCCCAGACCCCCACCGAAGTTTGTCCGCTGTCGGCACTGCCGACAGCCACCTTGCTGCCGCGCATTCTATCGACGACCATTGGCCGCCATAAATTAGAGCGGCCAAGGTCTTCGGATTTCCAGAATTTTTCTGGAAATCATGAGGCGGCGCTGCCGCCTCGGCTGGGGGAGGCTCCGCTTCGCTTTGCGCTCCCCCAGACCCCCACCGAAGTTTGTCCGGCAGGCTGAGCCTGCACCCACCTGCTGCCGCCGATTCTATCACGAATTCGGGAAGCATAAATTGGACTTCCCGAATTCTCCGGTTTTCCGGGCACTCCCGGAAAACTTCTGTCGGCGCTGCCGACGCGTGGCTGGGGGAGGCTCTTGAATAGCGCATAGCCTGACGATAGAATGCGCGGCAGCAAGTGGCCGTCGGCCCTGCCGACCGCTCCCCCAGACCCACACCCCGCGCGCTGCGCCTTTAGGGAGACCACTGTCTCTCCGCTCCTCTGCTGCGTATACAGAAAAAGGCCGCTCCCATTGGGAGCGACCTCAGACTGTCGAAAACCCCCCGGAGAGCTCGAGAGGGCCGCAGCCCTCTCGAACTTTCAATCGCGCCCAGCGGCGTGTACGGTGGGCACGGGA
>CAKUFI010000095.1 GCA_934647305.1 uncultured Clostridia bacterium | reverse complement strand
ACGTTACCCTGCTCTATCCAATGCAAGGCTGGATCGGGGCGCGTCCATCCCCGGGGCGGCCGCAGCCGCCCTTGTCAAGCGATTTCCTTCAGGAAATCGCTTCTTTGCAGGCCGACAGGCCTGTGGGTGGGGTCCGGGGAGGCGCGGCCGTTCAGGCCGCCCTCCCCGGTTGGCCGCGCCGCGAAGCGGCGCGGCGGGTAGGGGGCTGGGGGAGGGGCGCATTGCGCCCCTCCCCCGGTCGAACGCACCGCGTCCTCTTTGAGGACGCGGCGCGGCATATTCGTTTGCAAATTATTCCTCGATCAGCAGGAAGCCGCCGCTGTGTATCTCGGGCAGCACGACCTTCAGGCAGTCGCCGGATACGCGGAAGAGCAGCTTGCGTTCCCGGTCGGGAGTGAAAAAGGTGATCTGTTTGGCGTTCTGTGCGCCGCAGTTCAGCGAGAGCACCTGCCCGGCCGGAACGGGGCGCTCCTTGGTGTCGTAATTGATCAGGCACGCCAGGTGGTATCCCTTGCCCTTGAGTACGCGCACGTCCAGGTGCGGCGCGTCATCCACGTTGAAGACCGGTTTGATGCCCGCGTCTTCGAGCACGTCGTCGGCGCAGTCCACGGCCTGCAGATGGCCGTGCATCTGATATTGACCGCTGGGCCCCTTGGTGCACTCATGCAGCCCATAGACATAGCCGCCCTTGCCGTCCGGAAGCTCCTGAAGGCTCAGCTCAACATTCTCCGTGTTGAAGGTGCGGAAACCGCCCTCGCTGCAGTAGCAGACGGCGCGTCCGCCCTTCTGGACAAAGGAACGGATGCAGGCCAGCTCTTCCTCGCTGTAGTAGCCCTTACCGGCGGGCACGGCCAGCAGCCTGACGCCCAGCCTGTTTTCCGCCAGGTCGCAGGCCCGCACGAAGTCGACCGGTACGCCAGCCTTGCGCAGCGCGCGATAGGCGGCGAGCATGCCGTCGGCCAGTGTGCGCGCACTGCCCTCGACGGAGTCGGCATAGGCGTTGGCGCGTTCGGAGTAGAGCACGGCCACGCCCGCGCGCAGCTTTTCGGCCAGGGCGATCTTCTCGGACAGCTTCTCGTTGATCAGGCGGTTCATCTTCACGGCATGGTGATACGCGGCGGTCTTGCTGCGGTCGTTGAAGAGAATGCCGAACTGATCGGGCTCGGGGCCGTCCGGGAAGGGGTAGTCGGCGCGCCACTGGTAGTACATGATACCCTTGAAGCCTGCGCCCACGGCGGCGTAGGTCTCGCGATCCCACTCGCTGCCGGGCATGTTCGTGCGGGCGTTGTACTCGACCAGCCAGGCATGCCTGCCGAACAGCGCGGCGGCGCTTTCGGCGGCGTCCAGCTGCTCGGTGGCGGAGAAGAGCGACTCGCCGAAATTGGGGGTGTAGTGGGTCACGCCCAGGATCTCCATGCCCTCGGCGGTGCGGTAGAAGTCCTCGCCGATCATGACCGCGCCCGCGCCCATCGGGCAGCCGGCCATCAGGCAGGTCATGTTTTCGGCATGAGGATTGACGCGGCGCGCCACCTGATTCATGTGTCCCAGGTACCAGCTCAGCCGCTCATAGTGGAACAGGCGCCAGTTCATCCAGTCGCGGTAGTCCTCGCTCTCTCCGCCCCTGGGATCCATTGTCAGGATGGGTCGGCGGCGCGGCGGCTCGAGAGCAGCGGCCTCTTCGTCGGTCCTCAGGCCCTTTTCGACCAGCCATTTGCGCCAGGCAGCGATCGAGTGCGGGTTGTAGTCCACGCCCGAGTGATAGGCCGGCTCATTGTAGATCTGGTAGCTGACCAGGGCGGGAGAGCTCATGAAATGCCGGGCCGAGGCGGCGGTGCAGTCCTCGTTGTCGATGAGGATACCCTCATGGTTGAGCGAGGCGCGCAGGAAGCACTCATACAGGTCCAGCTCGCGCCCCTCGGGTGTGATCATGGCATCGTCGGTGTAGCCGGAGACGTTGAGCGTGTAGCCCTGCAGGCGTACCTGGGCGGCGATGTCGTTCGCCTCGGCGGCCTTCATGCACTCGTCGATCAGCGGGAAGCTGACGCAGATGCCCTCATCGCCCGGGCCAACCCGCTTCAGCTCGCCCAGCGCGGCGAAGCGCACCAGGTTGAACCCGGCCTCGGCCATGTCGTGAATGTCCTTCTTCAGCTCGCCCACACGGTCATCTTCGGGTCTGACCGGGAACTTCTTGGGGTGGTAGGAGGGGTAGTAGGACAAGCCCAGACAGAGCTGCGCCTTGCCGTCCTTGTACAGTACGCCGTTTTTGATCTCGTACATTCGCTTCGCCTCACTTAGGTGATAATTTGTTTCGATCATTGTACCATGAAATCGACAATTTTACAACTACAAATTGCTGTATTTCGAAAATAAACTGCGAGGGCTGCGCTTTGCCGGGAATAGAAAAAAGCGCCCGGGAGCGGTGTGATGCTCTCGGGCGCGGCAATATACCATAAGGGAATCAAAACCTGAAATCCTTCCGATTAGCTCTCCAGGCTGCACAGAAGCGGCAGGTGGTCGGAGTTGAGCGAATCGAAGGCCAGCGCGTTTTTGACCGTGAGACCGCGCGCCATGATATAGTCGATGCGGATCTCGGGGCCGCTGGCGGGATAGGTTTTGGGCAGCATGGCGCGGTCGAAGCAGTCGGTGAATACCTCGAAGAGCGGGGCGAGCTCCGACTGGTTGGGCTCGGCGTTGAGGTCGCCCATCAGCAGCAGCGGCCCCTCCGTCTCGCGCGCCAGGCGAAGCACGGTAGCGACGGCGTGCATGCGTTCCGTCACGCTCAGGCCGAAATGCGTGCCCAGCAACGTCAGGCGCTCGCCGTCCACGTTCAGCACGCTTTTGAACACCGTGCGATGCTCAAACCGGCCGTCCGTCTCGCGCGGGTCGGGAATATGCACCACCTCGGAGGAGATCACGGGAAAGCGGGAAAGCATGGCGTTTCCGTACGCGCCGCCCATGAACGGGATTGACTTGCCGAAGCGCCATTCCATCCCCAGCAGCTCGCCCAGCTGCTGCGCCTGATTGACCGGGCCCACGTCGGCCGAGCGGGCGCGCACCTCGTTCAGGTTGACCAGATCGGGCGCGAGCTCGCCGATTACCTGCGCGGCGTAGGCGATGTTCAGTTCCCCCGCCATGTTGCGGCCGGAGCGGATGTTATAGGTCATTGCGGAGAGCTTCATGCGATGTTTTCCTCCAATTGCGTCTCGGATCGGGTCAGTTTGCGCACCCAGCGGTAGCTGTTCACCTCGAACACGGCCACGAAGCACTTGAGAATCTGGTCGGCCTTCAGGCAGAAGAACACGACCGCCGGCGAGGTCTTGAACACGAACGCGCACAAAAACGACGCGGGCAGCACGATGCCCCACATGAATACCAGGTCGTTGTAGAACACGAACTTGGTGTGGCCGCCGCCGCGCACGATGCCGGTCAGGCAGGCGACCTGATACGAGGTGCCGATCAGCGTGATCGACAGGATGCTCAAAAACTGCCTGGCAAGCGCCCGTGTGCTCTCCTGCACGTCGTAGAACCCGATGATCAGGTCCTTGGCCGCGAACAGCGCCGCGCCGGAGATCAGGCCGATGCCCAGGAAGATCAGCTGCATTGTGTTCACGCACTCGTGCAGCCGCTCCCTGTCGCCCTCGCCGACCAGCTTGCCGGTGACGATGGCCGCGGTGTTCGAGCCGCCGTAGGCCACGACCGAGATGATCGAGAACAGCGAGGCGGCGATGCTGTTGGCCGCGATGCAGGCCGAGCCCATGCGGCCCAGTATGGCCGTCTGCAGGAACATCGCAATGCCCCAGGACATGCCCGAGAGGATGACCGGGGTGGCGGTCCTGATGTAATCGCTCCACAGCAGGCGGTTGAACGCGAACAGCTGACTGAACTTCAGGCGCAGCTTTTTGTCGATCTTCAGCACGTAGACCAGCATGACCGCGGTCTCGATCACGCGCGAAATCAGCGTCGCAATCGCCGCGCCCTGCGTGCCCAGCGCCGGCAGCCCCAGCTTGCCGAAGATCAGCAGGTAGTTCAGCCCCACGTTGGCGAAGAGCGCGACCAGCGAGGAAAACAGGCCGATTCTCACGTTTTCCACGCTGCGCATCTGGGCGAGCAGCACCTGATCCACGCCGAAGAGGATGTACGTGAAGCTGATGATCTTCATGTACTTCACGCCCTCCATGAGCACGGCTTCCTCATCCGGGCACAAAAGGTGCAGCAGCTGATACGGGCAGGCCAGTCCGGCCAGCATGAACACCGCGCCGGAAAACACCGCCACGATCAGGCCGGAGCACAGGATATTGCACATCGGCCGGGTCTCGCGCTTGCCCCAGTACTGAGCGGAGAGCACGACCAGCCCCTCGCCCACGCCGTTGGTGATCATCTGCAGCAGGAACTGGATCTGGTTGGCCAGGGCCACGCCGCTGAGCGCCTCCTCGGAATACCGGCCCAGCATCACGTTGTCGGCCAGCGACACGCTGTACACCACCAGGTTCTGCACCGCGATGAACAGCAGCAGCGAGAAAAACTGCCTGTAAAACGATTTGTCCTTTGTCAGTACCATGGTTCTTCCTCTCATGCGGGAGAAGGCGGAGACTCCCTCGCCCAATTCGAATTGCTGTAGAAAACCCCTCAGTCACCTTGCGGTGACAGCTCCCCTTTCAGGGGCGCCTCACGCCCGAAAGCCTCCCATGAAAGGGGAGGTGCCCGCGGCGCGGGCGGTGGGGCTCGGAAACGCAGACCTTGGCCGTTTTTCGCGTCGGCAGCGCCCGGTCGGACGAGGCGACAGTGTCGCCCTTCAATCCGCAGGGAAGCCTGCGGATTCGAAGAAATCAGCCGCTTCAGTTTATGGCGGCTGGTTTCGTGCGCTATCCGGCGGCAGCCAGTGGGTGCAGGCTCAGCCTGCCCGAGTCGGCAGCGCCGACATGCGTTTTCCGGGGGATTCCGGAAAACCGGAGAATTCGGGAACTTGAATTTATGGTTCCCGAATTCGTCGATAGAATCGGCGGCAGCAGGTGGCTGTCGGCCCTGCCGACCGGCGGCAGCGCCAACATGCGTTTTCCGGGGGATTCCGGAAAACCGGAGAATTCGGGAACTTGAATTTATGGTTCCCGAATTCGTCGATAGAACCGGCGGCAGCAGGTGGCAGTCGGCACTGCCGACCAGCCTAGCAGATCTTCAGCAGCATCGTGTGCTGCTCGTCCATCTCCACGACCAGCAGGCCTTCCTTTTCAAGCCGCTTCATGATGTCCGAGAAGCGCTTGAAGCCGATCTGGCGCTCGTCGAAATCGGGATACTCGGCCTGTATGGAGGACTTGAGGATGGAGGGGTTGATGCGCTCGAAGCCGTCGTCCTTGAACTGGGCCAGGCAGTCGCGGAAGGCGGGCAGCCAGTTGTCCTTGTTCAGCTGCGGGGCGGGAGACGCGTCGTCGCCGGCGTTCAGGCCGACCATGAGCGCGGAGTTTTCCGTCCAGGACTTGATGATCGGGCTCTTGGCGGTCACCATGGAGATGAACTTGCCAAAGGTGGAGCAGCCGTAGTTGCGCTCGTCGAAGTCGGGGCGCAGGCGCACCAGCGTGTCCTTGAGCTCGCTGGCATAGAGCGAGTCCTCGTCGTGCAGGATGTTCTCCACCTGCTTGACAATCTCGTCCACTGCGACCGGGTCGCCGGACGCGTCGCTGTTTTTGCTCTTCTTGCGGGCGGGCTGCTTGACGGCCGCGACCGACTCCAGGAAGATGAACTCGTTGCAGGCCTTGATGAAGATGCCGCTGGCCACCTCCGAGCGGGAAATGCCCAGCACGTACTTGCCCATGCTCTTGAGCCGCCCGACCAGGGGCATGTAGTCGCTGTCGCCCGAGACGATGCAGAAGCTGTCGATGAGCGGGTTGGTGTAGGCCACCTCCATCGCGTCGATCACCAGCTGAATGTCCAGGTTGTTTTTCTGATTCTTTCCATATCGAAGGGAGGGCACGACCGAGAACGTATTGCTCAGCAGGCACTCCTTGAGGTAACTGTAGCGGTCGGTGTAGCCGTACACCTTGCCCAGCAGGATGTCGCCGCGGATCTTCACTTTTTCGATGATGTTGGTCAGCATGGACTCCTTGCCGCCCGCGTTTTCCAGGTCAACAAAGACCGCGAAATTCGATTTTGCCACGGGTTATTTACTCCTTTTCTGCCATGTGGGCCGCTCCGCGTCAGGGGAGTAGCGCGCGACGCCGTCGGGCGTCTCGAACTGGCCGGTCTGAAGCAATCCGGAAAGCATGTCCGGAGAGATCTCCGGGCCGCCCGCGCGAACCAGCGCGTCCTTCCAGATGGTAAACCGGCATCCCTCTTTCCAGCGGGAGCAGCCGTAGGCCTTGTCGTTCATGGTGAGCATGCCTTGCTTGCAGATCGGGCATGCCAGATTGAGCTGCCTGGTTCTGTGAACCGGCTTTTTGCCCTTGCCGCGCCGCTCCTCCGGGTCGAACTTCACCTGATCGGTCGCGCTCTTGGCCGACTGAACCAGGAAGTCCGCGTACCTGCGGATGCCGGACATGAACCGGTCGGACAGGCGGCTGCGTTCGGCCTCGTCCTCGCAGCGGGCGAGCGTCGAGAGCGCCTTTTCCCATTTGCCGGTGGTCTGCGCCGAGGCGATCTGCTCGGGCACCACAGCGATGAGGCGCTGTCCCTTGGGGGTGGACAGCAGCGTCTTGCCCTTGCGCGAGACGTAGCCCACCTCGATGAGCCGCTCGATGGTGGCGGCGCGGGTGGCGGGCGTGCCCAGGCCGCTGTCCTTCATGCTCTCGCGCAGGGACTCGTCGGTCAGCGTGCGCCCGGCGTTCTCCATCGCGGAGAGCAGCGTCGCGTCGGTCAGGTGTTCGGGCGGCTTGGTGGCGCTCTTGACCGCCTTTGCCGAATGGACGGCGCGCGTGTCGCCCTCGCTCAGGGCGGGCAGCAGCACGTCCTTGCTCTTCTTACGCGGGGAAATGTCCTTGTAGACCGCCTTCCAGCCCTCCTTGAGCGGCGTGGTGCCGGTGGACAGGAAGGTATCCTCGCCCACGCGCGTCTCGATCCGGGCCGACTCGTACTCGTAGTCCGGGTAGTGCATCGAGAGGAGCCGCCTGGCCACCAGGTCGAACAGCCTGCGCTCGCGGTCGTTCAGCCGGGAGAGCGCGGCGTAGTTGCCGGTGGGAATGATGGCGTGGTGGTCGGTCACCTTGGCGTCGTTGTACATGCGGGGGGAATAGGGGAGCTTCTCGAGGGCGTTGAGGGGCTGGGCAAGCGGCGCGTATTCGCCGGGCAGCGTCGAGATCACCTTGCGCACCTTGCCCACCATGTCGTGGGACAGGTAGCGGCTGTCGGTGCGCGGATAGGTGAGCAGCTTGTGTTCCTCATAGAGCGCCTGCGCCAGCTTGAGCGTCTGCGCGGCGGACAGACCCATGATGCGGTTCGCGTCCCGCTGCAGCTCGGTCAGGTCGTACAGCTGCGGCGAGGGCATGCGCTTCTTTTCGCGCTTCGAGAGCGTCACCGTGCCGGTCTGCCCCTTGACCCGGCCGCAGATCGCCTGGGCCAGCTGCTCGTCGAAGCACTTGGTCTCCTTGCTCTGCGGGTCGATCCAGGAGCCGGTATAGTCGCCGAAGTTGGCCTGGATTTCCCAGTAGTCGCGCGGCACAAAGGCCTCGATCTCCCGGTCGCGCTGCACGATCAGGCACAGCGTCGGGGTCTGCACGCGGCCGACCGACAAAAGCGCGTCGTACCTCAGCGTATAGGCGCGCGAGGCGTTCATGCCCACCAGCCAGTCGGCCTCGCTGCGGCAGCGGGCGCTCTCGTACAGCCCGTCGTAGCAGGAGTCTGGCTTGATCGCGGCGAAGCCCTCGCGGATGGCCGCGTCGGTCATCGAGGAAATCCACAGCCGGTCGACCGGCTTTTTGCAGCCCGCCTGATGATAGATGTAGCGGAAAATCAGCTCACCTTCCCGCCCGGAGTCGGTCGCGCACACGATCCGATCTACGCCCTTGTCGTTCATCAGCTTCTTGAGCAGGTTGTACTGCGCGCGCGTCTTGCCGGGAATGACCTTGGTCTTGAGCTCCTCGGGCAGCATGGGCAGCTGCTCCATCGACCACCTTTTCCAGGCCGGATTCAGCTCCTCCGGGTCGCACAGCGTCACCAGGTGGCCCACCGCCCAGGAAACGATCCAGTCGCCCCCGCTCAGCGTGCCCTCGCCCTTCGCGTTCGCGCCCAGCACCCGCGCGATGTCCCTGCCGACCGACGGCTTTTCCGCAATGACCAGCGTTTTACCCATGTGCTACCTCGTTGTGTGTGTATTGCGCGAAGGCGTGCCGCAGTACCCGCCGAACGTCCTCGTGCGGAATCAGCGCCAGCGCCTCGTCCAGGGTGAATGCGCCCGACTGCGTCACGTCGGCCTCGCGGGGCGCAAAGGCGTCCTCTTCACTCGCCGCCGCGAAGAAGGTCACGACCTTCCGCTCGCCGCCCGGCAGGGAATAGGCGATTTCCTCGCGGAAGCCGGGAAGCAGCCTTGCGCGCGCGCCGGCTTCCTCAAGCACCTCGCGCACGGCCGCCTGAGCCTCCGTCTCGCCCACCTCCAGGTGTCCCTTGGGCAGGCCCCATTCGCCAGTGCGCGACCGCACCAGCACGCACTCGCTCCCGCGCCGGGTGAACAGCACCGCCCCGGCGGAGCGCTGAGGCGGTCTGGAGAAGGAAGACTGATTCGATCGTCCAGGCTCGTGTTTGCCCGGAAAACGCCTGCTGTCTGGCATGCTGAAAACCTCCGATGGGGCGTCGGCCGCGAATGCGTGCGGTGGAGCACCGGCAGACAAACTTCGGTGGGGGTCTGGGGGAGCGCGTAGCGCAGCGGAACCTCCCCCAGCGGGATGCGAGTCGGCAATGCCGACCCACCAGCTTGTCAAAAGAGTTTTGACAAGCTGGTGGACGGGGAAGCAAGCTCCCCGGCCAGGTGCCGCGCCTCAAATCTACGATTTGAGCCGTC
>CAKUFI010000094.1 GCA_934647305.1 uncultured Clostridia bacterium | reverse complement strand
GGCTTCGGCGATCGCCGCAAGGCCATGCTGCAGGATATCGCCATCCTGACCGGCGGCCAGGTCATCACCGAGGAGCTGGGTCTGGATCTTAAGGAGGCCACCATGGACATGCTGGGCAGCGCCCGTCAGGTCAAGGTGACCAAGGAGAACACCGTCATCGTGGAAGGCGCCGGCGATTCCTCCGAAATCAAGGCTCGTATCGCGTCCATCCGCAGCCAGATCGAGGATACCACCTCTGATTACGACCGCGAGAAGCTGCAGGAGCGTCTGGCCAAGCTGGCCGGCGGCGTGGCAGTGATCAACGTGGGCGCCGCAACCGAGGTTGAGATGAAGGAGCGCAAAATGCGCATTGAGGACGCCCTGGCTGCGACCCGCGCGGCCGTGGAGGAGGGTATCGTGCCCGGCGGCGGCAGCGCGCTGATCGCCGCGTCCAAGGCGGTCGCCAAGATCGTCTCCAAGCAGTCCGGCGACGTGAAGACCGGCGTGTCGATGATCCTGCGCGCGCTGGAGGAGCCCGTTCGTCAGATCGCGGCCAACGCCGGCATGGAGGGCTCGGTCATCGTTGAGAAGATCAAGGCCTCCAGCAAGGTGGGCTACGGCTACGACGCGTCGAAGGATGAGTACTGCGACATGATCGATCGCGGCATCATCGACCCCACCAAGGTCACCCGTTCTGCACTGCAGAACGCCGCGTCCGTGGCGGCCATGGTGCTGACCACCGAGTCCCTGGTGGCCGATCTGCCCGACAAGAATCCCCCCGCTCCCCAGGCTCCGGCCGGCGGCATGGGCGGCATGTACTAATCGGTTCACATCATTCACAGTCCCTGCGCCCCATCGCGCAGGGATTTTTTCAGGGCCTTGCGCCCTGGGGAGGTACGTCATGCTGTTTTTGATCGTCGCAATACTCCTGTTCCTGCTTCAGAACCTGTCCTTCAAGGAATTCTCCCGCCGCTTCCCGAACACGCTGGCCGAGACCGCGCGCATGAGCCGAATCGCCCTGCCGCTGGGCGCGCTATGCCTGATTCCCGCGGGCGGCGCGGCGCTGCTCTCCCCCGTCGGGTTTGTGGTATCCGCGGCGTTTTCGGTGTGCTATGTACTGACCAACGCGCTGTACCTGGCCTCGCTCGCCTGTGGGCCGTTCTCGCTGTCGGCCATGCTCTCGAGCATGGGACTGCTGGTCACGGTGGTCATGAACCTGCTTTTGTGGCATGAGAGCCTGACCGCGCTGCGCGTGGCGGGGGTTTTGTGCATGGTGGTCGTGATCGTCATGACCGGACTGGGCCGCAGGGAGGGCAGGCTGTCGCTCAAGTGGTTCCTGCTATCCCTGGGCGCGATGGTCACCAACGGCCTGTGCGGTGTGACGCAGAAGGCCTATCAGATGCTTGACGCGTCCCCCAATCCCTCGGCGTTCAACTTCTGGAGCTTCCTGTTCGCGGGCGCGATCTACCTGGCCATTTCCCTTGCCCGACGCGCGCAGCCGCTGCCCGCCGCCTCGAAAAAGCCCTATGCCCTGTGCACCCTGTCCGTGGGCGTGACCACCGTAGCGGCCAACCTGTTCATGCTCAGGAGCCTGGGCTACATCCCGTCGGTCGTGGCCTATCCGGTCATGCAGGGCTCGCTGGTGGCGCTCATCGCGCTGTGCTCGCTGATCCTGTACAGGGAAAAGCTCACGCCGAAGACGCTCGTCAGCCTGCTGATGAGCATCGCGGGCATCGTGCTGCTGAACCTGTAGAGGACGCGTTCAGGAGCGAAATCGCGCGGAGCAGCCGGCCTGAAACGCGGGCGCGGTTTTCTGAGAAGCGTCGAAAATTTCTGTTACAATGCGTCCAGGCGGTTGCAATACGCGTCAAAAGAGTGTATGATATTTATATCATGCACTCAGACTGCCGAAAAAACCGGAGAGCTCGAGAGGGTCGCAACCCTCTCGAACCTCCAATCGTGCCCAGCGGCGTGTACGGTGGGCACGGGACGATTTTTGCGCCGGAAAATCCCATTTTCCAGAGCAAAAATCGTTTCCTTGCAGTTTTTGCGCCCGGAAATCTCTTAGATTTCAGCAAAAACTGGTGAGGGTGGCAGTGGCGGGGGAGCGTGCTTCCCCGTCCACCAGCTTGTCAAAACCTTTTTGACAAGCTTAGTGTATGATATTTATATCATGCACTTTTTGTGTGTAGGAGGCTAATATCGTGCAGAAACGACCTTCCTCGCCGCAGCAGCCGCCCCGCCGGCCCGCCGCGCCGCCATACACGAACCCAAACGGAACCTATCGCTCCTATGGAGCCGCCGGGCCGTCCGGACAGGGCCGATACGCCCCCCGGCAGGGCGCGAGCGCGCAATCTCCCCGCCCGCAGCAGGGATACCCGCCCCGGCAGGGCGTGCCGGTTCGCCGCCCGCCCCAGACGCAGGCGCAGCCGCCCAGACGCCCCGCTTCCCCGCCGCCTCAGCGCCCGCTGCCGCCTGAAAAGGTCCCCTACCTGGCCCGGCGCAGGCCTTCTCGCCTGATCCCGGTGCTCGCCGCGTGCGCCGCGGTGATTGCCGCAGGCTGCCTGATGCAGTACGTGCTCTTCCCGGACGGCTGGCTGGGCAGTAAAAAGGCGCGCGCCTCGGAGAGCGTGACCGAGATCGTCTCCTCGCGCGGGGTGATCCTGAGCGAGGTCATGACCTCGAACAAGACCGCGCTGAGCGACGAGAGCAACGCCTATCCCGACTGGGTGGAAATCGGCAATAACGGCCGCAAGACCGTGGATATTTCCGGCTGGACGCTGACCGACAAGCTGTCCCGCGCGACCGCGTTCACCTTCCCCGCGGACACGAAAATCGCCCCGGGCGAGTACTTGATCGTGTACGCGTCGGGCCGCCTGCAAAACCAGGCCGGCGAAAACTTCCACGCGCCGTTCAAGCTGTCGAGCGCCGGCGACTCGCTGATCCTGTGCGACGAATCGGGCACGGTGGTCGAGTCGATCAACATTCCCGCCATGGGCAGCGACCAGAGCTTCGCGCGAAAGGATGGAAGCACCTGGGCCGTCACCAGCGAGTACACCCCCGGCCTTGAGAACACGTCGCTTGCCTACGCCATGCTGACCACGCTTGAGCCGGTGGACAACAGCCCGCTGGTCATCAGCGAGTTCATGCCCAGCAACGGCTCCTGCGCGGTGGCCGCGGACGGCAACTACTATGACTGGATCGAGCTGTACAACGGCTCCTCCGAGGCGATCGACCTGGCCGGCTACGGCCTGTCCGACAACGCCGACAAGCCCTCGCGCTGGCGCTTCCCGTCGGTGACGATCGAGCCGGGCGGATACCTGCTGGTGTACGCCTCCGGCCTGGACAAAAACGCGGACGGCGAGTATCACACCAACTTCCGCCTGCGCGCCGAGGGCGAGAGCGTGCTGCTCTACAACGCGAAGGGGCAGCTGCTCGACCACGTGTCCTACGAGAACCTCAAGACCGACCAGTCCTACGCGCGCACGGGCGATACCTTCGCGGTCAGCACCTCGCCCACGCCCGGAAAAGCCAATCAGTAAAGGAGGAATCGAGCTTGCAGAACCGTTTTGCCGCCAACGAGAGCGGCATGCCCGACCCGCGGCACGAGGTGAAGTACTTCATCAGCCTGCCGGCCTACTATCAGCTGCGCTCGGTGCTCTCCCCCGTGCTGCACCGGGACAGGCACGCCAACGCGTGCGGCGAGTACTTCATCCGCTCGCTGTATTTTGACGACGCCTATGACAGCGCCTACTATCAGAAAATCAGCGGCATCGAGATCCGCAACAAGTACCGCATCCGCATCTACAACTGCTCGGACGAGCTGATCTTCCTGGAGCGCAAGCACAAGCACGGCGACCTGATCAGTAAGGACAGCGTGCGCATCACGAGGCGGCTGTGCGACCAGCTGATCGAGGGAAGATGCGACGGGCTGCACGCCTCGAACAACCAGCTGCTGCAGGACATGTTCCGCGAAATGCGCACGCGCGCGCTGCGGCCGCAGGTGCTGGTGGACTACACCCGCGAGGCCTACACCCACCCGGCCGAGGACATCCGCATCACCTTCGACAAGGATCTGCACTCGGGCCTGTTCAGCCACGACCTGTTCAACGCGAAGGTCAACGGCGTGCCCCCGCTTCTGCACGGCAAGATGATCCTCGAGGTCAAGTACAACCGCTACCTGCCCGAGTACATCCGCTCGCTTCTGTCCACCGTGCCCAGCCAGCTGTCCGCCATCTCGAAATACACGCTCTGCCGCTCGTTTGAGCCGCTGGGCGAGTAAGCAAACCGCAACATAAGGAGGAGAAAACCCATGTTCACGCTTCTGAGCGCCACCTCGACCTACAACAAGTCGTCCATCGCCTCTCTGTTCGCCAACCAGACCATCGCTCCCGCGTCCTGGTTCACCGTGCTCTTCTCGCTGATCGCGGCCTTTGCCGTGGGCGTGTTCATCTACTGGACCTACCGCACCAACTACCGCGGCGTGATGTACAACAACAACTACGGCCTGACGCTGATCCTGATGACCCTGATCACCACGCCGGTGGTCATGTGCATCCGTGACTCCATCCAGCTGTCCATGGGCATGGTCGGTGCGCTGTCCATCGTGCGCTTCCGCACTGCGGTCAAGGATCCGCTGGACACCGCCTACATGTTCTGGGCGCTGACGATGGGCATCCTGCTGGGCGCGGGCCAGTTCTTCATGGCCGCGATGACGGTCGTGGGCATCGCCGCGCTGATCTTCCTGATGAGCCGGATGCAGTTCAAGGCGACCAACGCCTTCCTGCTGGTGATTCACTACGTGCCCGGCCTGGAGGGCCAGATCAACGGCGTGCTGCGCGGCGTGCGCGTGATGCAGGTCAAGTCCAAGACCGTCTCCCGCAACGGCGCGGAGATGACTGTCGAGGTGCGCGTGGACAAGCAGGACGCGCTGATCGGCAAGCTGCTGTCCATCGAGGGCGTGCAGGACGCGACCCTGGTCGCCTATCAGCCCGAATAATCCCGTCTGATTTACAAAAGATTCGCTTGGAGGTGTACGCATGAAGACGCGTCTTAAGGCGCTTTTGTGCCTCGCAATCGGCCTGGCGCTGCTGCTTTTGCCCTCGGCTCTGGCCGACGCGCAGCCTGAAATGGTCGTGCTGAGCGTTCAGGAGGAAGCGCTTACGTTCGACCTGTCCAAGACCAGGTCTCTGTCGCTCAGCGCCCGTGTGGAGCCCGCGGACGCGTCCCAGCGCGTGACCTGGGCCTCGTCGAATACCGCCGTGGCGAGGGTGTCCTCGAGCGGCAAGGTGTCCTTCCGCGGCCGGGGCACGGTGACCATCACCGCCACCGCCCGCCGCACGAAGGTCGCTTCCTCGGTCACGCTGAAGCTGATCGACTCGACCCTGCCTGACTCGATCTCCCTCAACTGCCCGTCCGAGCTTTCCCTTGAGCGGTTTGAGACCTTTCAGCTGTCTCCCACCGTGCTGCCAGCGACGGCAAAGCAGGCCGTGCAGTACAAGAGCAGCTCGGGCGCGGTGTCCGTCGGGCGCACGGGCGGCCTGATCACCGCGAAAAGGGCGGGCACGGCCACGATCACCTGCTACTCGACCGCCGACAAAAAGGTGCTCGCCAAGGTGAAGGTCACCGTGACCGCGCCTTCCGCGCCTGAAAAAATCCTGTTCACGCCCGACGTAACCGTCGTGACCGTGGGCGACGTGATCGACTTTCAGGCGATTCGCACGCCGGAGAACTCCTGCCGCTTCCTGAAATGGAAAAGCTCCGCCGCGGCGCGCGGCTCGATTACGCAGGACGGCGTGTTCACCGCGAAGAAGGCCGGCAGCGTCACCATCACCTGCACGAGCATGCAGAACGCCCGCGTCCGCGCGACGCGGAAAATCCTGATCGTGGAGAAGGACGCGCCGCTGTCCATTACCCTGAACAGGAGCGAAATGCTCCTGCACCCCACTGAGACCTTCCAGCTCACGGCGAGCGTGCTGCCCGAAACGCGCAACACCTCGGTTGCCTGGAGGAGCAGCTCAAGCCGCGTGCAGGTCACGCAGGACGGCCTGATCACCGCGAAAAAGACCGGCACGGCCACGATTACCTGCTACTCGAGGGTCAACCGGAACGTGCTGGCGACCGTGCGGGTGAAGGTGGAGAACCTGCCCGCGCCCGAGTCGATCGACCTGTCCGCCTCGCCTGCCACCGTGCAGCGCACAGAGCAGGTGCAGCTGATCGCAAAGCCCGTGCCTGCCGGTCACAGCGCCGAGTTCACCTTCACCTCCTCCGACCGGAGGATCGCCACGGTCACATCGGGCGGCCTGGTCACCGGCCTCAAGCGCGGCGAGACCACGATCACCGTGACCTCCGTGCGCAACAGGAAGGTGGTCGCGAAGCTGGCCTTCACCGTGACCGACGGCAAGAGCCCCGACTCGATTTCCGCCGAGCAGGACGTCATGCGCCTCGAGGTGGGCGACAGCTGGCAGGCGAAGGTGCACGTGGCGCCCGAGACCGCCGTGCAGGGCATTTCCTGGCGCTCGAGCAGCAGCCGCGTCGCCTCCGTGGACAAAAACGGCCTGATTTCCGCCCATCGCGCGGGCACGGCCATTATCTATGCCGCCTCGACCTACGACCCCGAGATTTTCTGCCCGATCCGCGTGGTGGTCTATGAGCTGGAAAAGCCCAGAGCCTTCTCGCTGTCGAGCGACAAGACCGTGCTCAGGATGGACGAAACCGCCCGCCTGACCCTGAAGGCCACCCCTGAGGACGCGAGCCGCCTGTGCGACTACGAGGTCTCCTCGGATGCGGTGAGCGTCAGCCGGGACGGCGTGGTCACCCCGAAGAAGCTGGGCGAGGCCACCATCACCGCCGTCTCGCGCAAGGACCGCAAGGTCTATGCGAAGGTCACGGTCACGGTGTACGACCCGCTGGTGCCGATCAGCGTAACGCTGTCCGACGAGCTGCTGTATCTGGACGTGGGCAACGCGGCGACCCTCACCGGCACGGTCTTCCCCGCCACCGCCCCGCAGAATCTGACCTGGACCTCGAGCAATACGGGCGTGGTCCGGGTGGACGAAACCGGCAGGGTGACCGCCGTGGGCGCGGGTACCGCCACCGTGCGCGCCTCGGCGAAAAACGGCGTGTACGCTGCCTGCACCTTCGCCATCTCCTCCGTCAGGCTGACCACCGTCATCCCGGCCCGGACGACCGACATTTCGGGCATCCCGGCCAACCTGCAGAAGATCGACGCCATCCGCGCGAGCGCGCTGAGCCAGATCATCAACCTTGCCAAGGCGGGCGTGATCAGCTACTCCGAATCGATCTCGCGTCAGAAGGTGATCGACGAGGTCTTCAAGATGCAGGCCTTCCCGTGGATGACGCCCAACTACCAGCGCTACTGGACGGTCAAGTACCCCGAGAAGAGCTATCAGCCCGGCAAGGTGTACTACGGCCTGCCCTACATCCAGCGCGGCGTGAACAACGGCCCGAATCGCCAGTATAACGTGGACAAGGCACTCGCCGAGAAGCGCTATATAGACAGCGGCAAGGGGTACTATCTGCTCAATCAGGACAACCTGCTCGACGGGCTGTACGTGGGCTGCGACTGCTCCTCGTTCGTGTCGATGGCCTACTGGGGCCTGAACAGCCGCAATTCCTACCTGCGCACCAAGTACATGGCCCTGGCGACCAACCTGTACAAGAACCTGGACAGCTACGACGACCTGCGCACCGGCGACATGCTGCTGTGCAGCGACAACCACGTGGTCATGTTCCTGTACTGGGTGGACAGCGCCAGAACGAAGATGATGATCATCGAGCAGGGCGGCGACGGAAACACCGTCATCTGCTCCATTCAGAACGCGGCCAAGTACCAGTCGCTCGACCTGAAGCTCAATTACCTGCCCGTGCGCCTGGCGACCTACGCGCAGAAGTAAACGCATCGCTCCCTCTGTCCACCGCGTCAGAGGGAGTTTTTACACCCATCGTCCCTGTTTCGAAGCGGAATTTCCCGTTTTGAGGAGTCCTCTTCCCTTTTTTTCTCAAGTTTTCGGATAAGGAGTGTCTTCCATGCCCTGGATGCTGTTTTCCACCGTGCTCGCCTACTTCGTCAAGGGGCTGACCGGCTTTGCCAACACGCTGATCTTCAGCACGCTGCTCAGCTTCACGAGCGACAACGTGAACATCTCGCCGGTGGAGCTGATCGTGGGCTACCCGGCCAACGTGGTCATCGCCTGGCGTGAGCGCAAAAAAATCGTCTGGCGCACCTGCCTGCCGGTGGCGGGACTGGTGCTGCTGGGCAATATTCCGGGCGTTTTCCTGTTGAAAACCGCGGGCGCGTCGCAGATCAAGCTGCTCTTCGGCGCGGTCATCGTAGGACTGGGCGCGGAGATGCTGCTGCGCGAGCGAAAGGGCGGCAGGGCAAGGGGCTCAAAGGCGCTGCTGGCCGCAATCGGCCTGCTGTCCGGCCTGCTGTGCGGCCTGTACGGCATCGGCGCGCTGCTGGCCGCCTATATGAGCCGCGTGACCGACGAGCCGGCCGCCTTCCGGGGCAACCTGTGCGTCGTGTTTCTGATCGAGAACACCTTCCGGCTGATTCTGTACACCTGCACGGGCATACTGACCTGGCCGCTGTTTACCCAGGCGCTCTGCCTGCTGCCCGCAATGGCGCTGGGCCTGTTCCTGGGCATCAGGAGCGCGCAGTTTCTGCCGGAGCGCGTCGTCAGGCGCGTCATCATCGTGCTGCTGATTCTCTCCGGGCTCTCGCTGATCGTTGGCCAATTGTGAGGGGAACGCCGGGGAGGCCGACTTTCTGAGAAAAGGGACGTTCGAGAGGCAGCCTTTCTGAGAAAGGCTCCTCTCGAGCTCTCCCGGAAAGCACTTTGATCCGCGGAATATACTGCCAGGAGATGTGCAATTCCCCGAATGCGGCGCTTGAAAGCACGCTGCCGGGCAGTGCCCAGAGCCGCCTGTGCGCGATCCATGCGACCATAGAAGGCCCCCTCCGTATGCATATGCGGAGGGGGCAGACTGTCGCCCCCCCGGAGAGCTCGAGAGGGTCTCAACCCTCTCGAACTTTCAATCGCGCCCAGCGGCGTGTACGGTGGGCACGGGGCGATTTTTTCGCCGGAAAATCCCATTTTCCAGAGAAAAAATCGTTTCC